>JAKVCM010000019.1 GCA_022448605.1 Puniceicoccaceae bacterium | reverse complement strand
CATACACTTAGTCTCGAGGAACTGCGTCATCGTTTCCTCAACTGGCGATTTTACACAGAGCTATCCGGAGGGCCGATCTCAGACCTCGGGGCTCACCAAATTGATATATTTAATTGGTTTCTTGGTACTCAACCAAAGTCCGTAATGGCTTCTGGAGGACGTAGTTACTTCAAAGATCGCGAGCACTTTGACAACGTTATGTGCATATTCGAGTATGAGACGGCTTTGGGCAGCGCACGCGCTTTTTATCAGGTCCTAACCACGACTAGTTCGGGCGGCGGTTACTACGAAACATTCATGGGGACCGATGGCACGATCGAAATGTCCGAGCGCGAAGCATATACCAATATTTACAAGGAATCGGGGGCAGACTCTACGAAGTGGGACGAACTTGTCAGGCGTGGATTACTTAAGAAAGAATCAGTCGGTGTTGCTGCAGGCGGAAGCGATGCCATCGCTTCTTACGAATCCGCGCCGCCCGATAAATATGCCCTCCCCGGTGGAATGAGTAAACAGCCACACACACCACATGTAGAAAATTTTTATGGAGCCATCCGAGGCTATACTAAATTGACCTGCGATGCCCGCCACGCACTAGAATCGGAAGCTCCTATCTATTGGGTCAATCCCGCCGCCAATAGTCATGAAATAATCAATTTCACCGAAGAACATCTACATACTTAGGAAAAATTTCTGAATGAATACACATAATATATTGAAACAAATCGCGCTCCTTGCCCTCATTTCTACCGTAGTAATTTTTGCTGGATGTGGCGACGAAGCCCCACCCAGTGACAGTACAGTAGCTTCATCAGATTCTGCAGTAAGTATCGCAGGCAGCATGCTGCTGACCACAGAGATCCCACCAGAGCTCATTGAAGGCACACCGCAGCCGATCAAAGTGCCCAACCTTGAACCGGTTCCTTCCAGTGCCCCGGTCCTTATGGTCCCTGAGGGAACTCAACTTCTATCCACTGGTAAGTCCGTAACAGGCAGCGACGACTTTCCCATAATCGGAGAACTCTCCTACATAACTGACGGCGACAAAGAGGCGGGCGAAGGATACTTTGTCGAGCTAATGGACGGCCTTCAATGGGTGCAAATCGACCTCAAAGCACCCGCAGAATTATCCGCTATCTGGGTTTGGCACTATCACTCACAAGCGCGCGCTTACCACGATGTAGTTGTACAGGTATCCAACGACCCCACATTTGAGTCTGGAGTCACGGTCCTATTCAACAATGACTACGATAACTCAGCCGAACTAGGTAAAGGCTCCTCCAAGCCTTATGTGGATTCACGCTATGGCAAGTTAATCGATGCTAAAGGTGCCAACGCGCAATACGTGCGACTTTACAGTAATGGTAATACTGCCAACGACATGAACCACTACATAGAGGTGGAAGTCTACGGTAAATAGTAGAACTTTTTGTTCTGACATACCAGTGTAAGACTCTCTGCCTTAACCCAATATGAGCGGGACTTTAAGAGGCCACGTAGCCTCATGTAAATCAGACAAAGCGTTCTTATCTATTCCTTAATTGGAAGATCAAACTAATCTGCATGGGTTATGCTGCAAAAAAGATGTGCTCGATCTTGCAATAAGCTGTTTATTAAAAGCCTAAAAACCCCTCGGTAAAGCCAACTCCTGACTTGCTCCTCAGAAGCATTGTATCACTCAAGTCAAAGCACTAGGGATGAAGTCGAATTAATTTTTGGTATCCAAAAGTGCCTACCACTCGCACGATGAGATGATACGCTGAAGGAATTGTCTTCTCAATGGCTGGCAATTTCTGTCTATTTTATAAGCTTAGCCATCAAGATACTAAGTATTTACTTAAGTTTTAACTTCCATCCATCCCATCATGTCCAAGGTACGTGTTCGTTTCGCTCCTAGTCCTACGGGTTTCTTCCATATTGGGAGTGCCCGCACCGCCCTATTCAATTGGCTCTATGCGCGTCATACTGGCGGGACTTTTGTCCTCCGCATTGAAGATACTGACAAAGAGCGAAATACCGAAGAAGCTCTAAAAGTCTTACTCGAGGGAATGAAGTGGATGGGAATGGATTGGGATGAGGGCCCCGACGTGGGCGGCAATTACGGCCCCTACTTTCAAAGTCAGCGACAGCCAATTTACGACAAGTATCTTGAGAAACTCACAGCCGCGGGGCGCACTTACGAAAAAGACGGCGCAATCTGGTTCAAGCTTGAGGGCGAACGTTACAACACCTACGACGATTACTTGAAAACAGAGATTGAGAAAGTCAAAGCCATGCCCGTTGTGATCGAAGATGAGGTCCGCGGTCGTGTTGAGCGTGCTGAAGAAAAGGACTTCGTCCTCGTGCGCAAGGACGGTAGCCCTGGCTTTCACCTCGTCAATGTGATTGATGACATCACGATGGGTATCACGCACGTAATCCGCGGTGAAGATCATCTTTCAAATACCAGTAAACACGTCGTGCTGTATAATGCCTTCGATGTGAAGCCACCAAAGTTTGCGCACATTCCACTGATACTAAAAGAGGAAGGCTCAGGTAAAATGAGCAAGCGAGACAAGGGTGCACTGATCGAGGAATACGAAGCACGTGGCTTCCTTGCTGTCGCCGTTCGTAATTACATTTCTCTTCTTGGCTGGAATCCTAAAGACGAGCGCGAGAAAATGAACATCGATGAAATCATTGAGCTCTTCGACTTTCCCGGGATTAATAAAGGCAACTCACGCTTCGACGAGAAAAAGCTCTCTGCTCTCAATGCAGAGTATTTACGGGAGCTAAACATTGAGAGCTTCACCTTCCTCGCTCGCCCTCTGCTCAATGAGGCGGGCGTCGTCAGTGAAAGTGCCGATGAGAATTACCTCCAAGCCGTGCTCACGCTTTGCCAGCCTAAAGCACGCTCACTCGATACTCTCTCAGAACTCTGCGCATACTTCTTTGTAGACGACTATGCGATGGACGAAAAGACAGGCGCAAAAATCGCCAAAAAGACCGACCCAAAAGAACTACTCGGTGAGGTGCTTCCAATCCTAGAAAGCATCAAAAGCTTCGATGCCGATAGCCTGAAGAGCGCATTTGAAACCCACGCAGAGTCAAAAGATCAAAAGGTCTTCGCCTATTTCCCTGCGCTGCGCTACGCGACCAGTGGACAAGGTGGCGGCCCCGATCTTTTGCCCATGCTTGCAGTCATGGGTCGCGAACGCGTGGTCGCACGGATCAAACGCTTTATAGCGTAGTCTTTTTGTAGCAAAAATAACACTACTCATATTTACTGAATCCGATACTCAGCCACCCACAAGTGCTTTACTACTAGTACATTAAACCCACCCCTACATAACATAATGCCAAAAAACAAAACCGTTCTACTCGTTGCCAATGGCGATCTCCGTATCACCGCCAATCAAAACTGCTGGTCTAAGCAAGATGAGATGGAGCAGGAACTCGCTAGAGTGCTAAAAAGTCTCGGTGGTAATCTCAAGCGGGCCCACAAGTATGATCCTGAGTTGAAGCACGGCTTCATCTCCAGCCAACGCCAAGGCATGGATGTCTTCGCAAAGATTGACCGTCAGGCGCCCCTTATTATCGCTGAGGCAGTCTGGCAATACTCGCACCACCTGCTACATGGTCTCATTTCGCACGAGGGGCCCATTCTCACGGTCGCCAACTGGAGCGGCACATGGCCTGGCCTCGTCGGCATGCTCAATCTTAACGGTTCTTTGACAAAAGCAGGCGTCAAATACTCCACACTCTGGAGCGAAGACTTTAGTACTGACAAACGCTTTCAAAAGAAGCTCAAGAAATGGCTAGAAACAGGTAGTGTGAGCCACCCAACCGCTCACGTTAAAAAATACAAAAGTAAGGGCACACCTGCGCGCCTTAAAAAAGTTGCCGAAAAGATCGCTACCGATCTTGACCGAAATAAAGCTATAATGGGTGTCTTCGACGAGTTCTGTATGGGTATGTACAATGCTACCATACCCGATGAATTACTCTTCCAAACTGGCGTCTATAAGGAGCAACTCAGCCAGAGCGCACTTTATGCTGAAATGCAGACTGTGACTAAGGCTGAAGCCGACGAAGTCTATAAGTTCATCGTGAAAAAAGGCTTCAATTTTCACTTCGGACGTAATGGTATGAACAGCCTCACAAAGGCACAAGTGATCGAACAATGTAAAATGTATGTAGCCGCTTGCCGCATCGGTGACACCTACAGTTGCGACGCACTCGGTATCCAATACCAGCAAGGCCTCAAGGATCTTTGCCCGGCTTCCGATCTCGTAGAAGGTATGCTTAACAGCACCGACCGGCCTCCGGTCAAAAATGCCAAGGGTGAAGTCATTCTTAAGGGCGAAACTTACCCACACTTTAACGAAGTCGACGAGTGCTGCGGACTCGATGCCCTCATGACGAAGCGCATACACACAGCGCTAAAGCAACCCGCCGAGACCACTCTCCATGATCTACGTTGGGGCGACTGGGACAAATCAGGCACGACGGACGAGTATGTATGGGTCTTCCTTATTTCAGGATCAGCACCCATTGAGCACCACATAGGCGGATGGAAAGGAAGCCACGGCTACCGTCAGCCCGCGATGTATTTCCCCCAGGGCGGAAGCACACTGCAGGGTATAGCTAAGCCAGGCGAAATTGTCTGGAGTCGCATCTTCATCGAAGACGGTAAACTCAAGATTGATCTTGGCCGCGCCAAAGTCATCACACTGCCGAAGGAAGAAACACAGCGCCGCCTAGACGAGACCACTCCACAGTGGCCCATTATGCACGCTGTGACCTATGGCGTGAGCCGCGATCAAATGATGGCACGCCACCAGGCCAACCACATCAACGTCGCCTACGCTAAAAGCGCGAAAGAGGCTGACAACTGCTTATATGCAAAAGCTGAGTTGGCCAAAAAAATGGGAATGGAAGTCGCCCTATGTGGCACCAACGCCATAGGCAAAAAGCTCTGAGCGACTAGGCATTATTACTTCCTATGAAGGTGTCCCGAGTAATTGGGACACTTTTTTATAGTTTGGATTACTTCATTTAAATGCAGAGTCTAAATCATCACGTAACTGGTATTCGAGAAGATCCCATGAAACAATCCTTCGCCCATTCTTTACACTCACGAATTTCCAGTCGAAGCTCTACCCATGGATGCTCTCAAAACAGATCTGACCATACCCGATCTCTGGCAACAGAAGGCGGTCAATCTTCTACGGGCTGAATATGACGTTATCGTCGATGCACCCACGGGTGCTGGTAAAACTTTCATCTTCGAGCATCTCGTAGAGCGTACCTTTCCGGGCAAAGCAGTCTTCACCGTACCGACACGCGCCCTTGCTAACGACAAGCTACGCGAGTGGCAAGCAATGGGCTGGCGCGTAGGCATTGCGACAGGCGACCTCGCCTACAATCTTGATGCACCCATCATCGTCGCAACGCTCGAAACCCAAAAGCGCGCCCTCATGACAGGCAAAGGTCCACGCCTGCTCGTAATCGACGAATATCAAATGGTCGGCGACCCAGCTCGCGGGATGAATTATGAGCTCGCTCTGGCGATGGCTCCTACCGATACCCAACTACTCCTCCTCAGTGGCAGTGTGGCTAATCCGCTCGAAATAGAGGCCTGGCTTACCCGCTGTGGAAGGCAGGTCGCCACCGTTCGCCACCCCGAGCGTCCCGTCACGCTCGACGAGGTGCACCTCGACGCCCTACCTAACCATGTGCACAAAAGCATCCATGGGCGCTGGACTCGCTACATCGCGCGCGCACTCGACGCCGGACTCGGCCCCATCCTTATTTTCGCCTCCCGACGTAAAGCCGCAGAGAATCTCGCTCGCACCCTGGCCGCCGCCCTGCCAGAACCCGACACGATCATCCTTACTGCCGAGCAAAAAGCCATCGCTGGCAGCGAACTAGCCCGAACACTCAAACAACGCGTTGCCTTTCATCATAGCGGCATGAGCTATGCGCAACGCGCCGCCCTGGTCGAGCCACTTGCCAAGGCCAACCAACTCAAGGTCATCGTCGCCACAGCCGGACTAGCTGCTGGAATCAACTTTGCCATGCGCTCAGTATTAGTACTCGACCGCGAATACCGTGTGGCCGAAAACCACCGCCACCTACGCCCCGACGAGCTACTGCAGATGTTCGGCCGTGCTGGCCGCCGAGGCCTCGACGCGCGCGGCACCATTCTTTTTACAGGTAAAACTCCTCGTTTGATTGAAGCCAAACCTCTCCGCTTACAGCGCGAGAATAATGTCGACTGGCCATCCCTGATAACCGTCATTCAAACCGCACTCGATACAGGCAAAGAACCCCTCAAAGCCACTCGTGAATTGACCGCGCGCCTATTCGTACGCGAACCGATTCACCTAGGGCTAGACGATTTCCTGAAGCAACGAAAAAGCAAAACAAAGCTCGTGGCCCCAAATGCAAAAGAACAAGCTATTTCTGGCGGTGTTGTTACTGAATTTTGCAACAAAGAGGGAATTTGGGAACGCAAACGATCACCATTTGTTTTTAGTATCAAAGACACTTGGTTATTAGATGGCGATACCTGGCGCCCTAGTCTCAGTAGTCCAAAGATCCTGGCTAGTCTCCGTATCGGCACCATTTGTAAATTTGGCACAAAGAAGGACCGCTTCTACGGACTCGAAGTGCCCCTCGCTACTTTTCCAAAAACTAGCGATGACAACCGCCTGAGACTCACAAAATGGCTATTGAAAGCCCTCCGTCAGAAAGAGCGTAACGAAGGCAGAAAACCCAAGCTGACTAAGCTCCGTTCACTACAAAACATCGAGCGACAAATTCTACCCAAGCTCCCTGAACTTACACGAGGCGGTCGAGTTGTTAATCTCAAGGAGCACGGTGGCACCCTATACGCCCAGCTCGACTACGCTGAGGGAGAGATCTATGCTCTCAAAGATCTAAACGGCAAAGGCCTACTCAATCCCATCGAACGTAAGCGCGAGATTCAGGGCAGCCATCCAGAGGACATAGATCAGCGGACGGAGGACAGAAGTTCTCGAATGCATAGCGTCGCTGAGCAGTGGCATACACTCGGTCTGATCGACGCGCAAGCCCACCCCACTCGCCGTGGCATCCTCTTTTCCTTCTTCAACCACGGCGAAGGACTTGCAGTGGCTGCCGCACTCGAAGCCGAACACTACCCGATCGAAGAACTCGTTTACGATCTAGCCAACTTACGAGCAGGTCACCGCTTCAACGCGCTAGCCCTTGCGGGTCGACCGCTCACTACCTTCTGCCAAGTAGCCTACGGTCTCCGTACTATACCCGGTTATTTAAGGCGTGGACTACCTGAAGACTACGGCGAGGGCGCAAGTGAGATCCTCTACAATATCGAACATAAAAGCAGTCGTGCCGAAGCCTATCTCGATGACGAGTTGAGCCGAGGCGACATCGAGCGCGCACGCGTCGAATGGCGTAGTCTGCGTATGCACATCGCCCACGCGCCCAAGTATGATTGGGATCGTTGGCTTGATTTGCAAACCGCGTGTAGCAAATCCCTAGGTAGCAATCAACCGAGTCTGCCTTTTGAAAATTTACCACCGCTCACTGGCCAGCAGAAGCAGTAGCGTGCGAGTTTACTCACTCCCATTCTACCAGGGCGACAAAAGCGCGAGCTGTCTCCGATACTTTCACAAGCTAAATGCCACGATTAGCTACACTACCGCCACTCGTGTTTCGGATAACGGCCAGCCAGCTCTTTACGAACGTATGCATAGGCGCCGTCCCAGAAAGCGTCGAGGTCATCGGTCAGGTGCACGGGCCTTTGATTCGGGGCGAGAAGCTCAACAAGCAGTGCCACTTGACCATTAGCGACCTTCAGCGTAGCCCCTGGCACATCGTAAAAGTTCTGAAGCTTCGAGGTGATAATCGCTCGGCCATCGGCCTCGTAACGAATCTTAGCGGCACGATGTCTTCGCGGCAGCTTCATCTCTGCGGGCGCGTAAGTGTCAATATAGTAGACTTGTTCGGGACTGATCCAATTTTTGATAGCTTTTAAAACGGGACGGTCCTTAATCTCTTTATAACTGAGCGCACCGTGGCAAATCTGTTCGATCAAAAGTTGGCGTGCTTCTTCGTCGATTGGCACGATCTCGGTTTCGGGGCAGTAATTGGCCACGAAATTGACACGGGCGATCCAATTATCGACCGAGGCATCCCACTTCTTGAGATTTAAACGACCCGCCATCACTTCGGCTGCCAACAAGCTGGCTGCCTTATCTAAGTCCGGTTCGCCCTGATCTTTGGATTGCAACACGAGATCACGGAAGCGTCGTTCGCTACGACAGACAACACGCCTTGCGGTTGAATCATAGCTCATCTCTGTCTGCTCATTGAAATCACAAGGGAAAGTTTCTTCCAGCCATTTAACTTCCACCCTTGTTGCCAACCCGAGCAAGACTGAGACATCACCTCGTAGCTCACGCTCTTCAATTTCCGCTGCCACAAAGAGTTCACTCTCGACGAGGCTTTCGCGCCTTAACTCGCCCGAACGGTCGTGCACCATCTTGCAGCGACGCGTGCCGCGATCATTGCGCAACGCTAAGTGATCCGAGAACGCCACCAATAAGCAGCGACAAATTCGTTCCTCTGCATCAGGAAGCACACCGCCTCGCATATCCAAACCCGCCCGCATAGCGAGTTGTAGAATTTGCCGGGCTACTGCGCCTGCTTGCCGGGCCGCAGCACCATGGATACCTAGCGCGCCACATGCGTTCGGGTTAAACTTAGCCCCACGAGCAATCTCCCATGCTTTTAAATGCACAAAGTAATCGGAACGAACGTCGGCATGATCCTCAATCTCACGAACCTGTTCACGCCGTATGCGGGTATCGCGTGAAGCTCGATAAAAGGGTCGCCCCTGACTCAGTGCCGCAATCAATGCGACATCTTGCATCACACCTAAACGATTGGCCTCGATCAGCAATCGCGCATAGCGAGGATGCAAGGGTAAGCGTGACATCTGACGACCCAGCTCAGTGATCTCACAACTCGAATCCAGAGCTCCTAAATCTTTAAGTAAAACATGAGCACGTTCCAAAGATTCTTTACTAGGCGCTTCATACCATTGGAACTGATCGAGTTCACTTATACCCGCAGCCGCTAGCATAAGAACGGCCTCTGACAAATCGACGCGCTTTACTTCAGCCTCGTCGCGTGCCGGGCGTGCCTCGTGCTCCGCTTCACTCCAAAGGCGCACACAGAGACCAGGGCCCGTTCGTCCGGCTCGACCTGTGCGTTGCTCCGAAGATGCCTGACTGATCGGCTCAATCAAAATTGAATTAATGCCTCGTCGTGTATCATAACGTGCAATCCGCGCAAGGCCTCCATCAATCACCGCACGCACACCTTTGATCGTAATCGAAGTCTCGGCTACATTGGTCGATACGATCACCTTGGGCACGTCGCCAGTGCTGACCGCCCTATCCTGCGCTTCGGGTGGCAATTCTCCATGCAAAGGCAAAACCTCGTAGCCACGCGCTTCGGGCAAAGCCTGAATTGCATCAATCGTCTTTCGAATTTCTAACGCACCTGGCATAAAGACGAGCACGTCGCCCGAATGTTTTGCACCCACTAGTTTCTTAAAAGATGCGGCGGCTCGCTCCCAAACGGGAGCTATATTACGCCCAAGCGCAGCACCCGCATAACTCACTTCAACAGGATACATCCGACCCGATGTTTCCACACGAGAACAAGGTGCTAAAAAGCCCTCAAGCATATCGATATCCAAAGTAGCCGACATAACAACTAGCTTTAAGTCAGGCCGACTCGACTGCACTGTCTGTAGAGCCGCAGCGAGACTTAGATCACTGCTTAAATGTCGCTCGTGAAACTCGTCAAATACGACCGCACCGACTCCTTTGAGTGAAGGATCTTCTAAAATTTGTCGCAAGAGGATCGCCTCAGTGACGAAGCGCATGCGCGTCTTAGCACTAAATATATTTTCAAAACGAATTTGGTAGCCGACCTCGTCACCTAGCTTAACACCGCGCTCAAAGGCAACTCGCATGGCTAGAAGTCTTGCCGCCAGACGCCGTGGCTGTAACACGACGATCTCTCCCTTGATCCCAGCTTGGTCGAGCAGGATCTGGGGCACCTGTGTTGACTTACCCGAGCCAGTAGGCGCGGCAAGTACGATCCGTCCCGTCGAAGCGATACCAGCGAGTAGTTCAGCTGCGACATCGTAGATGGGAAGAGTTTTAAGAGGCCTAGCCATGTCGACAGATAGGGTGCGAGCTTGTTCGCGCCGTGGTCAATACTTTACGCGCGGTCAATCCTCTGCTAGCACAAGTGAGCTCATGCCTTACGATCAAACTTGAGCCTGCCGCTAAAACACTGTGCAGTAATCGAATGGACAGCGAGTTACTACAGCGTGATCTTCGTAAAGAGATCTCATTTGCACGTCGTCGCATCTATGAAATGGCTGACGCAACGCCTCTGGATTCAATTCTTTTGGAAGACTCCAACATAGAAATCTTCGTAAAGCGCGAAGACCTCTCGCCCATCCACGCCTACAAATGGCGCGGTGCCTATAATTTCATGGCACAGCTCAGCACGAATGAATTGGCTGCGGGCGTAGTCACCGCCTCGGCGGGCAACCACGCGCAAGGTGTGGCGCTCGCTGCGCGTAAACTCGGCACGCGAGCGATTATTTACATGCCGCTTTCCACTCCACGTATGAAGCAGCTCGCGGTTAAACGCCATGGCGGCAAATCTGTTGAAATCCGCCTTTATGGGAACAGCTACGACAGCTCAAGTGCAGCCGCTCATGATTGCGCAGCCAAAGACGACCTCATTTATATCCATGCCTATGACGACCTCACTGTGATGGCTGGCCAAGGCACCCTTGCTGACGAGATCGTAATGTCAGACAAAGGCCCCTTCGATGTGGCCTATCTTCAAGTCGGCGGCGGAGGTATGGCTGCCGCGGCGGCAACTAGGCTGAAAACAAATTTCCCCGATATCCACATCATCGGCGTCGAAGGCGTCGACCAAGCCTCGATGGCTGCTGCAGTCAAAGCAGGCGCCCCTCTTGCTCTAGATCACGTCGACGTCTTCTGCGATGGCACAGCGGTGCGTAAAGTTGGTACACTTACCCACCAAATCTGCGCTGACCTAGTCGACGAATGGATGACGGTGACGAATGACGAAGTCTCCGCTGGGATTCAATTCCTATGGGAGCAACTGCGCTGCATTCCGGAGCCTTCAGGCGCAATGGGTGTGGCCGCGATTTTGAAACAACGCAAAGAGCTCGAAGGAAAGCGCGTGCTCAGTATACTTTGCGGTGCTAATATGGACTTCGAACAATTAGCTACCATCGCTCTGCGCTCTGCAGTGGGGGCTGCTCGTCGACGTTTCCTAAAAATTCAGATTCCCGAAAAAGCGGGCGCAATGTACTCCCTGCTCAAATCGATGCCAGACACAGTGAGCATTGCCGATTTCCAATATGGCAAAAGCGATACTGCTATGGCTGCACCCGTCATCGGCTTTAATGTCTCACCCTTGGAGTTTAAAGTGCTTACGCAGTCACTTTCCGACGACGCTTATAAATATGAGGAGGTCACTTCAGAAACCGACGTGCGCTTTCGCTTGATTCACTATCAGTCAAAGCTGTTGAGGTATCCAATATTTATCACCCTTGAATTTCACGAACGCCCTGGTGCGCTGGCCGAGTTCCTTAAATCAGTTAGTCCCCATTCAAATCTCTGCTATTTTAATTACGTCTACTCAGGCGAGCGCGTCGGGCGGGCACTACTGGGCTTTGAGTTTGGAGACGCTGAAAGCAACGAACGCTTCGACCTGGTGCTAAAATCTGCCGAGCACGCCTATCGTGCATACGAACGAGTTTCTGAAAATTCGATCAGACGGATACTGGGCTGAAGATTTACGATTCTACGATAACACACTTTGTGTCGGGCTACCGCTGCCCTGACAGAATTCAATACCCTCTCCCTGAAAAACAATCTCGCCCCCTCCTTGGCCGCCTTCGGGGCCTAATTCTACAATCCAATCCGCTAAACGAATAACGTCGAGGTCGTGCTCAATAATCAGGATGGTATTACCAGCATCTCTTAATTCGAACAGGAGGTCCATCAAGCGCTGAATATCGAGCCAATGTAATCCGGTAGTTGGCTCATCGAGGATGTAAAGCGTCTGCCCTTGCTGGCGTTTGCTTAGCTCTAATGACAGTTTGATGCGTTGGGCTTCGCCACCCGAGAGGGTTGGGGCAGGTTGACCTAGCTTGATATAACCGAGGCCTACATCGGCGAGTGTATGGAGTTTTTCCGCAATTCGGGGCTGCTTACTAAAAACTTTTAGCGCCTCATCCACGCTCATTGCTAAAACGTCAGCGATACTGTAGCCTTTAAAGCGTGCGTCGAGCGTTTCACGATTGTAGCGGCGTCCCTTGCAGCTAGGACACTCACTGTAAACGTCGGCCATAAACTGCATGTCGAGCTTGATTACACCATCACCCTTGCAACGTTCGCAGCGGCCACCGCTGACGTTAAAGGAAAAGCGATTGCGCTTGTAACCACGAATTTTAGCAATCGAACATTTTGCAAAGAGGTCCCGTAGTTGGTCAAAAAGCTTGGTAAAGGTAGCTGGATTGGAACGGGGGCTACGACCGATGGGAGATTGATCGACTTGAATTACGGAGAGGAAGTTATCGAGGCCAGAAATCTTCTTATACTTGCCTGGGATTGTCTTTGCACGGTGAAGTTTGAAAGCAGCCGCTTTGGCTAGGATTTCGTTAACTAGCGTGCTCTTCCCTGAGCCGGACATGCCACAGACTACAGTGAGCAGGCCAACGGGGAATTTAACATCGATGTCCTTTAGGTTGTTCTCAGTCGCACCTTGTATTTTGAGCCAATCAATTTTTGGCCGCAGGGTCTTGGCGTCCTTCTCCACACGAGCAGCACCACTTAGAAACATGCCAGATCGGCTATGTTTATCTTTAAAAGATTTTTTTGGACTGCCTTGGTAGACCAAGTCGCCACCTTCGATGCCCGCTCCAGGACCTAATTCGATTAGATGATCCGCGGCTAGCATCGTCTCGCCGTCATGCTCAACCACCACGACTGAGTTACCCCGATCACGAAGACCGATGAGCGTTTGAATGAGTCGGCGATTATCGAGTGGATGAAGCCCTATGCTGGGCTCGTCTAAGAGGTAGACCACCCCGACGAGCGACATGCCGAGCTGAGAGGCGAGACGGACGCGCTGGGCCTCGCCGCCACTGAGAGTGGCGTAAGCACGGTCGAGCGTGAGATAACTAAGGCCGACTTTATTAAGAAAAGAAAGACGTGAAGCTAGACCGCGCACGGCGTCGCTCACGGTTTGGAAATCAGGATTTCTTAATAGCCCATCAACAAAATTTTGCGCCTCTTGAAGTGACATGGCGAGTAATTCAGTGATAGAACGGCCCTCAATCAAAACGCTTAGACTAGCTCGGCGTAGGCGCCGACCCTCGCATGATTCACAACGGCTACTGGTTTGGTAGGCCATCAGCCGGGCACGCAAGCCGTCGCTCGTGGTGTTACGACGAATATTTTCAAGGTCAGCCAAAACTCCTTCAAAAGTCATCGACTCCGGCCTTGCGTTGCCACCTTTAAGCTTGAAGCTAAATTGACGATTTCCGGTACCATGGATTAATTGCTCGCGGGTATCAGAGTCGAGTTCTTCCCATGGTAGAGTCGGATCGAAAGGTAATTGCTCAGCCAGTTGTTTCAGAATGGCGTTGTGCCGAATAATCATCTGCTTAGAACCTAGGCGCCAGGGTTTGATCGCACCCTTTTTCACACTAATACTGGGATCCGGCACAATAAGCTCAGGTTGGAACTGTAGTGTCTCGCCTAGGCCGCCGCACTCGAGGCAGGCACCTTCGGCGTGATTCCATGAAAAGTGGCGTGGTGTGATGGGCTCGTAAACATCGCCACAGATGACACAAGCTAGGCGATTACTAAGCGCTATCTCGCGGTAGCTTTTGTCTTCTTCAATTAAAATAATTCCGCGGTCTTTCCCCTCGCTAAAAGCGAGATCAAGCGAGTCGGCGAGACGACTGCGCTGATCGGGTTTTAGCACCACCCGATCCACGACGATTTCTACGCTGATCGTGGAGGCTTTAGAATCGATGATGCTCGGCTCATCAAGGCGGCGGATCTCACCGTTGAGGCGGACCCGCTGAAAGCCACGTTGTTGGAGTCGTGGTAACTCTTCGCGCAGAATCGCAGGCTTAGCGGTCATCCACGGAGCAAGTATTATCAAGCGACTGCCTTCTGGTTCGGAGTAAATTCGAGTCAGGCAATCATCCATCGAACGGCGCTCGATAATACCGCCATCTTTCGGGCAATAAGGGGTGCCACAGACTGCCCAGAGCACGCGGGCAAAATCTGCGATCTCCGTTACAGTGGCAACGGTGCTACGTGGGTTACCTCCTCCTCCGTTGCGTTGCTCCAGCGCGATGACAGGAGAAAGGCCTTGGATGTAGTCCACGTCTGGACGAGGAATTTGCTCAAGCACCATGCGGGCTTTGGTTGAGAGACTGTCGATGTATTTACGGTAACCCTCGGCGTAAATCGTATCGAAAGCCAATGACGACTTGCCCGAGCCGCTGACTCCCGTGATCACCACGAGCTGATTACGCGGGATGTCGACGCTGATATTCTTTAGATTATGCTCGCGTGCCCCTTTGACGGAGATCAAATCGGCCATTTGTGAGAGCTTGGCAGGTGCGTCGTTAGAACTCATTTATCAAGGTTAAGATTTTAATGTAGGACCACGGGGCTCGGGGCAAGTCCGCTAGGTATAAACTTTTTAAACGGTGATTTACGTTGTCAGAAGGACTTAGAAACATAGAATGTTAATAGCTTATGAACATGAATAAAATGCCGATCCTTTACATCAAATCTGGCTGCCCTTGGTGCATTGAAGCCCTTTCCTTTTTCAATGGGCAAGGTGTCAAGCTAGAAGTCCGCGATGTTGTTGCAAACCCTAAAGATATGGACGCGATGCTAGCATTGAGTGGTCAGACCAAAACGCCGACTTTTGAATACGGAGATTTCATGGTCGCCGATTTTGACGTGGACGAGTTTTTAGCCGAGCTTAACGAGTTTCCCGAAATCCGTCAGAAGCTGGGAATTAGCTAAGACTAAAATTAGATATTGGGAGTCCGTCTTTCGTCAGTTTTTGATGCTACCTTCTACACACAGAAACTTTATTAAGCACAAAAAGGCGCTTCCGCAAATCGTAAGCGCCTTTTGTTTAAACTGATTGCAGCCCAAATTACTTCTTGTCAACCCAGCGGGAGATACTGAGTATGGTCCACTTCTCTTCGTTAGCGCCAATCTTGGTAGTAACGGTGGCACCCTTCTCTTTTCCAATCAGGGCTTGAGCAAGGGGCGTCTTGTAAGAGAGCACGTCGTTGTCAGGATCACTGTCCCATGCCCCGAGGAAGGCGTATTTCTGTTTTTTTCCAGAAGAGCCATTCTTCAGTTCGACGATGCTACCAATACCGACATTTTCGGCAGTCGCTTCAGTAAAATCAGTCACTCGGGCTCGAGAAAGGTCGACTTCTAGCTCATTCTTGCGAGAAAGTAATAAGTCTTGGTCTTGTCTAGCCATCTTATATTCAGAATTTTCCTTTAAATCGCCATGGTCGCGAGCAACTTGGATAGCTAATTTATTCTCAGGAATCTTCGTCGCGATAAGCTCTTCATATTCAACCTTAGCTTGATTGAAGCTCTCTTGAGATACGATGAGAGCATCCTCTTCGGAGGTCTCAGCAGCTTGGCCAGCAAGGAGTGCTTGCACGGACGGGAATTGCTTAATGAAACGAGCGAGGAGCGACTTCTTAGTAAGATCCCCAAAACCTTGATTGAGCAAGAGGGTTTGCGCGAGGTCATTAGCGGTCTCAACACTGGCTTGGGACAAGAGATCAGGTATCAATGTGGTGTCATCACTTAGTAAGTCGGCCAATGGGATACGGCGAGTACTTGCATTTTGCAGTGCTTCGTAGTCAATCGCGTAGAACATCGCTGCCAAGAGACGCGGGTTGACCAGCGGATCGATGATGGCACCGTATTTCTTTGAAGCGCGATTTTTAACGACCCAGAAAAGAAGAGGACCTTTGATCGTCTGCTCCTTCAGCCAACGGTCAAGGCAGTAACTGATGCGCTCTTGCATCTCGTGTTCAAGCATGAAGTTGATACATTCACTTGTAAACTTACCGCTTGAATTACGGAGGAGATCTTCAATCATGAATTGCCACTTATCAGGATAAGTACGACTGATAAGATCGAGATAGCGCTTAAAATACTGGGCAGGCAGTTCAGCTGCGAGCTCTGAGTAGTCGTTGGTCGCGTCGAGAATTGAAGCGGAAGATGGCTCGAGAGTTTCTACATCTTCATGAAGATCTCGCGCAAGGTTGTTACGCACCCAGACACCGTGCAAACGGTTGGCTTGACTAAGACTCTTAGCATTAGCAATCGCGTCAGTCAACTCGGTGAGAATTTGCGGCATCTCTTCACGCACGACGGAAATATTCTCAGAGAGAGCATAGAGCTTTTCGCCAAGCACGATCTTTTGCATCGAGTTCTTGGTGCCGTGGAACTGCTCAAGGATTTCGTCTTCGGGCTTCACTGGCTCATCGCGGTAAATATAGGGCTCTGTCTTTTTGATTGGCACACCGATGCGGGGATCTTTGACCAGTATTTTTTTGGTAGCTGTCCACCACTTCTTATATTTGATCGGTCCAATGACGCGAGCGAGCAGGCGCTCAATCTCTGAAGCCATCATGGCTTGGTTCTCGCTGGCGGATACCATTTCACAAATTAAATCAGCAGGCTGCTTCTTTATCATCGTCTCTATAGCATCAGCTTCAGTGCGGGAACGTACTAAAAGATCGTTCGGCAAGAGGATATCTAGCTTATCCACGCAAAAAGCGGGTGCCATTGCGTGACCTTGTTTACCCTCCTCAAAGTCGATGATCAGACGGTCGTCCGCAGCGTTATAGTCTACGATTTTACCAAAACCCCAGCTACGGTGCAGGCAGTAGTTTCCAGGCACCATGGTTTCGAGCTTCTCGCGATGCGAAAGCAGTTTCGGATTTTTTTCGATGAGAGCATCTATGGCCTCTTTATTCATAATAATTGCTTGTCTATGTCGTAAACAATCCACTATGGACAGGTTTTGCGCTAATGAGAAGTATTAAGTTAAGCTTATCCTCAAAGTCCATAATGGGCTGGGATGCAGCTGTGTACCTAGTGGCAGCTTATCTGATAGGCGGCCAAAAGGCGGATCAGTTGTTAGATCAACTTCCTGAAAATTTTGTGGGAGAACGTCGCGCCGCTTGCCAATCACTTTTTTTAGGTGCGCTTCGCCACGGGCACCGTACTAGAGCAGCGTTGCAAGGGCTTTTGCGAAAAAAAACCAAATACAACGTCGAAGCAATTCTCCTAGTTTCAGGCTACGAAATGTTTGACGCCGAAGCCGACCGCCATCCGAAAATAATCCACCACGCAGTCGAACGCAGTAAGCAACTTGTCAATCGCTTCGAGCAGGGCTTCCTCAATGCCATCTTGCGCAAACTGCCTTCGGCGCTGGAGAAGATTCAGGCCCAAAAATCGCCCGCTGCCTTTTACAGTCACCCCGACTGGCTGGTCGAACGTTGGCAAAGGGATTTCCCTAGGGCCTGCACGCGACTACTCGAATGGAATCAAGATATTCCGCCCACCTATCTGAAGGTTTACAACGACGAAGTCCAGATTCCTGTGGGACTCGAGGCGACTAAATGGCCGCAATTCTACAGAGTCACGGGCAAAATTTCTTGGAAAGAAGACCTGCATCCACTCCTTAACAAGGGTAAGGTCTATATTAAAGACCCCTCTACTCGAATCGCGCCTGCCCTTCTCGAGCCAATGGCCGGCGAATCAGTGCTTGACCTATGCGCCGCTCCTGGAGGCAAGACCTATGACATGGCGCATGCGATGCAAGGTAAAGGGCAGATCGTAGCGGTGGACTTGCCTGGCAAACGAATCGCGCGACTCAAAGAGAATCTGTCCATACTGCGTTCAGAAGACCTGGAATGTGAGATCGTCGAGTGTGACCTACTCGAAATGGATACCAGCACCTTTGAGGACAAACGTCTACCTAGCGCGTATGACGCCGTCATGCTCGATGCGCCTTGTTCAAATACTGGCGTGGTTCAGCGACGGACAGATGTGAAATGGAGGCTGCAGCCAAAGGATATCGAAAACTGCGCAAAGTTACAGCTTCAGTTGCTGCACTCTGCTGCTCGGTTCGTTAAGGCGGGTGGTCGAATTACTTACAGCACCTGTAGTGTTGAGGCAGTGGAGAATCAGCTGGTCGTCGACGAATTTTTGGCGAGTAAATCAGGACGTTTGTTTATGCTAGAAAAAGCAATATTCAGCCTTCCTTGGGAGACTGGACATGATGGTGCAGGTGCGTTTCTGCTTCGTCGAGAAGCTTAGTAAACGAATCCAATTCCAGCGCTAAAGCGGTCGCCATTGCCGTGGTCGGGGCGCGACGAGGTCACGCGCGAGACGAAGTCATGCTTCCACTCAATGCGAATATGGGTCTTGTCATTCCAACGCCAATAGAGCGCGGGACCAGCCGAGAGAAAAAACTTACTCTCATCGTCCCAACTCAGGTCGCTCTCCCAAAGGATTTGCATGTCCTCGCGCGGATTCCAGCCGAGGTCGAGCGAGTAAGTCCACTCCGCTGGCTCTGGCTGCTCAAAGATCCAGAAGCCAGAACTTGTAGCAAAAAACCAATGGTAGGTCTCCGTCTCGTAGCCGAACGAAAGTCCACTCCCCCAGACGCCGTCCCAAACCTCGAATCCGTCGTCCTCTCTACCCAATGGAATCCGTAACTGTGGCGCCAAGGTCCAAGAACCCGAGCGAGCGTCGAGGTTGAAATATTTCTTCAGCGGCAAAGACATGCTTAGATCACCGATTCCATTATCACTCTGCACCAATTTTTGACCGCTCGCGCTAGGCACCTCGCGTTGCGCATTCAAAACATATGGCAGCTTCGCTGTGATACGTATCGAACGATCCCAAGTGTAGACACCCTCCAAGTGAAACTGGTAAATGTCCTCAGTAAAGCCGCGCGCAACCACATCTTTACCCTGCTTCAGATCTGATCGGTGGATATGCTCCGCTCGAACTTGGAAGCCATAACCCCCATCCCAACGCGGCATCATATTCATAATCGGTTGATCCCCACGCAATGGGCCGAGCGCAACGAAGCCTAGTGCCAGAACACCGCAGCAGCCACGAAAAGTATGACGGCTCATTTTTCCGAAACTGGGTAAACGGTTTGCGTAAAGCCACCCATCTCCGTCCAGAGGTAGTAATGGACAGGATCATATCCGGCATTATAAATCGCCTCGCGCACGCCATCGACGTCGATAGCCACATCTAGCTCAAAGGCGACCAAGACCAATTGCTTTTCCACATCAAGCTCAACGCTCTTGGCGAGCTGTGATTTATCCACACCATCGAGCTTACCGATATGAACTCGTAGGCCGATGCCGCAAGAGTTGCAAACCAAGCCCTTCGTATAAATAGCTAGAAAATTTGGGTGGTTTTCAACCATCCTCTTCGCGGCTTGATCGCGAAGCTCAGGGGTAGTCTCTGGTTCCGTACTTCGCGCCTGTGTTGCGATTACCAAAAAAGTGAGCGCAAAAATAGATAATGAAAATTGTTTCATAGTAAGTAATAGGAAGCCCGACTGTAATAAAGTGGATATGCGCTGACGAACCAGCCGAGACTTCTACGAAAATAAGTTCACTCGTCGCACAATTTCAAGCAGACGCAAGTAACGCGTCCGCGAGTGCGAGATTCATAAACGCCATACACCCCACTCCGTCATGAGACGGTGTGGCGGCGACGCATCAATTTCAGCGTCATATAGTACAATCAAGGGGTCGGGAGACCATTCGGCCAGCGCCATTTTCACTACAGCGTCTAAGGTCCAATTGACTTCAGCCTTACGAGAAATCGATGGTAGAGAAAGCAAAATGTCAGCGGCGTGTGTCTCCAAATTACATTTCGAACATTCGTAAGGACAATCTCCTGAGGCAGCGGGCAGCATATGCAAATCGCCCGCATGCTCACAGCCGCAAGTAGATACCGCTGGCAAGTCCATCCTACACGTATTACCCAGACTCAGGCAATCGCTTAGCAAACTAGCCGCGCCATGCACTTGCAGAACGAGCGATAAGCTAACGAAGATGAGTAAAACAAAACGCATAGGGAGTTTACTAATTTAGACGAAACCACTCAGATTACAATATTGAATAATAAATATCGAACAATGATTCAAAAAATGTTCTACACACAATCTGGATTAAGTGCGGAACTATTGAGTCATATTGACGCGAGCATTTTCGTAAGCGCTCAAGGCGCATTGCGAGCAAGCTGTGCGGACATCGGCGAAGAAGTCGTTACCCTTATCATCGATCAGAATGTATGCGGGGAAGTCTTCCACTTCAATCTTCCAGATAGCTTCCATTCCGAGTTCAGGGTATTCAATTACTTCAACATTTTTAATATTATGCTCCGCCAATAAAGCGGCGGGACCACCAATGGAACCGAGGTAGAAACCGCCAAATTCTTTGCAGGCATCTGTGACTTGCTTTGAGCGATTACCTTTGGCTAACATGATCATAGAACCGCCCTCTTTCTGAAAAGCATGCACATAGCTATCCATACGCCCAGCCGTGGTGGGACCGAAAGAACCAGAAGGTTTACCGGCAGGCGTCTTTGCAGGGCCCGCGTAGTAGATCGGATGATTTTTTAAATAGTCCGGCATGCCTTTCCCCTGATCAAGGCGTTCTTGGATCTTCGCATGTGCAATATCGCGCCCAACAACGATCGTGCCACTCAGCGAAAGCGGTGTAGCTACAGGGTATTGATTCAGATCGGCAAGAATGTCTTTCATTGGGCGGTTCAAATTGATCGCAACGACATCTTCCGGCTTCGCAATCTCACCTTCGATAGGAATAAAACGACCTGGGTTTTCTTCAAGCTGCTCAAGCCAGACTCCATCCTTGTCAATCCGTGCCTTGGCGTTGCGGTCCGCAGAGCAAGAAACACCAAGCCCAACAGGACAAGAAGCTCCGTGACGCGGCAGACGTACGACGCGCACATCAAGGGCAAAATATTTACCACCGAACTGGGCCCCGTAGCCCATCTTGCGCGTGTATTCTAGTAGCTTGGCTTCGAGCACGGTGTCACGGAAAGCTTGACCGTACTCGTTGCCCTCGATCGGTAATTCATCGTAGTATTTAGTGGAAGCCAGCTTAACTGTTTTCAGGCAGGACTCGGCTGAGGTGCCGCCTATTACAAAAGCGATATGATACGGCGGACAAGCAGAGGTGCCGAGCGTGCCCATTTTCTCGATACAAAATTTTTCAAGATTGGCTGGATTAAGTAGAGCCTTAGTTTCTTGATAGAAAAAGGTCTTATTGGCCGAACCCCCACCCTTGGCGACGAAAAGGAAGTCGTAGCTATCACTATCTGTCGCTTGCAAGTCGATCTGAGCGGGCAAGTTGCAAGCAGTGTTGGCCTCCTCGTACATAGAGAGCGGTGCCATCTGCGAATAGCGCAAATTTTCTTTAGTGTATGCATTATAGACGCCTTCCGAAAGCGCGGCCTCGTCGCCCCCACCCGTCCAGACGCCTTGACCTTTTTTACCGAAAATGATCGCAGTTCCCGTGTCTTGACAAAAGGGCAAAACTCCATGAGCGGACACCTCGGCATTTCTAAGCATAGTCAACGCAATCGTGCGGTCATTTTCCGTAGCTTCAGGATCGTCTAGAATCGCAGCAACTTTCTCCAAGTGCTCAGTGCGGAGTAGAAAGGAGATGTCTTTCATCGCTGTTTCTGCCAGATAAGTTAGAGCCTTTGGATCGACCTTCAGCATGGATTCAGCGCCAAAATCGACGGTTTCGACAAAGCCATCTGTGAGTAAGCGATACTTTGTCTTATCTTTTCCGAGAGGAAACTGCTTTTGGTAATGGAAAGTAGGTGTGGGCTTGGCCATAATTTTGCTTCCTAACTTTGACTGGCTAAAAGAAGATATGCTACTTGCATTTATTGCAAGACTTCAGAAAAGGCAGTCCAAACGCTATTTTGTCATTCAAAGTAGCAGTAAACTCAAAAAAACAAAGTTGCGATGTATTCAAGTGTATCAGACACCAAGGCAGTGCGAAAAACAATGATTACCCTTAGACTAAAATTATAAGCGAAGTTTGACTATATAATTAACTATAGCGTGAATAAAATTTATGCAATTTTATGTAGTAAGATAATGCCATGAGCCCCGCCTATACCGATACTAAAGTCATTAATGGGCAATCGACCACACTCCAAAAGCTGTGTCGGCTACTACCCTGTTTTGGGATGCTAGGACTTGCCGCTGCAGTAGCCTATTCGGTTATAAATAACAAAGTGAGCTAAGATAAATCTGCCCCAGTCGCAGCTCAATTACCATACGGCTCCATAGAAGAGTTGAGCGATCCAAAGACGTTCACGACGGCCTATCTCTCTGTCAACTGCAAGCCAGATCTACTCCGCCGCACGCAAACGTTACGTTTGGCGGGAACGATTGAACGCGACGGCATAAGCGAAACTTTTACCTTAATTAAAAAACGCCCGAATAAGATGCGGTCCTAGTCAAGCAAGGCTTGAAGGAAATTACTTACGGTGCCAATGCCGAAATTGTCTGGCGGTGCGTCCGTTCGCCATAACTACAAGAAGTTAATTATGTTCGTATCGAGGGAGATGAAGCGCTGCATTGGATAAAACAAACTTGCTTTTTTGACTTGATCGTCAGCGCCAGTCAAGGCGAAGGCCAGATTTTGGAGATCGAAGGCGAGCAGTGGGCAGAAAAGGACAGTCTAAAAGTAAGAGTAATGGATGCCTATGGTGATACTTACTTGATTTTTATCGACCCTCAGACTATTTACCCGCTCGCCGAAAGACATACCCGCCCTAATGGTAAAACAACCGAAACCATTTTTAACGATTATCGCGATCTCGATGGCCTAGCAACACCCTTTCAACTGACAGTTTCGCAAGAAAATAATGCGGTGAGTAAAATCCAAATTAATAGCGCTGCCATCAATCCAGGCTTACTCTCAAAGCTGTTTGGACTTCCATCTGTTCTACGGTAGCAAGTTTTCCGCTTAGGCGGGAGTATGCACTTTTTAAGCAGATCCATAAACTACATCGCTTTGAGTCCATTTGAATGATCCAGAGCTTAGTGGACCAGACTTAGCTTTAAAGTTAGCTTAGTAATAACTAAAATTTAAGGCGCGCGATTAAGAATTCTCATCTCTGGCAACCAATAAAAACAAACTTTGGATATTTTTTCACTTTATAATAGGTTCTGTTGCTTCTACTTGATTACTCCCGCGAGAAGAGTAGGAACTTGCATGAGTAACTGATCGCGGGGGATTTCAATCTCGCTGCCTTTTGAGAGGTCGCGAACCTTGACTACCCCGCGTTCAAGTTCTTCGCTACCGTAGATCAGAGCGAAGCGGGCACCGGATTGGTTGGCCGATTTAAACTGCTTAGCGAAACCTTGGTTTTTGAATGGATACTCAATTCGATAACCGACCGCACGTAGTTGTGCAGCGTCAGCCAATGCGACAGCGCGTTCATCTTCACCTCCAACGATCACGATGAACTCAGGGCTTTGAATATATTCTGGAACTAACGATTTGCTTTCTAGCAGATCGACTAAAGTGACATCGCCCATCGCGAAACCGACAGCAGGCATATCGGGGCCACCGAGTTTTTTAACGAGCGCGTCGTAGCGCCCTCCCCCAGCGAGTGCGCGGCCTTCGCCGCTGGCTTCAAAAGCTTCAAAAACAAAACCAGTATAATAGGCTAGTCCACGAACGATCCCGAGATCAATTTGAATAAAGTCACCCACACCAGAGGCCGAGAGGTCACGCAAAAGTTGAGACCATTCTTCAATGCGAGTTTTAGCTTGAGCGGCGAGATCGCCTTCTAGCGGCAAGTTGTCGATGTAAGTACGTAATGTATCAAAATCGTGGATCGCGATGGCTTCCTCAATCCTACCAAGAAAATCTTCGGCTTCATCGCCGAGCATGAGGGCCAGCTTTTCGATTGTTTTTGTGCGGTCGGTGCGCTTCATCTTATCAATAATACCAAGCACTGTTGCACTACCTGCTTCGTCAAGACCTTCGGCTGCTAACATAAGTAGCCAAAGGTCGCGGTCACTAAGTCGGACTTTGAAATCGCTGTCGTTAAGGCCGAAGCTTTGTAAGGACTGGCAGAGTAGCGTGATCAACTCAGCGTCAGCTGCGGAGCCTTGTTCACCAAAAATATCGACATTTAGCTGATAAAAGGCGCGAAGGCGTCCCTTCTGCGGGCGTTCGTATCGATAATGTTCGCCGATATTAAACCATTTCACAGGACGCTTAAGACTATTGGCCTTTGCACCAATTAACCGAGCAAGTGAGGGTGTCATCTCAGGACGCAGAGCCACTGTTCGCCCACCACGATCCTCAAAGTTGAAGAGCTGGTCTACAATCTCTTCGCCCGACTTTTCAATATAAAGCTCTAAGGGCTCTAGAACAGGAGCGTCATACTCCAGAAAATTAAACGCACGCGCGACAGAACGCCAGCACGCAAATATGTGATTTCGACGGGCACATGCCTTCGGATAAAATTCCCGAAAACCAGGTAGGGTTTCAAACTGCATAAAGAATATCCCTTAATAAAATAAAGGGTCGGTCATTAATCCGATTGATTCGAATTTAACTTATTCGCCCCCTTCGTGGGCATCGACATCCATTTCTTTAAGCTGCGCTTTTAACTCCTTGCCGGCCTTGAATTTAATCACGGCGCGCTTTGGAATGACAACATCCGTTTCAGGCTTGTTCGGATTGCGGCCGATGCGCGACTTGCGAATTTGAACCTCGAAGACACCGAAATTTCGCAGCTCTACATTGCGCCCTTCACTCAAAGCTCTTGCGATGGCGTCAAGAGTGAGCTGCACAGTTTCACGCACCTCTTTTTGCGGAAAATCAGTTTTGTCGTAAATATCTAAAACGATATCGCGTTTGGTAAGGTTATTGGACATCCTAAAGTTTGCTTGGGTTACTGAGTGAGCTTGATGTAATGAAAATAAAAGTTAGTGTGTATTTGATACTTAGGAACGAGAAAACACTGTCAAACTAGAAAAATGAGTAATAAAGAACCGCCCAATCCGTTAGAGGAGATCCAAAAGCAACTAAAAGAATTGTTCAAGGATTCTAATGTAAAAATTTCTGCGCACGAATTCCCTGAAGACGACCCCTTTCGAGACGAACCAGAGGAAGTCATAACCGATTCAAAGGCCTCTACTGACGAAGACAAGAGTGCGGAGGCACTGGAAAATATCCGGAATTTCCAGCTCAAACCAAAGGAAATCCGCGACCACCTAAATCGTTTTGTCATTAGGCAAGATGATGCGAAGAAGGTACTATCCGTCGCGATTTGCGACCACTACAATCATGTCCGCGCGACCCTCTCGGGCAAGAACTCGGAAGCGACTGAATACAGCAAACAAAACATTCTCCTTCTAGGACCGACAGGTGTGGGTAAAACCTACCTAATGAAAAACGTGGCGCGCTTGATCGGGGTGCCCTTCGTTAAGGCGGATGCGACGAAATTCTCAGAGACAGGCTACGTGGGGTCCGATGTGGAAGATCTAGTGCGAGATCTCGTCAAGGCAGCTAATGGCGACATTGAATTGGCAGAAAAGGGCATCATCTTCATAGATGAAATCGATAAGATCGCCAGCGAAGGCAGTACTGGCAGTCGCGACGTCTCCGGGCGCGGCGTACAGATCAACTTGCTCAAGCTGATGGAGGAGACCGAGGTCAACCTCTACAGCCCAAGCGACATGATGGCGCAGATGCAGGCTGTGATGGAAATCCAACGTGGTGGCAAGCCGAAGCGCAAATCGATCAACACAAAAAATATCCTCTTTATAGTGAGCGGTGCTTTCGACAAACTAGCCGAATCGATCAAGAAGCGAGTCTCCCAAAACGAAATGGGCTTTGGCGCGGATGTGAGTGATGCCAAGGAAGACATTTCTACCTACCTGCAAAACGCAGAGACAAGCGACTTTATCAAATACGGATTCGAACCAGAATTCATTGGACGCGTGCCCGTTCGCTGCGCTTGCTCGGGGCTCTCGGCTAAAGACTTAGCACATATATTGACCACCTCTGAGGGCAGCATTCTACACCAGTATCGTGATGACTTTCGCGGCTACGGGATCAATTTCAGCATAACGCCCGAGGCCATCATGAGTATCGCCGAGACGGCAAGTAAAGAAGGCACGGGCGCACGCGGCATTATGACCGTGATGGAACGACTCTTCCGCGACTACAAGTTTGAGCTGCCCTCAACCGCGATCAAGCACTTTGAAGTGACGACTGAAATGGTCGCTGATCCATTAAGCTGCCTCCAGGCACTCAAAGGGAAAAACGCCCATCTGCAAAGCACAGTCTGGGAGGGCGACGTGAAACGCTACGCAGCCGCTTTTGAAAAGTCCTACGGCTTTACATTAGAGTTTAAACCCCTCGCTATTAAAACCTTGATTACCGAAGCCAACAAGCACGACCAAACGATCCAGTCTATTTGTGACGAAAAGTTTAAAGATTTTGAGCACGGGCTCACCATCATCAACCGCAACACAGGCCAGACCGTCTTCAAGTTAGGTAAACTAGCAATTGAAAATCCAGATAAGGAACTTTCCAAATGGGTCGTTCGGAGTATTGAGTGCGTAAAAGAATGTTTGTAATTGTGTTGTGGGACTCGCGCTGTGCGTCCCACTGTAACTACAGCTTTTTACAGCTGGTCGACTGATTACATTTTAACTAGGTTTCTGCTATTCTAACTTGCTTAATAACGGACAAGCAGGAGTTTGGTTTTCTATCATATAGAATACGTCGCAACTATCTCAAATTTCATTCCACGCAGAGCCCAGCTTTATGCCAGAAGGAAAATCAGTCAATAAAATATTCGCCGGAATCGCCGGGCGCTACGACCTAGCCAATCACCTTCTGAGCGGAGGTGTGGATTTTTACTGGAGGCGGGTACTCACCCGAATGGTTAAGGCCTGTACTCCAAAAGACATGGTCGACTTAGCAACTGGGAGCGGTGATGTTGCCTTCAAACTGCGTGATCGCATAGGCACTGGGATTCCGGTTACTGGATTGGACTTTTGCGAACCGATGCTCAAAGAAGCTCGTGCTAAGCGTGCATCCAAGGCGAGCTATTCTGATATAAAGTTTGAATTTGGCGACTGCATGGACTTGCCATTGGACGACAACTCGGTCGATGCAGTCACGATTTCGTTCGGCGTGCGTAACTTCGAAAATCGACTGCGCGGGTTGAGAGAAATTCTCCGCGTGCTCCGCCCAGGAGGCAGTCTTTTCGTCTTAGAATTCTCGCAACCCGACAAATGGTTCAGCCCAATCTACTATTTCTATCTTAAACTCATTCTGCCTTGGGTAGCTGCCCTTGCAACAGGAGATAAGAGTGCCTATGATTACCTCGCAGGCACGATTGAAGACTTTCCAAGCAAAGAAGCTCTGACGGAACAGCTCAAAGAGGCCGGTTACGAGACCGTCGAAGCGACGGGGCTAACCTTCTCAATCGTGGCTATACACGAAGCGCAGAAGGCATTACAAAGGTAGCGACTGAGATCGCCTTAAGCCAGCCGCAAAAAAAAGCGCATAATTTACTATCTCAAACTCGACTTTGAATGCTTGGCAAGAAAGGCGTGCAAACACGGCTGGTATTCCGCTACGAAGAGTTGACGGATCTAGCGTTTCTCAATATGTCATTTAATATGGGTAATGATAGAAATAAAATCGGCCGTTGGTATGTAGGCTTTGGCATTTTTTTAATCGCTTGCGGATTAGCCGGTTACGCCTCCAACCCCGAGGCAGCAAAGACCGCGCTCATCTCAGGTGGGACTTTTGGAACACTTAGCGCGTTTTGGGGATTTTGGATACTCAAGGGTGGACGACTACTCGCGCTATTGGCAGCTGGCTTGACGACGCTCATGCTGTGCGCTGCCTTCGCTTGGCGCTCCGTCGTCAGTTGGCAGGCATACTCTGAGGGCGAACCGAAGTTGTTTGCTGCAGCATTGATCACAGGGATGCTATTTGCATCCATTTCTTCACTCGTTCAACTTCTTCGCAGCCGCAAATCGGTGCTGGCAAAAGACTGATCTCATTGTGGATACCTGTTCAAAGCTACGCCACGTCAATGTGATTTGTTCTCCCAAAGACGAAGTGCTTGAGGTTAATTGCGAGCTAGAAACAGGGCGTAAAATCTACCAGATAACAATCGCTAAACCGACAAGCGAGTCGCCACCCCATGGCGCAGGTTCTTTCCATGATCCCGCACAGCACGCAGTTTACATGGATCGCGTGGAAGCTCTTTTCCACAGCTAATGGGTCATTGCTAAGGAATGGATTTAGGGCTCTTCACAAAGCGTAAATCATCAGTCGCAACGATCCCGAGCATACCAACCAGCCGACGAGGAATCGCTTCGCGGATCCGCTACAAATCAGGAGGATGGCTTGATATGACGCTCAAACAACTTGCGATGCTTGGTTATACGTCCACTAACGCGCTTGCGCCATGAGCGGAAACTGCGGGGCTTTAGTTCGCGCCGCATAAGTTTGATCACATCAGCTTCAGAGAAACCTGAGCGTTCTTTGATCTGGTCAAAGGTAGTTTGATCTTCCCAAGCCATACGTACTAAGGCGTTGGCTTCCGCATCACTAAGATTGTAAATTTTTTGACTCATTTAACTGGAGCGTGGTTTGACGGCTTATGGGCTTTTCTTTGGGTAGCTTCGGACGGCTACGATTCTCTGATTTTTTACGGCTTCCATGACGTTGCATGACTTCGTGAGCGCAAGCCCAATAGTCGTTCCGTTGACGAAGCATTGCAAACTGCTCGCGCGCAAATTTAACTGCCTCCTTGTGGTCGACAATAGGTAGCGGATAATCACGCCCAAGTCGGCATTGATATTTCGACTGCATTTGATCTGGAAGCAGCCACGGCTGATGGATCGCTTCATCTGCAATACCCTTAAGCTCAGGCACCCATTCTCGGATAAATACACCCGCCGGATCGTGATCCATACCTTGTTTGACTGGGTTGTAGATGCGCAGAGTGTTGATCCCAGTTAGGCCACTTTGCATCTGTATCTGGGAGTAATGGATACCTGGCTCGTAATCAATAAATTGACATGCTAGCCAATCACGAAACAAGCGCCAATCCAGCCAGAGATGATAACTAGCGAACGATACCAACATCGCACGCATACGAAAGTTGATCCAGCCGCGCTGTTTCAAGGCCCGCATGCAAGCATCGACAAATGGGTAGCCCGTACGGCCTTGCTGCCAAGCTTCGAGTCGAGCGGGATCGTTTCCGTTATCACGCAAAGTTTCACACGCGCGGTTAAACGCATGAAATTCGATCGCTGGCTCCGACTCTAGCTTTTGCATGAAGTGGCAGTGCCAGTGGCAGCGCGAGATGAAGGCGCGCGCAGCAATCTTTGGAAGAGTGTCACCTGCTGCGTCCCGTGTTCTTTGCACAATGGTGCGCATTGAAATGCATCCCCATGTCAAATATGGACTCAGCCTCGAACAACTGTCGAAAGCCGTGTTGGGACTACTCATCTCACGGTGATACCGCGATCCACGACCCATTGTGAAACTTTCTAAGATGCGCAGACCATTGCTCTCACCGCCCTGCAATTGGGTCACGCGCTCAGCCCGTTGTAGACCAAGCGACTTAGCACTTGGTATTTGCACGCCGCCATCCGAATACATCGGACCAAAAATCTCACTGGCGGGCAATGTAATTGGCTGACTCATCCGCGACTCCCAGACCTTCGACCAGCCGTCACGATCTTTGAGACGACGGACAACTCCGTTTTGCGGCGTTTCTTTGAACGTAATTCCTGCAGAATGAGCCCATCTGGCCAATCGTTTATCTCGACAATAGCTCAGTGCATTCCCGGTCTCTTCGTGTGCAAAAATTTTTGTGAAGCCAAACTGTTGGTGTAATCTCTTAAAAACGTCACACACTTCCCCTATCTGGACGAAGAGACTAACTCCGAGTTCCTCTAAAGATGTATTCAAATCAATCAAGGATTCTCGAATAAAATCCCAATGCAAAGCATCAAAGTCGGTAGCCTCGATCACCTCAGGCTCAATCACATAAACGGGCAAGACCCGCCCAATTTTGCCTGCCTCAGTCAGAGGCACATGATCTAAAACCCTTAGGTCTCGCTTGAACCATACAAGCGTTAAAATCTCATCACTCACAGAATCTTACCCTCCCGACGACAGCGACGTGAGCAGTAGACAACCTCCTCCCAACAACGCTCCCATTTTTTACGCCAAGCGAAGCGACGTCGACAAACGGGGCACAATTTCTGGGGGAGATTTTGCTTACATACTGTTTTTCCGTAGCTTCGCACCGTAAAACAACGCACAGACAGTCCTAACCTTTCATTTTTAATACACTTATTTGACATCGAAGCAGAAATCGTGACCATCGAAACAATGGTCTATGTTCAATATCTCTTACAAATCATCGCTGCCTTAGGAATTTTTAACGTGTGGCTCCTTCGATTTGGCCAAGACACAGAGTATCGAGGCGGTAAGGCATCGAACATGAGTGAAGAATTCTTGGTTTACGGTTTACCAATAGTCGCAGTCTACATTATAGGCTTTTTAAAAATAATGTCTGCGATCGGACTCCTTGCTGGAATCTTTCTACAATGGTTCGTCATCCCATCAGCGATCTTGCTTGCAGCCTTGATGATAGGCGCATTCGGGATGCACCTTAAAATTAAAGACCCTTTTAAAAAGTCTATCCCTGCACTAATTATGCTAGCTCTCTGCGTGGCGATTCTATTACTTGCGGCTTAACGCTGCTCCATTACAGAATCAGTCAGATCCTTTTTTACAGCTTATTAAAAGATCTAAGTTAAGCGATTAATGAAGCCCACAACAAGGCCTGCGTTTATCAGCATAAAACTGAACGATGGCAGACATTGCAACAAGCTGTCGCGTATTAATAGGCGCACACCAAACCCGAGCAGCATCTGAATACTCAATCCGAGCGCTGCTATGAGGCCGGCAACAGGACTGAATAAAAAGCCGACGAGCAGGCCAACTGCTCCTAGAATTTGCAGGTATCCGGTGATCTTGCGAAAGCGAGCAAGGCGGTATCGTTCGAACTCAACTACCATGTGACCGGAGAAGACACAACACGGACCATAGACCAGAAAAGCTATGGCAGTGAGAAGACAGAAGAAATCAAACATCGGTAAATTACCGTCGACTAATATGCTACCATCGCGGCACGGAAGGCATCCGTCCATGGCACTGGTCGGTGAGTCTCAGCCGACAGTTTGCAAACGGTACGTGTTCCAGTGCAATAAATCGTTTTGTCTTCGGAAGCGCGAATGGTGAAATCCATGGTCACACCACCACTGCGAATCTTAACGATCTGGTAATCCACTACGATCTTGCCTGGTTTGCTTAGAGGTACGCGGAATCTCGCATCAAGACCGTGAACGACCACATAAATATCCTCGTCGCGATCGGCATCGAAGTCGGGCACGCCGAGCAAATACTCAAAAAACTTTTGTTGTGCACGCTCTAAGTGCAGTAGATAGCGGGTATGATGAAGGAATCCAAGGCCATCAAGTTCGTCGAAATAGACCTCTGAGGTATAGGAAAAAGTATTTGGCATATAGTCTGATCGCTACGCTGGGTTTAAACTTACTTGTATAAATGAGTCAACAGCTGCAGCTACTTGAAATGAATCGTAGATTGTCTAGTGCAAGAATAAGCACAGTTATTAGTATTAAAAATCGCTACAACAGACTTTGAGTGCCTAAAGAGGTAAAATACAGAGCAAAAATGGCAGAATATTTAAATGAGATTTTTAGCGACAGCAGTCAATCTATACGTTACAAAGAAGTAGCAAATATTCGCAAACGGCGGATTTTGTGAATTAAACAAGAAACACAAGTATATGAGTACAGGAAATGTAAAATGGTTCGATGCCGAAAAAGGCTACGGATTCATCACCCCCGAAGATGGCGGCAAAGATCTCTTTGTTCACCACTCTGAAATCAAAATGGACGGCTATGCCTCCCTTGAAGACGGTCAACAAGTCTCCTTCGAAATAGGTAGTGGGCCCAAGGGTCCATGCGCGACTGAAGTCACACCCGCTTAGCCTGAGCATTCTCCCATTTTTATGGCAAAACGCGTTCCCTATTGGGAGCGCGTTTTTTTATTTTGGGAATAAAACAAGCCCCTTGCGATGACAATTAGGGAAGAGTTCCAAGTTGTGATACTTAGACTAAAAGTGAATAACTCTGCACACTCGGTAAGACTTCTCCAACTTCAATTGAGTAGCCTCGCAGAAAATCCGATGCAGGCAGCATACGCCCACCTGGTCGCTGAAGTTCGTGAATGCGTAATAGGCCCTTGCCGGTGGCAACATCAAGGATCTCACCTGCCACAATAACGGTGCCAGGTTGCGCAGAAGTAATCGGTTCTGCAAGTGAGCACTTACCTACTTTAATCCGCGTTTCGCCGTGATCAAAGTAGCCTCCCGGCCAAGGGGTAAATGCACGAAGCCGAGCGTCGATTGATGCGGCTGGTTGGGCGAAATCCAGTGCGCCGTCTTCTTTCCTAATTTTACGGCATTGAGTAGCCAGACTGGCATTCTGAGGTAATAAAGTTAGTGCGCCTAGAAGCGACGCTTTTAAATTTCTCTCTAAGAGAGTAATCACTGCTTGGCCGACTTTACTTCGGACAGACGAGCTTGTGTCCACATTTTCAATAGATAAGCGCTTACAGTCTGCAACCGCTCCTGCGTCCATTTCTTTGACAACTTGCATCAATGAGACACCCGTCTCCACTTCGCCAAGAGCAATGGCAGCCTCGACTGGCGAAGCTCCACGATAGGCAGGTAGAATCGAAGCATGGAAATTAAGCATGCCATGCCTTGGTGCCTCCCGCACTGCCTTAGGCATGAAGTGCCCGTAAGCCATAACGAAAGCGAGCGCGACTTTCTGGGCACATAACCAATCTGCCAGGGCCGCATTGGGCTTTTCAGGCTGCAAGAGTGGGATACCTTTCGAACTGGCAAACTCCGCGACAGAGTTTTGCTGAAGCTTTTTTCCTCGCCCTTGTCGACGGTCTGGCTGCGAAACCACGGCTGCTAGCGTACATAGATCGCAAGCCTGTTCATGAAGATATTGTAGGCCAGGTAAGCAGATGGCATCGGAGCCGAAATAAACAATTTTTGGTAGGTCTGGCATGATGAGTAGATAAACGATCTAAGCGTGCTACCGAAACTATAAAGTTTTGACCGATTGTTCTTTTTTAAAATCGATGCTTCAAGTGCTCGCACTTTCAGCTACGAACTTAATGATTTATAGAAGTTCCTGTTGACCCATTGCATCACGAGCAGCGACGGAAGCAGCACTTTGAAGAAAGAGCCAGCGCATGCTAGCGTCTTTCAGAGTCGGTTCGTCGGCCAAGCGGCGCAAGAGCAAGGCAGAGGCTAGCGCGTCGTATAGAGCACAATGGTATCGGCGGCGCTCTGTAGGACAAATCGTGACGGCTTGAGCATCGAGGGCAGCCTGAAGGTCAAAGATTTCGATGAGCGCTTGAAGTTTATGGTTTTCGAGCTGCGGGTAAACTTGCCGATAAATATGGAGCGTATCAAGCCAAGGCGCCCATGTTGCGGTGACCTGTCCAGGTTCCGCAAAATCTGGCGAAGTGCGCGGGCATGGCCAGACGGCGCGTAGAAATCCGTCTTCAACCGAGGCGTTGTGTGCGCAAAAGGCTCCCGACTGGCGGAGGCGAGCGAAGAGTGACCATTCAAGCTCGAAGAGAGCATGTTTTGAAGCGCGTCCTTCAGAGATACCGTGCTGGCCCCGGTCGAGGTCAGTAATCGTACCAACGGGAGAGCAGATTCGCGTCTGCGAATCAACAATCTCACCATTCTCCAGCGTAACGTAGCCATACTCCACGACACCACTCTGCCGGCTGCCTTCAAAATCGATAACGTGGATGGGAGTGTCAAACATGTGGTCAAATCCTAAAATTTAAATCATAACTGACTGAAAAAGTTGAGCAAGCTCAGACGCTATTGTTTCGAAGTCAAAAAAGAGGTATAGTCAACTTCCTCTCCGTTTAATACAATGAGACGAACCTACGAAGCCTGCCCCGCCATTGATTTTGCAAATTTGATATTTGATTCAACGGCTCAGTCGTTCAGATAAGAAGTAACGACTCGATGCACCTTTTAATTCTCAGACGTTTATTGCAAGCAATCCCCACACTCTGGGTGATTGCGACAGCGACGTTTATTTTGATGCAGCTCACGCCAGGTGGCCCCTTTGATACAGAGAAGGACATACCTGAAGAGGTTCAAGCGCTGATCAATGCCCACTACGGACTAGATCTGCCAATGCATGAGCAATACTTCCGCTTTCTTGGACAACGACTACGGGGAGACTTTGGCCCCTCATATAAATACGCTGGCTGGGATGTGGATGAGATCATTGCCCAAAGTTTTCCCGTGTCGCTGGAACTGGGCTTCCATGCTTTGCTCGTTGCGGTAACAGTCGGCACACCAATCGGCGTATTGGCGGCACTAGGACATAATCGGCCATCGGAAAGTGTGCTCATGGGCATTGCTATGCTTGGTATTTGCCTGCCTGCTTTTGTATTGGGTCCTATCTTGATCATAGTCTTTAGTATGCAGCTTGGCTGGTTCAACCCATTCGGTTGGAACACGCTGGGCGACCGCGTATTGCCAGCAATTACGCTGGGACTTTTTTACGCAGCCTACATCGCGCGGCTTGCACGAAGCGGAATGCTAGACGTGATGCAACTGGATTACATTCGTACGGCGCGTGCAAAAGGGCTCGCCAAAAAAGCGATAGTAATACGCCACGCACTACGTACGGCGCTCTACCCAGTGGTGTCCTATTTGGGACCAGCTGTAGCGGGCTTAATCAGTGGTTCTTTTGTAGTGGAGACAATTTTTTTCATCCCAGGGCTTGGTAGTTTCTTCGTCAACTCGGCCTTCAACCGGGACAGTACGATGGTGATGGGCACGGTACTTTTTTATGCGGTGCTAATTTTATTTTTTAACCTTATAGTTGATCTGATCCAGATGTGGATGAATCCACGTACACGCCATGATGACTAGGCTGGAGCGAGAACAAGTCGACAGCGACGCCCGGTCACTAGGTCGTGACGCTTGGGAGCGACTCTGCGCAAATCGCATGGCCCGGATCGGCGGCAGCCTATTCATAGGAATCACCCTACTCTGTTTGATTGGTCCGTTCTTCGTGCCACATTCACATGAGACAACACAGCTTGCTTACGGGGCGCAGGCACCGTCATGGACGCACTGGTTTGGCACAGACGAGCTAGGGCGAGACATACTTGTGCGGACCTTGATTGGCGGCCGTATTTCTATAGGTGTGGGCTTTGCGGCGACGGTAGTGGCACTCTTAATTGGTGTCGTTTACGGAATGATCGCAGGATACAATGGTGGGCGTATCGAGGCGACAATGATGAGATTTGTCGATACGCTTTACGCGCTGCCGTTTACAATTATAGTAATTCTGCTAACTGTGCTACTTGGACGAAGTATCTTGCTAATCTTTCTCGCAATCGGAGCGGTCGAGTGGTTAACTATGGCTCGCATTGTGCGTGGGCAGACGAAGGCGCTTCGTAAGCAGACTTTCATTGATGCGGCTATTGTCGGTGGGGTGCCAACACTGCGTATACTCGGACGGCATATTTTACCCAATCTTTTGAGCCCCGTAATTGTATTTACAACGCTGACTATTCCCGCGGTAATTTTATTAGAATCGGTGATCAGCTTCCTCGGGTTAGGCGTACAACCCCCGATGAGTTCGTGGGGGATGTTGATCAACGAGGGTGCGGTTAAGCTAGATATCTACCCGTGGATGCTGATCTTCCCTGCACTGTTTTTCTCGCTGACTATCCTCGCATTCAACTTCGTGGGCGACGGACTCCGTGATGCGCTGGATCCGAAGAATTCAGGGAAATTGTAGCGAAGCTTGTAGCCCGAGGTTTGTACCGTCTTAAGCGCTTGGCACTACCGCCTCATGGCGATGCACCGACCTAGAACCCCTTTTTTCGAAGCACTTCTTCGAGCTGGCTCTGGAATGACTGTAAGTCTTCAGAGCTGGGACGATACTCGGGATCGTCGCCAGGGATGAGGCCTAGTTGACCCGCTGCACTCAACTGCCAACCAAGGCTGACGCCGTCACTAAACACCACAGTGCCGCTAACCAATGAACCAGGGCGCATAATGGCGTCGACATCGACAGTCACTGCGCCGTTGGCGCCCTCTTCGACTAACTCAGCTTCAGCAGGTTCGGCTGTTACGTCCTCCACGGCCTCGACTTCAGATAATTCTGGTGCTTCTGGTTCCTTTTTGGCAACTTCGATATCAAGGTCGTCGACGAGGAAACGAACGTCCATGTAGGTCATAGAGATTCCAAGGTCTTCACGCAGCGAACGCTGCACATCAGCCAGTGAGCGACCTTCTTGAATCCATTTTGTAACTGCGGCTATTTGTGCATCAGAGAGTTCCATGTTTAGTCAAACTGAAGATGGTATGCTAGTCGTCAACTATGAAGCAGTAATTGTAAGTCTGTTTAAAGCGATACTCTTTGGGCGTCGTGCCCTCTTGGCGTTTAAAGCTGCGGCTAACAAAGGAAAGTAATAACCTTGGGCTCGCAACATATACCGCTTGACCGTTAAAGCGGCGCTTCTATGTTATAATAAATCTATCAAGTATTTACCTTTTGTGCACATCCATGAAGCATCTTCGCCTCTACAATACTCTCCTCTTCTCTGCCTCACTAATCCTAACTAGCCTGCATGCGCAGAAGGCTTCCGACCCAGAGCTACTACGCTTGGGCAATGGAATCGCCGCCATCGCCGAAGGACAAATCATCACGGTCGAAGAGCTACGCCGCGAACTTGAACCAATCATCCCTCGACTCCGCGTAGAAGCTCGCAATGCTCAAGAGTTCTCCAAGCGCATCGACGAGTTGGGCAAAGAAGTGCTGCAGAACATGATTGACCGCATCATCATTGTCAAAGCAGCCGAAGAGAAAGGTCTACTTTTGCCGGAATCCTATATTGACCAAGAGTATGACGAGGTCATTGACCGCGACTTTGGTGGCGATCGTGGTCGCTTTCTCGAATATCTACGTGCCCGTGGCGAGACTGCCCGCGACTTCCGCCGAAACATCTACAAACGCGTCGTAGTAAATGCGATGCGAGCGGAGACAAGACGTTCGCAGTCTGAGATCAGCCCCGAACGGATCGAAGAATTCTACGTCAAAAACAAGCTACGTTTTTACCAAAAAGAAGCACTTCACTTGCGCCAAATTATTCTCACGCCAATAGCTAACGAAGGGCTCGTCCCACTACGACAGACAGCTAAAAAGGTAATCAAGGAACTCGACAACGGCGCCAATTTCGGAGACATCGCGCGTAAATACAGCCAAGACGAGATGAGCCGAAAAGGCGGCGACTGGGGTTGGATTGAGCGTAAGGACATCCGTAAGGAACTCAGTGATATCGCTTTTGGACTAGATAAAAATCAATACAGCCAAGCTATCGAAATTGAAGGGACAATTTTTATCCTCTACGCAGAGGATAAGCGCGAAGAGATGATCCAACCAGTCGCCCAAGTACGCGACATTATAGAAAATGTGCTGGTCGGTCAAATCGCCCGCGAGACACAAGAAAAGTGGCTCAACGACTTGCGCGATGACGCTTACATTCGCTACTTATTGTAAGTCATTGTAGCGGTTTGAGTCGATTCGCGACCTAGGCTTGAAAGGGAATTATGAATCAGCCAATTCTTTCTCCGTTTTCAGCCTAAGTTGACCGCAAGCAGCGTTGATATCGTGGCCTTTTTCGCGGCGGATGGTACAAGATACTTTGGCCTTGCGGAGCACATCGACGAAAGCGTTTTGACGGCGCACGCTGGGGCGTTTCCATTGGAGGTCTTCCACCGTATTGTAAGGGATGCAGTTAACGTGGGCGTGAAGATCTTGTGCGATTTTAGCCAACTCGCGTGCTTGGTCGAGACTGTCGTTGACATCTTTGATTAAAATAAACTCCAGTGTGAGCATGCGCCCATGCCTTCGCTGGAAGGCTCGTGCGGCTGGAATCAAGTCCTCAAGAGGATACTTTTTGTTGATCGGCATGATTTGCTGGCGCACTAAGTTAGTCGCTCCGTGCAATGAGATCGCTAGGCGCACCGCGATTCCCTCCTCGGCCAGCTTGAGAATCTGTGGCGCAAGGCCTGAAGTTGATACAGTGATGCGGCGCGCGCCAAAGTTGAGTCCCCATTCGGCGTTAAGAATACGAATAGTACGGATTAGGGTGTCGTAATTTGAGAGTGGCTCACCCATGCCCATGAAGACGATGTTATCAAAAGAGGCGATCTCCTCTTGGGCGCGATTGGTGTGAGCGTCTTCTCTACGGCAAATATGCATGAGTTGGGAGACGACTTCGGCCGCCATAAGGTTACGTCGAAATCCCGCCAGTCCGGAGGCGCAAAACTTACATCCAAAAGCGCAACCTACCTGGATAGAGACACAGACCGTCTTGCGTGAGTCCTCTTGTCCAACGCCTTTTTGTGGCGCACGGATCAGAACGGTCTCAATAAGTGATTTGTCTTCTAGCTCGAGGAGCAGCTTTTGGGTGACGTCGTTAGAGCGCTTATCTATAACAGGCGCAGTGGGATAGAGGATGAAATTTTCGTCGAGCCAGGAGCGAAAATCTTTGGGAAGATTGGTCATGGCATTCCAAGAATCGACGCGCTTTTTGTAGAGCCAATCCATGACTTGATTGGCGCGGAAGCCCTTGTGCCCTGCCGCTTTGATTTGGCCCTTCAAGCTTTCTAAAGTTTCGCCAAAGAGGCTCGGTTTCTGAGGTGTGAATCGCACGAAATGGAAATTGCACGCTTTGCTCAGGAATGGAAGTTAGAATTATGAAGCTGAAAGCTGACCAAAATTTAGTAGGGCAAACTCTCACATGAGCACAAACACAGTTATTAATGAAGTATTCTGTATTTTGCTACCCACGTAGGCGGCTTTTTGCCGAAAATTTTAGCTCCTAGATGAGGTCTCTGGCTTTTTTACTATCCAAAATCGGCAGTCGTCAGAAAAGGCTTCTACCTCGGCGGACTCTTTACCCAGTTCGCTGCGCATGAAGGACACTTCAATATGGTAACCTACTTTAGTCAGGAGCAGCTGCATCTCGCCTAAAGTTGGCACATGCATAAAGTGTATACCGTGATCAGTCGGCTCAGTGCGATCGCCGAAATCTTCTAGCTCGGGCTTCTCCGAGCCATATTCCCAACGAACAGCTTCAGCCTTCCAAAAATCTCGGTGCGTAGAGCAATCGCGATCATGCGTGGTAAAGACAAACCAAGCACCCGGGCGAAGCACCCTAAAGACTTCGCTTAGCGCTCGCTCACGCTGAGCTGACTTTGGGATTTGCATCAACCCGTTGAATCCGAAAATCGCCCCATCGAAAATCTCATCTTCAAACTCCAAGCAGGTCGCATCGGCCACTCGGGAGTGAATCGCATAATCCAATCGCTTCGCCAGATAACGGGTCTTGCCTACCATATTCCGCGCGTAATCGGTGGCCAGAAGATTGCGGTAACCCAGCTCATAGAGCCCGATCGCAATACGCCCCGCTCCACAACCCAACTCCAGCAGAGAATCCTCTGGCGAGAACAAACGAGTAAAGATTCTTTCCTCTGACGCCCACAGCCCCAGCTCCACCGCTGCTTTAGCGTAGTCATCCACCACTCCATCCGAGTCGAAATAAGCCTGCACATTTTTAACGTCCATTTACTTAAGTTAATGTGACTCTAACTACCTGGCAAATCGAAACAAGAGCATGCACATTACGGAAGACCAGTTTTTTTCAAAAATGCGAGAAATGCTTTCCATCCTTCGCACCTTGTGCATCGACGGACAGGCAAATTGAACCATTCTAGACTCGATGGTCTAATCGGCTCACCCAACTCGTAGAAACTTAGTATTCACTCTTTAAAAAAAGTAATTGAATGCAGAAATATTTTGTATGTTGCTAGTAGAATGTAAGTTTCCATTTTTTAAACTAACTTTATAAATGTTGGCCATATTAAGAACAATTGCTATCTTAGCTACGGGGTTAATACTAGCCGTGTCGGCCTTACTGATTCCGGCACACTTGCGTTCGATCGACCTCTCGGTCATTGAATTGTGCCATGAAGACGGCCCAACAGTTGACGGCATTATAACCGAATCAATCCGTTCCTCTCACATCGGCTCCGCTCTGCGCGTCCTCGAAGCTGTCGATCTCGACCCAGCTAAAGCCCAAGCTTACAAAGCACAAATTCAAACCTTAATCGCTCAACGTCCCAGCCTTTTAGCTAGCGGCGGTTCTGATCTTATTCTAGAAGACTTTTTAGAGCTCGTGCAATTCACGCCAAATGAAGACATTGAGACTCTGCCACTTCTCCCGCTACTACTCCCACGCATTGAGCGAGCATCGCTCAGCGGTATGCTCGCCAACTCGAGTAACGCCAACGTCGCGGCCCTGCTCGGTGCACGTGATCTACATGGCCTCACACGCTTGCACCCCGCCAGCCACGCTGCGGGAGCGCCTTACGATGCAGGTCTCCTCACCCTAGCCCTATTGATCGAAGGCGGTCACTTCAGCCCCAGCCTAGCTCAACAGATCGGAGAAAGAGCCACTCAAGCCAGCCAAGGCACCCCTGCCGCTGTTCTTGCGCTGGAAGACTTTGCCATCGCTACGCTCTCCCTCGGACGGCAACTCGACCACCGCTCGCTCGCAGATCTCGCCTCCATCGCTGGGAGCTTAACCGACTGGGGGCTAATGGCCGCGCTCTTTCGCGCGCAGCCAGACCGCATTGACACCCTCTACACTGCGCTGCGTTTCGAAGGAGCTCCTGCACCCGTCTTCGACTACCTCGCCACATATTCCGAAACTGGGAACGATGATCTCGATAATGCCTTGAAAAATGGCGCAGGCGCCACTCAAGAACTACTCGAAAAAGCCCTCCCTATATACCGCCCAAACGGAATCGCCCAAGCACTAGCCACCACCTTTGAAACCTACCGCCCTAAAAGTCTTGTAGGACTCAGTCTAAGTAATCGCGACGGCGCACTAGCGCTAAAGGCCCTGCTTTTTGTCTTATCGGGGTTAGCGTTTGCTCTCGCCATGGCAGGAGCGTGGCGTGCAAAACTAGCCGAGGTCAAGGCGGTCGAACAAAGCACACCCTCCGTCATTGCACGTAATTTCTTTATCAGTCTCGTCGTTGCACTCACCCTTTGGGCGCTCTTTGAACCTGAAATTCTCAAAACACAAACTACTGAAACCAACAGTGACTCGACGCCTCGTATCAAATTTATGGTCGCTGATACATTACAATCTCTCAAAGAACCCATCAAAGTCATGCAAGAAATCAATCAAGTCACCCTACTCGTGCTCGCGCTCTTCTTCATTTTGCAGCTTGTTATTTACAGCTTCTGCCTGATCAAGCTCAAAGAGATTACTGAGCAAAACTTAAGTGCCGAGTTAAAACTCAAACTGCTGGAGAATGAGGAAAACCTTTTCGACTTCGGACTCTACGTAGGCCTTGGCGGGACAGTACTTTCGCTCATTCTTGTCGCCATCGGCGTTGTCGAAGCCAGCCTTATGGCAGCCTACGCCTCCACCCTCTTCGGAATCCTCTTCGTTGCTGTCCTCAAAGTGCTTAATCTACGTCCCTACCGCCGACACCTTATCATCGAAGCCAACTCCAGCAAAGTAGGCAACGATTCCAATAGCGCCCTATAAAAGGTATCGAACTCTAGTCTCACGATTAAGAAGTTAGCTTAGTGCTGCTGACGACTAACTACTAACTACTTTCAGCTATGAACAAAACACTCATGCTTGTCATCTGCGACTTTCTGCTCTTGAGCATGCTCGCATTGGCACGTTTCGATCCACCCGAAGAAGCATCCACTGTCACCCTCGACGCCTCCGCTTCTTCCGAGACGGCAGAGGCCGAGCTGATTTCTTTGCTCGAAGAGTCCCTCAAATCCGAACTGAGTTCCCGCCAAAATCTGACCAAGAGCCTGACCGAGACCCGTGAATCTCTGCAGGAGAAATCTCGCGAACTAGCTGAGCGCGAAGCCGCCCTTGCGGTCTCACAAACAAAGCTCGAAGCCATCACTACTAAAGCCGAAGAACTTGAAAAAACTAAAGCCCAAATTGAAGCCGAGCAGACCGCCCTCATGGCTGTAAAGGTAGACATAGAGACCGAGCGCACTCAACTAGCCGAGCGCTTTGACATTGCCCGTACGGAGCTAGAGGCCGCAAAGAACAAGGAAATCAAGCTCGTCTCTACACTTGGGCAACTGAAGGAGGAGAGCTCCGTCGCCAGAGAAAAACTTAGCCAAAGCGAGGCAGAACTCAGCGCCCGCAACATCGCCCTGGCTGGGCGCGATGCCGCCCTCAAAGCCGCTCAAGAAGAAGCCACCAGACTTGCCGCTGAACGTGAGACACTTAATCGTCTACTCGAAGTCGCCCAAGCTGAACGTCGCCTACTCGAGCAAAACCTGACAGCAGAACAAGCCGAGAAAGTACAGCTTCAGCTTGAGAAGGAGCAAGCCGTCGCCCGAACCGAACGACTCAGCGAAAATGTCTCTGAGCTTAGTGCAGGTTTAAGCCAGCTTGGACAAGGTGTGGATCGCCTCGATCAAGGATTTTCTAGTATAGCGCAGACCTCGCGGGATATCAAAAACGAGATCGAAGCCGCACGCCCGCAGACTATGAGCGAGATCTTTACCCGTTTTCAAAACAACCGCGCCAGCCTTCGCTTCAGCGCAAGCGAAACTGGCCTCTTTGGTGCACAAGATGTGCGCACCTACGAGAGTAAAAGTATCCTAATTACAGATGCAAAAGGTGCGCCCTACCTTGTAACGCATAGCGCCTACTCGCCCTTCGCCTTTTGGAAAAACCCGAATAAATTACTCGCCGTGCAGCTTGAGATCACACTCGGCAATCGCCGCTTCCCAGTCGACCAAGTCGGGTTCCTCAGTGCCGACCCACGCATCCTCTTTATACCGCTGCCACAATCCGTGCTCAAGGCATCGGGCTTGGAAACCTTCCCCCTTGCTCAGAAACCAGAGCGCTGGGAAGAGGCCATTCTCGTAAAAAACGACGAGAGTAATTTCGGGCTTAACGGTTTCCGCCGCCTAACCGAGACCGAGCGTTTCCTAAAGATGGATCGCCCCGCGCTAGGCCAGCTCTTTGCCGACTTCGCCTCCTCGCGAGGCGACCTTGCATTTACAAAAAATGGACAATTCATCGGCATTCTGACCGACAGCAAACATGCCGTCGCAATCGACGAATTTCTTGCTGCCGCCATCACACAGCTTGGCACCAAATTTAATCAGCAGAAAAACGCCAATACCATGGATCGCCTTCGAGACCGTCTGGAGCAATTACCTACCAAGATTCAGTAAGCTTGACTTAATCAAGCAGCAGAATAAGGTAAGCCTTGAATTGGAACGTATGGGATAGCCCGCGCTGAACACCAATATTCCTAAATACAGAACTTGGTGCATCTCAGTATTCAATGCACTTTGACGCTGGGACCTTCGACCCAGACGCTTTCGATCTAAACAACTTTGGAGAATTACTGAGAACCAAACTCAACTTTTTGACTGGCGCAAATCAGAGCGCTGCGTTTGTCTGACCGCTTATGTCCGACGACAATCCAGAAACTCCAACTGATTTCATTCGCCAAATGGTGGCTGCCGATGTGAAGGCTGGTAAGCATAACGGGCGCGTGCAGACGCGTTTCCCGCCTGAACCCAATGGCTACCTCCAAATTGGCCACGCGAAGGCGATCTGTTTGAACTTCGACATCGCTAAGGACTTTGGCGGCCTCTGTAACCTTCGTTTCGACGATACAAATCCGGAGAAAGAGAGTGGCGAATTCGTTCAAGCGATATTAGAGGACATTAAATGGCTGGGTTACGAATGGGCGAAGGTCTGCTTTGCCAGTGACTATTTCGGTCAGCTTTTTGACTGGGCTTGCAAGCTCATCATGTCGGGTGATGCCTATGTAGACGAACTGAGCTTTGACGAAATGCGCGCATACAGGGGCTCTGTCAATGAGCCGGGCAAAAACAGTCCCCACCGCGACCGGCCAGCTACCGAAAGTCTTGATCTATTTAAGCGGATGCGCTCGGGAGAATTTGAAGACGGTGCCAAGGTGCTCCGCGCAAAGATCGATATGGCACATCCAAACATGAACATGCGCGACCCGGTCATGTATCGCATCAAGCGAATGCACCACCACAGGGTGGGCGACGCATGGCCGATTTATCCGAGTTACGATTTCACCCATGGCCAAAGCGACTCAATCGAAGGCGTCACTCACTCGCTCTGCTCGCTAGAATTTGAAGACCATCGACCGCTCTACGATTGGTTTATCGGAAAGCTTGGTATCTTCCCCTCAAAGCAAACTGAATTTGCCCGCCTCAACCTAACTTACACGGTAGTGAGCAAGCGTAAGCTACGGACTCTGGTCGAAGAAGGCTGGGTCGAGAGCTGGGATGATCCTCGCATGCCAACCCTATCTGGGATGCGTCGCCGTGGCTACCCTGCTGCCGCGATTCGTAGCTTCTGCAAAACCGTCGGCATCACCAAGACACCATCGACAAATGATGTAGCACTACTGGAGCACGCCGTACGACAAGAGCTTAATTTCTCTAGCAGTCGTCGCATGGCGGTAATGAATCCACTCGAAATCGAGCTGACCAACTGGCCCGAGGATGAAGTCCTCGAAGTCGAAGCGATCAACAACCCGGAAGATGAAACTGCGGGCGCACGTAAGATTCCCTTTGGTAAGCGTATTTTCATCGAACAAGAAGACTTTCGCGAAGAGGCTAACAAGAAGTTCAAGCGACTAAAGAAAGGGCACGAAGTACGACTTCGCGGCGCCTATGTAATTAAATGCGAAGACTGTGAAAAGGATGCTGAAGGCACAGTCACCAAATTGCTTTGCAGCGTCGACTTCGACACGCTCGGGAAAAATCCCGAAGACCGTAAAGTGAAAGGCGTCATCCATTGGGTCAGCACGGCTCACGCCGTCAAAGCGAAAGTTAGACTCTTCGACCGCCTATTTTCACTCGAAAAGCCAGAGGCCGATAAAGAGCGGACATTTACCGAGTTCGTAAATCCCGACTCCTTGACCGAAGCCACCGCACTCTGCGAACCAAGCCTAGGCAAATTACTCGTGGGCGAGACCTGCCAATTCGAGCGTATTGGATATTTCTGCCTCGACTCGAGATTAAGTAAACCCGACGCCCTAGTCTTTAACCGCACTGTGGCACTACGCGACTCTTGGGCAAAAAACAAATAAACGCCATGCACAAACCCACTCTCGAGCTGCATCAAAAGCACTTCTCTCGCAAGCCCGTGCACTACGCATTCGCACCTGGACGAATCGAGTTTATCGGCAACCACACTGACTACAATGGAGGCCTGGTAATGGGTGCCGCCGTGACGGAAGGAATCACAGTGGCCGTAAGTCTACGCGATGATGCAATGATTCGCATCGTGAGCGACGCAGGCGATTTGGTTAAAATCCCTCTTGGCAATTACAAAGCTGTGAAGGGCGCAGCTTCGTGGGCAAACTATCCGATTGGCGTGACAAAGGTAATGGCCGATCTCGGCATGGCCACGCCGACTGGCTACAACATGGCTGTGACCAGCACACTCCCCTCGGGCGCAGGTATGAGTAGCAGTGCCGCCTTTGAATTAGCGACAGCCAAAGCGCTTGCCGCCCTTTACGGCTTTGAAACAGATACTGCTGGCTTTGCGCGCATTGGGCGTAAGGCAGAAAACGAATTCGTCGGCATGCCCTGCGGTATTCTTGACCAAGGCGTCTCAGCCTTCGGAAAAGCCGACCATCTAGTCAAGATTGATTGCGCGACCGAGACCTTCGTTACCGAACCAATGCCTCGCGGCGCGCACTTTTGGATTTTTAATTCAAACAAAAAACACGCGCTCATTGATTCCGCGTACGCAGATCGTTTCAGAGAGTGTCATGACGCATTAACACAGCTACAGGCTGACTATCCTGAAGCAAAAACCCTCTGTGAGATTAGCGAAGAACAGTTAGTGGCCTCAAAGCACAATCTCGACGAGCTCATCTTCCTCCGCGCCGCCCACATCGTCGGTGAAAACGCCCGCGTACGTTCGGTCGAACTTGCTTTAGCAAATGACGACCTCAAAGCCGTCGGCGTATATTTAAACCAGTCACACGAGAGCTCTCGCGTTAATTTTGAAAATAGTATCGAGGAGCTGGATACACTGGTCGAACTACTCAAGCTCCAGCCTAACGTTTATGGTGCGCGCCTAACCGGTGGTGGCTTTGGCGGTGCTGTTATGGCACTAGCAGATAATAATTTTGAGCAAGCCCAAGCCGATGTCATCGCCGAAGCCTTCAAAGCTAAGCACGGTCTAGAGCCATCGATCTTTCACACCCGAGCAGGAGATGGAGCGAAATTGCTAAGTTAGATCCAGTTTCGCAAGTATTACCCAACACAGACTATATTCAGGAAGAGTGCTCTACTTTACTCCGTCCAACAAAGTTGATCAGCGAAGCCCTGACGGCTCCAATACGATTTCTCCTTTAAATCTAGCACGATCAATTGGTGATTATACAAGTATACCCGCTCGCGCGCACCCGTAGAAGTATTTTTTTTACTAACACCACGTAGCATCTTTTCAGTCAGCGAAGTAGCAAGGTAGCGGCCATCCCTAGAAAGACAAACGGGTCGCGCATGCCAAAAATCTGGGTGACGTTGTTTTGGTATTCCAATGACTCGATGTGCCTCGTCGCTCGCGAAATCATAATAATGTAGATCCGCACTACTCTCTCGATACCAAACACCTTTACCATCCATAGACCAAACAGGATGACGGCCCTTAGAAGTCAGCTGTTGACAATGATTCGTATTCAGATTCCAGAGATGCAATCCGTCACCGCCTACCACGATTTGAGCATCACCTGAAGGATGAAAAGAAGCACCTTGACCGCCTGCGACAATATCTGGTGAAACAGTTAACTTAAGATTCCCCTCCAAACCAAGTAAATAGATACCTTCTGCACCCGCGAAAACCAGCTCAGCTCGTTGGCGACTGAAGGCTAGTGGCTTGTATGCGTCACGACAAATCGGTCGCAGGCGTAATCGCGACTCGTTAGGCTTATACATAAAGAGCCGATGGTCGATTACGATTTGTTCGTTAACTGAACGATCTGCGGCATGCAGACCAAAGAGTTGACCACTTTTATGATCAGCGGATGCTACCCACTCAAGTAACCAAAGTATCCAATGATTCAAAGGTAGTTCAAATAAAGAAAACGACTCGCCGCGATCCAACGAGAAAGCACGCAGTTGGCTAAAGTCCTCCTTCCTAAAGCCGGAAGGGCAGATATAACGAAAGGCTATCCGCCGAAGAGGATCATAGGCGATCGGACAATTAACTAGACCGACTGAACCAAAGTTATGTTTCTGCTCGAGATTACTCTTAAGATTCAATAGCTCTCCGGCCTCCTCAATTATGAGAGAAGGCGCATCGACTGATGGCGAGCCTTCCTCCCAGTCATCTGTAAAATCTAGTTTGAACTCTTTCACTAATACTATCTAGCCCGCTCAAGAGAAGTTCGCAAATAGCTATTTCAGTTCGTCTTCACTGCGTGGAAACGGCGCATACCAAGCCGCTAAGAACGAAGGGATTGTGGCAAGCATGACGATGATAAAGAAAGTCAGGTATCCGAGATAATCAGCCAAAAATCCACTCACTGCAGTCGTCGGCCAAAGCACAAGATTCATGATTGCCGTGCAGAAGGCATAATGCGTCATATGATACTTCCCAGGACTGATCTGTTGCATCATATAGAGCATGTTCGCGATAAATCCAAAACTATAGAAAAACTTCTCGATCGTGACCAATGACCCCACGGTCCAGAGTGTTACAGGCTCACCACCCTGAGTCGCAAATGCGAGATAGACATAAGTCAAGTTCGGCAGGTTGAGACAAATCGCCATGGTAAAGAGTGTCTTCTTCAGCCCGTATTTAGAGATAAACATTCCTCCAAGGATACCACCCGCCAGACTCACCACCGTACTCACCGTGCCATCGATAATACTCTTCTGAGCAAGGGATAATCCAATGCCACCCAACTCTGAATCAGCTTGCAGAAACAAATGCCCCACGCCTAATAACAAACCCTCTCCACTTCGAAATAGAAAGACAAAGGCTAGCATGCCCCAGATTTGAGGCTTACGGAAGAAATCAATCCACGCATCAACGAAAGTGACTCGCGCTTCTTTAATACTTTTAGGGCGATCCACCACTGAGCCCCTGGGTAAGAAAAAGATATGGTAGCCAGCCAAAGCCGACATCACGGCTGCTGCCACGCACCAAGCGATCGTCCAGGAAGATCTTTCTCCCTCCCCGAAATGACTCGCGACATAGACGATGAAGGCCATCGAAAAAATACGCCCAAGATTCCAGAATACCCCTTGTATACCTACATACTTGGCCTGCTCTTTCTTGTTTAAGCTCGTGATGTAGATACCATCCACACAGATATCCTGCGTCGCCGAAGCGAATGCCATCATCCACAACACCGCTATCGAAATCAGGAAGTAGCACGACATCGGCAAACAAAAACCAACTAAGGCCAACAAACTCACCATCCCAAATTCCATCACCAAGACAATCCACTTCTTTGTCTTAAACATATCAAGAAAAGCGGCCCAAAGCGGCTTCAGCGACCACATCAGAGTAATGTTGCCCACCCAGAAAGTGATCTCAGTGTCTGAGTGCCCAAGGTCTTTAAACATAGTCGCCGCGACCCAAGTGATCATGACATAAGGAATACCCTCGGCGAAATATCCTGAAGGCACCCATGACCAAGGATTTCGGGTGGTGTTTGTACTTTGACTCATAGGGTAAATGATAAGATTTTTAAAGGTAGCCCGATCAAGCCTAGGAGCGAGCAAAGATATTAATAAAGATAAAACTGGTCGAGGGACCGTCACTACATAGTTTCTGATCAATGAAAGGACTTCTTCTCACTGGTTTATTGGCCATCCCCACTCTGTGTCTGCATGCCGTGGAAATCTCCAATCGCGAGGGTATCATTATCGAGGTGGAGATTCTCGTTATTGATGATACTCATATCCAAATTCAAGTGGCAAATGGGCAGTTAACTTGGCTAGATCGTGCAAGGCTAGCCGAGGGGAACCAAAAAATGATCAAAGATAAAGAAACGAGGGAGCAAAACGCACATGAAGCACTCAATGAACTACTTGGCATCAATTTGCTCACTGATTCGAACCTGTGAAACGATTCCAGTGCAGCAGTAGCCGAACGCTTGAGCTGGCCGCATGAATCAAAAACAGACTCGCAAAGCAGTTTTCGTTATTATCCGCACGCGAACTACCGTTTACTGCAAGCTCGACCCTACTCAGCCGTACTTTACGCTGAAGACGGTAAGGTGCAGCACTTCAGTATCGTTTTTGCTAACAAGGGGGACTTCAAATTCAGTAACTCGCAAGGCGCGGGCGAAATCGGTGATATGGAGCGAGCGATTGAAAGGGACTTTGAACAAATCCGTAATCTCCTCAGCGAGCAACTCGGCGAGCCAGATCGCCAACAGTTCGGTGCAAGTCGGGGCATTAAACAACTCATTGATCGCTGGGACTGGAAATCACATGCCTTTCTCCTCGCCTCTAGGGACGGAGAGTATACCAACCTGAAGATCATGCACTCCTCTGCTGCTGATAATAAAGGTCGCGGTAAAAAAATATCCGACGCCGAGTTGCGTAGATTGACTACAGAGAACATCATAAACAAAGCAAATGGTGATGTGCTGATCGATAACATACCGATGGTCGATCAGGGACCTAAGGGATACTGCCTCCCAGCTACCTTTGGGCGATACCTACGCTACATGCAAATCCCCTCCGACATATGCATCCTTGCAATGGCTGGACAGACGCAGGTTGGCGGTGGCACTTCGCTAGCGAGTATTATCGATGCAGTCGATGGCTACGTAGGCTCGCAAAACCGCTCAATGAAAGAAGTCAGCGGCGAGATTAAATTACGCACGATAAAAAATACATAGATGAGGGTCTTCCGATTATTTGGACAATGTTCTCTCACCATGATTACAACAGCTTTGTCAATAATCGCACAATTGAACGGCGAAGTGTCAACGATTGGGAGGCATGGAAAGACCGAAGTAAGACCGAGGCACGCAGTATTAATTTGCGCAAAGACTTTATGTCAGCACACGCGTGTATGATTATCGGCTATAACAAAGCGACCAATGAAATCGCGGTGAGTGACTCATAGGGTCCAGGCTACGCGAAGCGATGGGTGCCCGTCGAGCAGATGGAACAAGTCTAACAAGGTTCGATCTACTTGATCGATTTTTAAGAATGGCTTCTTTGCTGTGTCTAAAAACACCTCTATTAAAAGCAGCAATCAAAGAAAGAATACTCGGCAAGCTCACACGCCCCCTTTAATGAACTTCCTGCTTGGGCTTGCGCGCTCTCGGCACGTCGCGCGCATCAAAGTGGAGGATATATTTTTGTTCGAAGTATGGATCGCTGAAAGTCTCACACAAAGAAATCGTCCTTCGCGGGCGAATCCCGAGTTCGGCTAATTCGTCGTCGAGTTCACCGCCTTTCCAATAAAGCACTCCGTTGGGAATTGAGTTACGCTCACCCCGGCGAACGTTATCTTTGATCCAACTAAAATATTCAGGTAAATTTTTGACTGCACGCCCGGTGATAAAGTCGAACTTCATTTTGACCTCTTCGGCGCGGCATTGACGAGCTTCTACATTCTTAAGTTCAAGCTTATCTACTAGATCTTGAACGACGGTAATCTTCTTACCGATTGAATCGATCAGAGTGAAATGGGCCTGCGGGTAGCAGATTGCCATAATGATACCAGGAAAACCACCACCAGTACCCACATCCATGATACGCGAACCGCTCATCAGTTTAAGGTGATTAGTAATCGATAGGCAGTGCGACATATGCCGCGCCTCAAGATACTCGATGTCTCTACGCGAGATGAGATTAATCTTATTATTCCATTCTCTAAGATACGCAGCCCATGTTTCGAGTAATAGCCATGCAGCTTCCTCAATTTGAGGAAATTGTTTACGCATCGAATCCATTGGTTTTCTAGGAGATTAAAATTTATTTAGATAAATAGCTACTCTGCTAGTAACACAACATGTTCTGAAATTCTTATGAATTTCAAGCTTTTGGACTCTTGAGAGGGTAGCAAACCTAACGAGCTAATGGCACATGAAATTCCTAAATGACACCATCCCAAAATCGAAATGAGTAGATCAAAGAATAAGTGAGAAAGAGAATACGTGTAAAATCTCACCACATACCCATTGAAAAATCAAAGTCATGTCATTGTAATAAATAAAAATCCATGAAGACCTCGCGCCGCATCATACACATTGACATGGACTGCTTTTATGCAGCGGTCGAGATGCGCGAGCGCCCCGAGTTAGCGAATCGCCCATTGGCGGTGGGGGGCGCTTCGGGACGGGGCGTGTTGACGACGTGCAATTATGCCGCTCGCGAATTTGGGGTACGTTCAGCGATGCCCGTTTTTAAAGCGCGTGAGCTCTGCCCTCAACTAGTTATCGTACCAGTACGCTTCGAACTATATAGAGCTGCCTCTAATGCTGTGCGGGCAGTTTTTGCCCGTTACACCGATATGGTCGAACCACTCTCGCTCGACGAAGCCTACCTTGATGTGAGCCATTTGAAGCGCCCCGGTTCAGAGATCGCACAGGAAATACGCGCTGCGATTCAATCCGATACAGAATTAACTGCCTCAGCGGGAATCGGACCCAATAAATTGATCGCTAAAATCGCAAGCGATTGGAACAAACCAAACGGCCAATGCGTCGTGGCACCATCAAAGGTCGCCCTCTTTATGAGTGAACTCTCCGTGAGGCGAATTTGGGGAGTCGGCCCCAAAAGCTCAATCCGTCTAGCAAAGCACGGTATCAAAACCTGCGCTCAGCTCCAAACTAGGGATAAAGCCTGGCTTGCTCAGGAATTTGGTAGCTTCGGGCTGGAACTCTACGATCTTTGTCGCGGTATCGACGAGCGGCCAGTGGAAGCGAATCGTATCCGCAAAAGCCTTAGCAATGAGCAGACATTTACAACAAACCTAGAGACACTGGAAGACTGCCGCAAAGCCTTAAACAGACAGCACCACGAGCTTGTTGAAGACTTACGTAAAAACGCGCCCGATAGAAAGATAGCTAAACTGTTGGTCAAACTAAAGTTCAGCGACTTCCGCCGCACTACTGCGGAGATGTCAGGCCCACAGCCAGAGTTGACGAGTTTCCACAAATTACTGAAAGATGCATGGGGGCGCAGCGGCGAGCCCATACGCTTGCTGGGTATTGGCGTGCGTTTCAAAGAGAGCGAGGGAGGGAGCGAGCAATTGGAACTTGGGCTTTAGTATGTGATACCTGCTAGCTGAAAAAATAGTCGGAATAAAAATAGCGACGAACGGCTTGCGCCAAAAGAAGTAAAAAAATGGCGCAGTCCCTACCCCTAAGGACTGCGCCAACCATTGTCTACTTTAAGCCTCCTAAGATGAATCTGAGGAGGACTTGTTTTGTTACCCCAAACTCCCATGAGGGAGTAAATATCAGTGTAAGTTATAACAAATGTGTTAGTAACTGCAAGGAGTTAGTAAACCTAGATATTAAATAATAATTTTACTTATGATTAGTATTAACTATTCTAATTGCTGTAAAGAAAACAAAGTGACGCGGAGAATACCCCTAGACCCCGCGCCACACTGTTTTATGCTTTGTATTTTTTACCCCAACTCCCATACATGAGAGAAAATGAAAAATGTTTGAAAGAACTACATTAGTTATAACAACATTTGTGCCAATTATCTCAAAATCTCCTAATTTTCTCTTTTTTTAAGCTACTAGTGAAATTTTCTAAAAGCATCGAGGATGTCATCGCCGACTTCCGTGGCCTGCCACACACTGTGAGCACATCTTCTCGGCGCGAACCCGCGCTTCTCGATAACTTGCTGGTGGTGCTTCAAGAACAATACAAATTAGAGAAACCTAGCCCTGAGCGTAGCTTGGTCGAAAATTGGGAAAAAATCTTTGGTCCAAGACTCTGTGAACGTTGCCACCCTGTAAGAATTAAAGATGAGCACACTCTGATCGTTTCAGTAACAAATCAAACTCTACGCTCTGAGTTGCAGTTCATGAAAAGCTCGGTGTTAAAAAAAGTTCAGTCATTAGAGCATTGCAATAAAATCAAGGAATTGGTGATCCGCAGCTAAGTGTAATATTACCTCCCCAACTTCTATCTACCCATGTAGAAAAAACGGTCCCGCGAAGCGAGCTTCCAATTTCAATCTGCACTGGATTGACAGGCGTATAGATTACTAAAGGATCACAACATCTAATATGAAAAGCTACCACGATCTACTTCGCACTGTTTTGGAAACTGGCACCTACCGTGACGACCGTACGGGGACAGGCACTTATTCTCTTTTCGGGGCACAAGCACGATTCTCACTAGAGCCAGACTTTCCCCTGCTTACCACGAAAAAGCTCCATTTACGCTCAATCATACACGAGCTACTTTGGTTTATTCAGGGTGATACAAATATCAGCTACCTGAAGGAAAACAAAGTCCGTATCTGGGATGAATGGGCGGACGAAAACGGGAACCTCGGCCGCGTTTACGGAGCTCAGTGGCGGGACTGGGTTGCACCCGACGGCGCGCGTGTCGATCAGCTAGCCGAAGTCATCGAATCGCTCAAAAAAAATCCCGACAGTCGTCGCCACATGGTTTGCGCCTGGAACCCTGGCGAGGTAAAAGACATGGCACTACCCCCTTGCCATGCCCTCTTTCAGTTCTATGCGGCTAAGGGCGAACTGAGCTGTCAACTTTACCAACGTAGCGCCGACATCTTTCTCGGCGTGCCTTTCAACATAGCGTCTTACGCACTGCTCACCATGATGATCGCACAAGTCTGCGGATTAAAAGCCAAAGAGTTTGTCCACACCTTCGGCGACTTACACCTCTACTCTAACCATGTCGAGCAAGCCAAAGAGCAACTCTCGCGCGCACCACGCGCTCTGCCACAAATGAAAATAAGCCCTCGCGTGAAGGACATC
>JAKVCM010000189.1 GCA_022448605.1 Puniceicoccaceae bacterium | reverse complement strand
GGAGCCTCCCTTCGCAGAAAGCAGCTGAAACCCACCTGACTTCCCTGTCAGTACAAACGCATTACCTTGATGCTCCGCAAGTCCGTTCGCATTGTCGATAACTCCTAGTGGTACTTCAAACAGCGGACGGCGGAAGCCATTGTCAAAGATACCGTACATTGTCCCTTCCCCGTCAAACTCTGTACGCGCAAGCACACCTGTGTTTGTACCGTCTTTTTCGAACGCCGCGCTAAAGTCGCCCGAAAATTGAGTTAAGCCTTCAAAACTCCCAACAGATCCGAAGTGCACTTCAATGGTTTGTGGTGTCGCGCCATTGTTCAAACTTATAGTTGCAATTCCAGTTGTTGGATCTAATGCAAACGATGCCGGCGAAACCGACAGATTATTTATGTTTGTGAACGCTCTGGGTGATCCCGAAAGCGATCCTGAGTCATTGAAATCAATTGTGACATTCCCAAGCGCAGTTCCAGAAGCGTCGTTTACTGAAACGGTCCATTGATTGACGGTCGCGCTGGCCTGCCAACTAAAACTTAGCCTCTCTATAACCCCTAAAGGGGAAAAATATTCGGATGAAGTTACAAAAGGCGCGGGTGGTGTCGATTGTGCTGTGCTTTGACTTGGTAGGTTTCCTCGAACTGCAATTGTGGAAGTGGACTCCGCTACAACAGAAGGATCGAGCACGTTCACTGTAGCGAGGGCGGCGAAGGATCCGCGATCGGCCGCGACTAAGGCCCCATCGATGTCGTAAGGAAATCCAGCAAGGTAATACCCTGCAGCGTTGATCAGATTGCCATCTCCGTCCGGAACAAATGACCCGGCCCGCGTAAAGAAAAAGTTCTCGTAATTGGTTTCGTTTGGGTTCTCCGTAACGACAAAGAGCCCGTTGCCCGAGATTGAGAGATCTGTTGAACTTTGGGTTGCAACCAGACCACCTGTTTTGGAAACCTCAGTCACTTGCGAGGCAACTACGGAAAGAACTCCCGAGCTGTCTTTTTCACCATTTGAGGCGGACGACGTGATCATATGCGCAAAGCTTCGCTTGTAGCCTACGGTATTTGCATTTGCGATATTTTCGGAAATACCGCTGATAGCCGTAGCATTCGCCCTAAGACCACTCACTCCTGCAAGAAGTGCCCCGGTTAATGACATCTTCCACCCCCCGATTTTCTTTATTCGGAAAAGGCTATTTATTCGAGTTTAACGATAGGTTTAGAAGTAGGACGCTTTTGCGGTTTTGCTGAAAGGCGAAGTCGCCAAATTCCAAAACGGCAATATAATCAAGCAGTTAATCGAAGGGTTTTTTTCGAACTTTTTTGTTCAAAAGTGACTGAATGAGCCAGCCGTACCCGACTAAGTTGAGTTAGGGAAACCTCCAGCACGCCAAAGGTGAAAACTTGAAAATATCCCTAGTCAACAATCCTTCTTCAGAGTTATGATTCGTTTTTTTGAGCTCGTTCAACGTGTGCAAACCGCCTCCACGTAAGGGGTAGTGCTGGGGCGAAAAATCTCCCTCTAGTTTAAGAGTTTTTATGCACAAGTAAAAGAACAGATCAATGCGCCAAAAATATAGCAACGCAAAAAGTCGCGGAAATACCTAGAATGGATAACCCTGCTTGGGCGCGTGACCCATCAATTTAAATCCGCAGCCTCATTCGCCTAGCATTAAGGCGGACCATTGCCGCCCGGCTTCGCGGAGTCTTTAAATTTACATCAATAAGTTCGCGCTTGCGGCGAACGGCAGCTTCGTCCGCTTAGCCGACTTACGCAAAAAAATAGAGAAGGTCCCCGCCCGAGCTTTCGCCCGGACGGAGTGTTGATCATGGTGGTAGCCTCTCGGTGAGCACATACTCCGCTAGCCAAGCACAGTAATCCTGACGGGATGGAAAGCCCTGTCCCTGAGCCGCGACATCCTCTGCACGCTTTCGGGACAAGCCACCATCGTACTCGGCAATGGCAGCACGTTCCTCGAAGGCTTCGATATCAGGTATCATGGCGCCGCGACCCGGTCCACCAAGTCCCGCTTCTGCTGATCCGTGATGCCTGCTGAGTAGAGTGAGT
>JAKVCM010000188.1 GCA_022448605.1 Puniceicoccaceae bacterium | reverse complement strand
AAGGGTCAAGTATGGATCTATAATTCTCACATTGGTGAGTATAAATTCGGTAACATTCAAAACCACCCACCTCGCCGTAGGCGTAAATTACTACTCCATCGCCGTGAAATTCATAAATTTATCGGTGCGATGGAAGCGGGCGGTAAATCGCTCATCCCCCTACGTATCTATCTAAAGCATGGCTTAATTAAGATAGAGATTGCGCTTTGCACAGGCAAAAAGTTACACGATAAACGCGAAACTTTAAAAAAGAAAATTACAATGCGCGAAGCTGAGCGCGATATGCGCGATCATCGCTAATTTTCGCTTAGCGATGGATAGTCGAGAGTTTAAGTTGAGTTGTGGAAACTCTGACTCGGTTACTCTTACTTTCAAAACTGTACGAGAACGCCTAAGCGACCTCAAGCACTACCTTTCACAAGTTGACCTTATAGATTTTTGCGCTTCATCTATTATTAGTGAACGACCCAACTAGAGATTTCAACGAAGTGATCCGCACGATCCGTAAGGACGATCCGCGTTACGCACGTGGTGCTTATTACTTTCTACGCCAAGCGCTCGATTTTAGTTTAAAGGAGCTCCATAAAAGTGGCGAACTCGATAAGTCGAATCATCTAACTGGACAACAGCTGCTGGATGGCATTCGCCTCTACGCGATCGACCAATACGGCCCCATGGCACGACCTGTCTTGGCGCATTGGGGTATCCGTGAGTGTCGTGACTTCGGCAACATTGTCTTTAATCTGGTAGAGTGTAAGGTGCTCGGTAAAACTGACAAAGACAGCGTCGAGGATTTTTCGGGTGGTTACAAATTCAATGCCGCCTTTGATAAACCCTTTCGCCCTGAACGCATCATACCGACAATTAAGAAGCCGCGGATGGGTTGATGTTCAATCTGCTAGGTGTGTTTGCCTAAAATAGAATTTTTGAATGCAACACGATTAAGTCGCAAGACGCGGGCGCGTGGATCCTCAGAGCCTTAGTCTCGCAAACATACCCAAATGTCAGAGTTATCACTTACTATGTTGTAGTAGACATCGACGTTCTCAGCTTAAACTAAAGATGGAAATTGGTGATATCCCTGTTCTTACTCTGTACTCTTATGGATATAAGCCCAAGTCAGTCCTCAGTCACCGAATCTAGCGATCTAATCGAGCGTCTCTTTTGTGCTCCTGTGGAGCGGCATACGTTGACAAATGGGCTTACTCTTGTGCATCGCTCAGACTTCTCTAGCGAGGTCGTCTCCGTCCAGATATGGGTCAAGACGGGTAGCATCCATGAAGGCGCACTCGTCGGTTCCGGGTTATCGCACTATTTGGAGCACATGCTATTTAAGGGTACTGCGCGCCGCGATGGTAAATCGATCAGCCGCGAAGTTCACGCGATGGGTGGTTCGATTAACGCCTACACGACTTTCGACCGAACCGTCTATTACATCGATGCGCCTTCGACTGCTTTCAGCCAAATCCTCGATGTGCTCTCGGACATCGTTATGCATTCGACCTTAGCCAAGGAAGAGGTCGAGCGCGAGCGAGCCGTAATCTTAAGAGAGATCGACATGGGCTTAGATGATCCTGATCGTCAGCTTAGCCAAGCGCTCTTTCGGACGGCCTATCAACGTCATCCTTATCGCGAACCAGTTATTGGTCATCGTGCGCTTTACGAAAAAGTGACCGCCGATGAATTACATGCCTATTACCATGCTCGATATGTCCCAAATAACATGGTTGTGACTGTGGTTGGCGCAATCGATCCCGAAGACTGTTTTGCTCAGGTCGATCAATGCTTTGGCGCAATCCCCCGCGGTCGCTTAGCGCCTGTTCAGATCGAAGAAGAGCCTGTTCAACTGGCTGCCCGCCGCGAAGAAATCGTGGGCGAATTTAATATTTTTCGCGGAGGCCTCGGTTTTAAGGTGCCTCATTTGAGCCATCCCGATTCGCCTCGCCTCGATGCGCTTGCGCACGCCCTCGGAGGTGGTGAAAGTTCTTTACTCTGGGAGCGACTACGCAATCAGCAGAATCTCGTTAACTATATCGATTGTCGGAACTGGAACCCCGGGAGCAACGGCCTCTTCTGGATCTCCTACGTTTGCGACTCTGCGAAGAGCCGCGATGTGGAAAAGGCCATCCTTGATCTCCTTGCCGAGGTTGTGGGCAATGGTCTGCCAGAATCAGTCGTCGAAAAAGCGCTACGCCAAGCACTCAGTTCCGAGATCAACGGGCGCAAGACCATGAGCGGACAAGCCTCCCGCCTCGGCCTCGGCGAAGTCGTCATTGGCGATATTAACTATGGACGCCGCTATTTACAAGGCCTGCAGGTCATCTGCTCCGCTGATCTGCAAGCCGTTGCGCAGCGCTATCTAGTCAACGAAAGCATGTCCTTGGTTACTTTAGGCCGTGCACCCAAGGTTAATGTGTCGATGACTAAGCTTGAGGGGGAGCTCTCCCTCGATCCGTTTGAGCAGATCGACCTTACCAGCGGCGCTCGCCTCCTTCTCCAGCCTGATACTCGTTTGCCCAAGGTGCATCTACGCTGCGTCCTACAGGGTGGCCCGTTCTATGAGCTAGCCAATCAGCGTGGTATCTCTGCCTTACTCGCCGAGTTGTTGACTAAAGACACCGAGAGTCGTAGCGCCAAAGTCATTGCAGAACTGATCGAAAGAATCGGTGGCAGTTTTACAGCTACAGGTGGTAACAACACAATTAGTCTGTCAATCGAAGTCCTACCTGCTGATCTCGACATCGCGCTGGATTTACTTAGCGAGGCCTTGACCACTCCAGTCTTCGATCCAGCTACATTTGAGACCGAGCGCGAAGCACAAGTTTCCAGATTAAAAGAGGACGACGACGAGATTCTTGATTATGGCTTACGCAAGCTGCGCGAACGCTTCTTCGATCAGCATCCCTTCGCCGTGGGCTCAGACGGTCGCATTGAGGACCTCGAAGCACTTACTGTGGAAGACCTTACTACCCATTACCGCAAACTAGTCAAAGCCAGTAACATCGTGCTCGCGGTGACTGGTGACTTTCAGCGAGAAGTGATTATCGAGCGCCTTAGCCCGCTACTCGAAGCTCAAATTCCTACGCAGCCATTTGAGGCCGCCGACACATCAACCTCGGTTGAGGTCGCTATTTATTCAGGCCACGAAGCGATGGATCGCGAGCAAGCTGTGGTCCTTCAAGCTTATCCCGATGTAGGTATTCAAGACAAAGACTTCGTCGTGGCCGAAATGCTCAACGAACTTTTCAGCGGAATGTCTAGCCGACTTTTCGAGCGCGTTCGAGAGGACCAAGGTATGGCCTACTATGTGGGCACTACCCGCGTGATTGGTTTAAAAACGGGCATGTTTGTTTTTTACGCAGGCACCCACCCTGACCAAGCCGAGGCCGTCGTGAGTGAAATGAATATTGAGATTGAGCGCGTCGCCGCTTGCGGAGTAACCGAGGACGAGCTCACCCGTTGCCGCACACGCCTCAAGGCCGCACGTCCCATGGGTAAGCAAACCATTGGCGCGCGCGCCATGCACGCAGCCATTCAAGTCACCTATGGTTTACCGGTCGAAGATGATGCCGAGCACGCAGCCCAGTTAGACCAGGTCGACGCAGCTGCACTCGCACGATTTGCAAAAAATTACTTCGTTGAGTCCAAACGCGTTCAACTCATCATCGGTCCCCAAGTTTAGGGGAATGCCTGATTGATCATTTTTGCTTAAGCTAAAGTCCAAATAAATTATGCGTAGTCTACGCTTGATCCCTAACTGTGGGTTTCTAGCTTTCGGTCTATCGATGTCCTCTTAGTTTAATGGATAAAACTACTGTTTCCTAAATAGTCGATCTGGGTTCGATTCCCAGAGGGGGCACCATATTTTTCCCTTTGCAACAATGGGGGAGAGTGGATGTCATTTAATACAACTTTATGTTTTTTAACCAGTTCACTTATTTTCGGCTTGTTGCTTCACTTTGCCTTTCGCTCTGTTTTTGCGGGGCTTTGCCTGCGCAGGTGCCCCTTACTGCAGATCGTTTCGCGACAGTGGATCTGGGCGGCGAGATCAAGTATGAGTGGCATATGGGAAGTGCGGCTCGTGCCCTGCAGTCGGGCCTTTCCAGTGTGGCTGAGACGATTTATCGTTCGTTGCTAGAAAAAAGTGATCATTTATCTTCAAGTGAACTGGCCTCGCTTAAATTAGGCCTGGCCAAAGCTTTGATTGGGCAGGGAAGATTTGTCGCAGCTCGTGCGCAGCTGGATTCAGTGCCACAAGAATTTCATAAGGGACAGTATCTGCTCTATCTGGCACTTTCAATTTACGGAGAAGGCGACGGCCGGATCGATATCGAGGCGTTCCTTGCGGCTTTTAGAAAAGCGTCTTTAGCTGATTTGAAGGCTGAGGATATGCCTTGGTTAGTGATGCTTGAGGGTCTCGCCGCTGAGTTGGAAGGTAAAGCCGAGGTGGCGTCCGCTGCCTATCAACGCGCACTTGAACTAACTGATCAACCCATGCTGCGTTCGCACTTCGAAGGGCTTATTATGCGTCAGAAGTTGCTGGCATCCTCTACTGACGAGGCTCTTGTTGCCGAACTACGGGTGAAGATTGATCAGTTAGATGGTCAAGCGGCGGCGTATCCTTTCGTTAAGGAATACGCAGTGGGGCTTTATGGTCTGGGCCGCATCGGCGAGGCAATTGATGCGATCGATCATGAGTTGGAGAACACTTTAGCGGGCTATGTTTCGGAAGAGCGTGAGCAATTAGGTCTACTCAAAGGTATCATCCTTGGAGCCAATTCAGAAACTGGGCGTGTAGCGCTAAAAACTCTGATCCTTAATGGACGAGGCAGAGAAACAATGGGTATTGCGCTACAATTGCTTGCCCGGGTGCCTGATCAAGATGCGGATTTGCTCAATTTTCTTAAGGTCGTTCTATCGCGTAATGAGCCACACCTGCTACAGGGACAAATGTATTATCTGCGCAGCCAGTTGGCGATGAAGATGGCACAGAAGGGATCGGTCGAGGAGCGTATGGGGCTGATGGCTATTGCGGAGAGCGACGCACGTACTTTGCTAGATCAATTTCCCGGACTGAGTCAGATCACTAATGTTTACCGTTTACTTGCTTATGCGGCTCTGGAGCGTCAACCCGCTCAGTATCGCGCGGCAGCGGATTTTCTTATCCAGTTGCGCGACCAATCACCAGAAAGCAAAGACTTCGTCGAGGTCAACAGCTTGATTGGAGACTGTTATTTTCTAAATCGAGACTTTGCGAATGCCGTAGACTTCTATTCTGCCGCACTAAACCGCGGGCTTGCTTCGCCGCGTGGCGGTGAACTCTTCTTACGATTGATTTCGGCTCAGGTGCGTGCTGGTTTGATCGAACAAGCCTCGCAACTGATTGATGAGGCGGATTCAAGTGGCAGCATTAGTCAGGCAGACCGCTGGCGCGCTGAGTGGAATGTCGCCCAGGCCTTGCAAGCCTCGGGCGAGCTAGATCTTGCTTTGCAGCGCGTACGTTTGTTACTAGGGGATGCCTCGCCGTCGACGGTTCCAGCCTCGCTCGATATACGCTTACGATGGTTAGAGTCTTATCTCTCGCTACAGGCTGAAGAGCTTGATGGGTTGGCAAATCGAGTCGCTCTTCTATTAGCACGGTTGGAGACGATGCCCCCAGAGCAAAATAGTGCGGTCGATGCGCTCGCGCCAGGAGAGGCTCGTCTATTAATGACTGAGATTCTTCTGCTGCAAGGAAGTGTTTACATGCGTGAGGGCGATGCCAATGCCGGTATGGATGTCATGACTCAACTTCGTGAAGAATATGGCGAAACCACTTCTGCGTTACGTTCTTATTTGATCGAAGCTGACTATCACGGCTTGGTTGGTGATTTTGTTTCTGCGCAAGCGACGATGACTAGGTTGGCAGAAATTTACCCAGATAACCCACTTGCGCCACAAGCCCTTTTCGAGGCCGCTCTCTACTGTGAGCGTCGCGGTGCAGAGTTTTACCCTCAAGCCGTCGTCCTGCATAATGATCTAGCGACGCAGTATGCGACTGATCCGCTCTTCTATTTTGCCCGCTTAAAGCAGGGCAATCTTTTGCGTTCAATGAATAACTTCGTAGGAGCGCAGATTGTCTATGAAAATTTAATCAACGGCTTTCCCGCTCACGAGATGCGGTATATTGCCGAGCTTTCTCGCGCAGACTGCATGCTAGCTCTGGCGGGTAATGATTCCGATGGGCTAGCTGACGCGGTCATTATTCTCGAACGCTTACTCGACTTGCCGAATTTACCACTGGATTTTCAAGCAGAAGCGGCGCAAAAATGGGCTTTTGCTCTGATTAAAAGTGGGTTGAGCGAGAAGGCTAAAGAGGTTCTCTGGCTGAGCGTTGACCGCTTTATAGGAGATGGAGAAACAGCAGCCGCCTTAGGAGCCGCAGGTCGTTACTGGCTTGCACGTTCTATGCTACAACTAGGGGAGATTTTTGAGAAGCAAGACAATCTAGCCGAAGCGCGTAAGGTCTATCGCCAGGTAATCGCTTACAATTTACCCGGTCGACATATTGCTATCTCGCGCGTTGACCAAATTCTAGAGGTTGAATAATTTTAAACAATAAACAAATTAGTTTTATTAAATGGATTACCTTCAAGATAACTTTATTTCACAAGGCGGACCCGTTATGTATCCGCTCCTCTTTATCAGTCTGCTGGGTTTTTTGCTCTTTGTTGAGCGTTCACTCTTTTTGCATAAAGGGCAGATTGGCACGCAGGACTTTCTTAGTGGCATTAAGAATCTGGTGCGCAAGAAACGCTTGGTTGAAGCGCTCACACTTTGCGAAGATACACCGGGACCGATGGCTCGAATTATGAAGTCTGCCTTGCTCAACTATGGTGAATCTAGAGAGACGATTCGCTCAGCTATTCAGTCGGCAGCCATTGTCGAGATTCCTACCTTAGAGCGACGTATCGGCACGATCGCAGCACTCGCAAGAGTGGCGCCTTTACTTGGTTTTTTAGGCACTCTTGTTGCAGCATTTCAGGCGCTCTATTCATTAGAATCTTTTAATGGCGATAGTGGCGTGTTGAGTCGTTTACTGGCTCAGGCTTTGATTACTTCGGCATCGGGTTTAGCGATCTCAGTCATGGCAATGTTGGCCTACCACTTTCTTTCCGGTCGCGTTCGGGCGTTAGTGCACGATTTTGAGTGGGTGGGACACGATATTCACGAGTTTCTAAGTATGCAATCTGATGCTGAATTAAGCAAGTGTGAGGACGCGGAGTAAGAGTATGATTGCCGAGGAAAACGATGCTCAAAGTAGACCAATTCACTGCTACACCGAACCGCTCGGTTTGATGACCCAAGCTAAGCGGCCACCCATTAGCTTTGATCTGGTGCCGGCGCTGGACTTGCTGGTTATTGCCTTACTCTTTAGTCTACTTTTTACGCGATTCGTCATGGTGCCAGGTGTGCGCGTGGACTTGCCCGACTCAGGTATGCAAATGCAGCAGAGTAATCTGCCTGTTGCTGTTTTGACAATTGGCAACCGTGGCATGCTTTTTTTTGATGGTGGTGTTTTCGAGCTCAATTCGATTGATCGCAGCTTTCAAAAGTATGTTGAAGAATTGCCAGTTAAGGATGTAGTCCTGCTTGTTAAAACTGAAGGCTCCATTGATCTGCAGCTCTTTTTAGAGCTTTGCGAGATGGCCCAAGATGCAGGCTTCTTACAGATGCAAATCGCGGGCGAGCACTTGCCTAATACCGAGTCGGCACTTCCATCAGCCAATCGTTCAGGAACTGCGCTGGACTCGGGCTTCCTGTCTGTAATGTGATGCAAGCCGGAGACGTCCAGTCTAGACCAGATGCTGTTACTTCGCATAGAATACTGTCGCCTTTTTCCTGCATCTTAATTTCGATAGGGGTCTTTGTTCACTTGCTTGGTTTCCTTGCCTTTCGTGTGGTTTTAAATCCTCTGCCGACTCGTGAGGCGATACCGCCTTTCGTTCAATACGTTTCGCCAGGCACACTTCTCTCTGGGGCAGCGCTGGAAGAGCAGGCAGCGCTCTTTGATTCCGCACCACTCTTTGTCCCCGGGAAATGGAATGCTTCTCATAATCTGCGACCGATATCACGTGTAAGGACTCTTCTTAGCTTTGATGCTTACGGCGAGCCTCGGAGTGATTTCTCTTCGGGCTTAATTTCTAAAGGATTACCCTTGGGTCTCAATTTCGCGGTTACGGAGCCGGTCGACCTACTGGCCTTGCGTTATTGGGACCTATTTGGCGGCATAGGCCAAACTGCACCTGTTGTCGAACAGTTAGAAGGCACAGGAGTTTTTGTCGAAGTGCGCACGGTGGACGGTAGGGTAGTGCAAACCGTTCCAATCGAGTTGGCAGTGCTATCGCTGCAGGCGATACAACCGACGACCTATTTCCTAGGTGTCGAAGCGGGTGGTCGTGCTCTCGGGCGACCTACGCTTTCAGTGAGTTCTGGGGATTCTGCTTTTGACACCGCCGCCTACACTTGGCTAGTTGACTCAGGCTTTACTACTGGGCTGCCTGCAGGTTTTTTTGAAATTCGAATTTACCCTTAGAGTGTTTGAACCTGACTTCATCTGATGAGTGTAAATAAATCCAACGAAGACGCTGCAATGCTCGATCAATTAGAAGCCTTGACCCGGTCTTGGTCGCAGCGCCCTTCTTGGGATGCCTACTTTATGGCCACGGCTTTGCTCATGGCATCGCGCTCCAGTTGTGAACGTCTCAATGTTGGATGCGTCATCGTTTCAGGCGGGATGCAGAAAAATCGTATCGTCGCGGCTGGTTATAACGGCTTCTTGCCA
>JAKVCM010000187.1 GCA_022448605.1 Puniceicoccaceae bacterium | reverse complement strand
TGTTTTCTTTAAGATGAATATCTCCTTCAAGGTTACGGATGGTATGACGAGCGATGGTTAAACCCATGCCCCGACCGACGGAGGTTTTGGTCGTACTGAATGGCTCAAAGAGTAGGTCGATGACTGTGGGGTCGATACCCTTGCCCTTGTCGGAGACTTCCAAATGAAGCATATCTGAACCATTTTTATGTTGGGTGCTAGCATGAAGTGAAATTGTGCGATCGGTAGACGGGGTATCTTCGCGGTAGCTCTCCCATGCGTTGATTAGTAGTTTACCGAGAATGATCTCGAAGGTTTCCGCATTAGCGGATATACACGTTTTGGGTTCGATTGAAGAGTTGACGAAGACTTCAGCATCGACTTCGTATTCTTCTTTAAAACGCGCGATACTGTTCTCGATTAGCTCTGTTATTGAGATCACCGCTAGCTCATAGCGTTCGTTGCTAGCGATCATACTAAGTTGATGGATAATGTTGGCCATACGCGTGATAGCGTGATCCATGAGTCCAACGCTTCGTTTGACCATATCTGGACTGTCATGTCCGTTTTTTAGTAGGTCGAGATAGCCGACGACGACGCCCAGCAGGTTATTCAAATTATGTGCGATGCCACTGGTGATCGCACCGACGGCTGCGGTCTTGCGAGCATCACCGAGCCGCTCTTGAAGTTGCAGGTTTTCGCGAAACATTTTTTGCAAGCGCAGTTGGGTTTGTACGCGAGCGAGGGTTTCGTCTAGATCGATGGGCTTGGTAATGTAATCGACCGCGCCAGCATTGAGGCCTTCGAGCTTTCCTTCTCTCGAGGCTTTGGCTGTTATAAATATGACAGGAATCTTCTCGGTTTTTGGGTTCGACTTGAGGCGTTGGCAGGTCTCTATGCCGTCCATCTCGGGCATCATAACATCGAGCAAGATGAGGTCGGGATTTGTCTCCTCGACGATGTTTAAACACTCGCGACCATTGCAGGCAACAAAGACGTCCATCCCTTGGGGCTCAAGCTTAAGTTGAAGTAGCTTGGTGTTGATCGGATGGTCGTCGACAACTAGGATTCTAGGCTTTTGTTTTTTGCTCAAAATGGGCTCGGCTCACACCGAAAATGTTTTTTGATCTAAGCAGTTTTTCTAAGAAGATATCACAAAGTGATCTAAGATTCTAATTTTGGCAAAACAGAAAACGCGTGTTTTGCTCTGTGTGATTAATTTAGTTCTCTAAGCTTATCACCCCATGCATCAGTTTCTTCATCAATCACGGCAGTGCGGCTCATCATGTCGTGTCCCATCTGGTGGCGTTTGTTAAAAAACAACGTGACCAGTGTGGCGATCATCCCGATGGGAAAAAAGAAAAAGATTGTGAGTGTTTTCAAGCCACCCCGAATGATGCCCGCCATAATTGGTGGCTTGTCGAGTGTAACTGTGCTTATGCTTCGAATGCGGCAAATACGTTTGCCCAGAGAACTACCCGCAAAAAACGCCTCGCCCAAAGAAAAGTAGAGCCAGAAGCAGAGCATTTGTAGCTCGTTGGCGATGGTGAGTGCCTCAGCAAGGTTTTTACTTGGCTCAGGCAGGGTCGTATTAACTGCAGTGGCTCGGTCGCCCCACCAGGTGACAAGTGCCTGTGCCCACTCAGTCAGCTCAGTGAATGCGGCGGGATGCGACTGAGGAAGGGCGATCTTCCAAATAATGATCGATCCGACGGCTGAGATGAGGATGAAATCGAGTAAGAAGGCTAAGCCACGCAGGCCGATGCTCGCGGGGGGCATGGGACCATCCTTGCGAAAGACCGAGTCTAGAAGGTTACCGGCGCTGGGCCTTGCAAGCTGCGGGTCTTCGTTCGGGTGCTTACTCTGGTCTAGGGAGGGTCTGGGTTCGAGGGAACTCATGTGACTTTGGCGGCTTTGAACGCGCGTAGTGTATTGCGCATGAGCATCGCTACCGTCATCGGGCCGACTCCGCCAGGCACTGGAGTAATATGAGAAGATTTTGGTGCGACCGCTTCGAATTCGACATCACCGACTAGGCGATAGCCGCGCTTTTTAGCACTGTCTTCGACGCGGTTGATGCCTACGTCGATTACGGCGACGCCTTCTTTGACCATGTCGCCCGTTACAAAATTAGCACGGCCGATCGCTGCGATAAGCACATCCGCTTGTCGGGTAATACTGGGTAGATCCTTAGTATGCGAGTGGCAGACCGTTACAGTGGCATTGCCAGGAAGCGCTTTACGCATCATGAGCAGCGCTGCGGGCTTTCCCACAATCTGGCTGCGACCGAGCACAACGACGTGCTTGCCCACGGTTTCAATGCCGCTTCGCTCGATCAATTCGACAATACCTGCTGGTGTGCAAGCCACGAAGCCTTGGTGGTCTTCTTGGCAAAGCTTGCCAATGTTTAAAGTGTTAAAGCCGTCTACGTCCTTGCTGGGCAGCACGCGGTTGAAGGTCTCCGTTTCGTCAATGTGTTTGGGCAGCGGCGCTTGTATTAGGATGCCGTTCACGTCGGGATCGTTATTAAGTGCGTCAATTTGGGCAAAGAGTTCTTCTTTGTTCACATCTTCAGCCAGAAGGTAAAGGCGACTTCCAATACCGATCCGCTCAGCCGTCTTTTCCTTCTTGCGGACATAAGAAACTGATGCGGGATCTTCGCCTATACGAATAAAGGCCACAACGGGCTTCTTTACTGAAAGCTGGCTGACCTCTGCAGTGAGTTCTGCAATTATGGATTCCGCGATAGCATTACCGTCGATGAGTTTCATGTCCACAAACAACGCCAAGCCTTACTAATTTGGCAACTCTAGAATTCTCTCTCCGCCTTGAGTTTGGCGCCTACTGTATCAGCATACCTGCGATAGCGGCACTGGAAAGATTTGCGAAGGTACCCGCTAACACGGCTTTAAGACCAAGACGAGCGATTTCTTGTCGACGACTTGGAACTAAGCTACCTAAGCCGCCAAGTAAAATCGCGATCGAAGAGAAATTAGCAAATCCGCAGAGTGCAAAGGTGATGATTGCCTGCGAGCGAGTGCTGAGTGTACCTTGGATGAGCCCGAATTCAACGAAGGCGACGAACTCATTGACCACCAATTTTTGGCCAATGAAAGATCCCCCCGTTACGGCATTTTCCCAAGGGATGCCGAGTAACCATGCGATTGGACTGAACATCCAGCCTAGTATCAGTTGCAGCGTTAAATTATCGTAGTCGAATAGACCGCCGATTAATCCGAGTAGGCCGTTGACTAGCGCGATCAATCCGATGAAGGCTAGGAGCATGGCTCCCACATTAAGCGCCAGCTTGAGTCCGTCAGAGGCACCGCCAGCCGCTGCATCAAAGACGTTGGCTGGTTTGTCTGCAGGATCCTCCTTTAGTTCGCTATTATCTGTGGTCTCGGTTTCCGGAATCAGAAGTTTGGCGAAAAGCAGACCTGCAGGTGCGGCCATGAAGCAGGCTGCCAGCAAGAAACGCAAGTCAATACCCATCGAAGCATAGCCCGCGAGTACACTGCCAGCAATCGAAGCCAATCCACCCACCATGACAGCAAAAAATTCCGATTGTGTCATCCGCCCGAGATAGGGCTTAATTGCAAGTGGTGCCTCTGTTTGCCCGACAAAGATATTAGCAGTGGCGCTAAGCGACTCTGCACGACTTGTACCCAAAAGTTTCCTAATGCCACCTCCAATGGTCTGCACAATAAACGGCATTACCCTTATGTAGTAGAGCACAGAAATTAGTGAGGAGAAGAAGATAATTACTGGCAGCACTTTAAATGCGAAGACGAAGCCTAGGCTAGCGGATGGATCACTAAGTCCTCCAAATACAAAACTAATTCCATCGTCTCCGTAGGCAATTACAGTGCTAACAATTATGGAGAGTTTCTCCAAGGCCATCTTACCGATTGGGACGTAGAGTACAAGTAACCCGAATCCGAACTGAATCCCGATCGCTCCTATTACCGTGCGCCAGTTGATGTTTTTTCTCGAACTAGATAATAACCAGGCGACCGTGATTAAGGCGCAGTAACCGAGTAGACTTGTTAACATGATCTCTTAGATTGAAGCTTTGGGCTTCATTTGCAAGCCTTCCGATCTGCCCGTAGTGGCTAGTTTTAGAGCGAGATGATAATCCGGCTATTCATCGCCTTGAAGCCCGCATGCATAACTTAGAGACGCTCATTTCGTCGCCTCAAAAAAATGCAAAAAGGTACTTGCACAGGTAAGGCGACTCGCTACTTTCGCCGTCTTTCTCTAATTACAGCGATTAATACTTAATGCCAACAATTAACCAACTAGTCCGCAACCCTCGCGTTGTTCAAAAGGAAAAATCAAAGTCTCGTCACTTGGACAAGAACCCATTCCGTCGTGGTGTCTGTGTCCAAGTCATGACTCGCACTCCAAAAAAGCCGAATTCTGCTATCCGCAAGGTGGCTAAGGTTCGCCTGACTAATGGGCACGAAATCATCGCTTACATCCCTGATGAAGGCCACAATCTGCAAGAGCATAGTATTGTGCTCGTGCGTGGCGGTCGTGTTAAGGACCTTCCAGGTGTCCGTTATCACATTGTTCGTGGCACACTTGACTGCGTGGGTGTTGAGAAACGTCGCCGCAGTCGCTCTAAATATGGCGTAAAACGTCCTAAGGACGCTTCTTAAGCGAACGACTTAATCTATAATTTTAATTTTTACACACCATGTCACGTCGTCGCCAAGCCGTTAAACGCCCTCTCATACCAGATCCTCGCTACAACAGCACTCTGGTTGCCAATCTTGTAAACATGATTATGGAACGCGGCAAGCGCACCGTGGCTCAGAGGATCGTTTACACTGCGTTTGAACGCGTGAGCGAAAAGTTAGAAAAGGGCGATCCAGTCGACCTTATTATGGGTGCGCTTGAAAACACGCGTCCCAAGCTTGAGGTGAAGAGCCGCCGCGTCGGTGGCGCCACTTATCA
>JAKVCM010000186.1 GCA_022448605.1 Puniceicoccaceae bacterium | reverse complement strand
GACAACGGCTCAGTTAAAGGGATACGCTTAATAAAAACTGAAATCGATGCAGACGGTAGGCTGGCGCAGGTCAAAGGTTCTGAATTCGAGATTCCTTGCGATATGGTTCTGAAAGCCTCGGGGCAAACCAAGCAAGCTGATCTATTGAAAAAACTTCTGCCAGATCTTGAACTCGATGCGGCGGGTCGTATTCAAACTGATCCAAAAAATGGTCTCACTTCGATTCCGAAAGTATATGCAGGAGGCGATGCCGCGAATGGGGGACGCGAAGTCGTCAACGCAGTAGCTGAGGGCAAAAAAGCGGCTCGAGGCATGCATTCGCTCTTTACGGGTGATTCGATACAAGGCCCTGTTCAGCCTTCCCGACTTGGAGCTATAGGAAGTCCAATGGGATCAGGCTTTGATAAGCCGGTTCGTGTCAGCGAACTGGAGGCCGCTTATCACAAACAATCAACAGAAAAATAATCATGGCTGATCTATCCATCAACTTTGCTGGCATCAACTCACCTAACCCTTTTTGGGTCGCGTCTGCGCCGCCTTCGAACACAGCTTATCAATGTCACCGCGCATTTGAGGCTGGTTGGGGTGGTGTTGTCTGGAAGACCATAGGTGATCCGATCTTAAATGTCAGTTCGCGCTATTCTTCGCATACAATTAATGGCACTCGCATGGCTGGATTTAATAACATTGAGCTGATCAGTGACCGTTCGATTGAGACAAACTTTAGGGAGATTAAAGAGTGTGCAGAAGCTTGGCCAGATCGTGCAGTCATAGCCTCGCTGATGACAGATACTCGTGAAAACTGGCACGAGATGATGCAGCGTGCTCTCGATTCAGGAGCTGCGGGAGTGGAGTTGAACTTTGGTTGCCCGCACGGAATGTGTGAGCGAGGTATGGGCTCAGCCGTTGGCCAAAATCCGGATGTTATGGAGACCATCGTCGGCTGGGTCATGGAAGTCGCCCAGCTTCCAGTGATCGTAAAGCTCACGCCTAATATAACCGATGTTACGACACCTGCACGGGCAGCGAAGCGTGCGGGGGCGAATGCAATTTCGTTGATCAATACAATTAACAGCATCACCAAGGTCGATTTGGACCGCCTCATCCCTGAGCCCTACGTCGATGGCAAGTCGGCGCATGGCGGCTATTGCGGTCCGGCGGTCAAACCAATTGCGCTCAATATGCTGGAAAACTGCGCTTCGGATCCTGAAGTCAACCTACCAATCTCTGGGATTGGTGGCATCAGCAACTGGCGGGATGCCGCTGAGTTTATTGCGCTCGGCTCTGGCAGTGTGCAAGTTTGTACTGCGATTATGCATTACGGATTCAGAATCGTCGAAGATATGATTGAGGGACTAAGCGACTACCTCGACAGCAAAGGGATGCATTCAATTACTGAACTGCAGGGCAAGGCGTTGAAAACAGTGGATCGTTGGGAGAATTTAAATCTTAACTATAAGCGAATTGCAGCGATCAATTACGAATCGTGCATTGGTTGTAATCTTTGCTTTGTCGCATGTGAAGACGGTGCACACCAAGCTATCGCCCTGACTGATGCGGGTGAGCATGGGCTGGGACCTGGGCGTCTTCCTGGAAAGCCAATTCCCGAAATAAAAGAAACCGAGTGCGTCGGTTGCAATCTGTGTTCAATTGTCTGCCCAGTAGAAAATTGTATCACTATGGTCGATGTCGATACCGGCAAGGAAGCGATGTCTTGGAAAAGGTATCAGGAGGGCCTTAATGCTGGCACCATCCAGAAAATCCCTGCCCACCACTAAATAGTTCCAACCCTTAAATTAATTTTATGTCTAACAACAAACTTCTGCCCGTTCCCAACTTTATCGACGGCGAATGGATTGTTCCCGAGACCGCAGAAACAGCTCCCGTATATAATCCGTCGACTGGTCAAAAGATTGCTGAGACTCCGCTATGCGGCGCCGATCTTGTCGATGAAAGCGTCCGTAATGCTCATGAAGCCTTTGCCGATTGGGCGGAAACGCCACCAGTCGAACGAATACGCATCCTTTTTCGTTATAAGCTGTTGCTAGAGGATAATTTCGAGGCGATTGCTGCCTTGATCACCCGCGAGCACGGTAAAAACATCGTCGAAGCCCGCGGAGATATTCGCCGGGGCATTGAGGTCGTTGAATATGCCTGCAGTATTCCCGAGCTTCTCAAGGGTGAGATTTTAGAGAATGTCGCCCGGGGTATTGACTGCGAAATGGTTAAACAACCACTGGGCGTTTGCGTAGGGATCTGCCCTTACAACTTTCCCGCACTTGCAGCGATGTGGATGTATCCTATGGCCATTGGGACGGGGAATACTTTTATTTTTAAGCCCAGTGAAAAGGTGCCGCTGACTGCGATTCGCCTCATTGAATTATTGCAAGAAGCTGGTTTACCACCTGGTGTTCTGAATATCATCCATGGCGGACGCGAATGCGTCGAC
>JAKVCM010000185.1 GCA_022448605.1 Puniceicoccaceae bacterium | reverse complement strand
ACTTTCCAGTGGAGATAATGTTTGGACAACACTCTGTGCCACGGGAATCCTTTTACATTATAACCAGATCGATGCGGCGCACGACATTGTCGCCCAACGAACAGACCCTTCGGCTTGTCTATGGCATGCTATTATTCACCGCCGTGAGGGGGACTATCCGAATGCTCGGTATTGGGTGCAGCGAGCGGGTAATCATCCAGTCTACGGCTATATCGCACAGGGTGCGGGTGCGATCTTAGCTCAGATGGAAGATCTCAATGAGTCCCAGTTGGCGCGACAGATCAGCAATTGGGATGCGACTATGTTTGTGAAGCTGTGTGAGCGCGGTCTCACTGAGCAAGGAGCGTTAGAACAGTTTTGCTTGCAGGTCCAAGATCTGGAGTGGCAGGTCTTGTTTCACTTTTGTTATCAACATGCGACGGGTGCCTTTGCCGACGAGCCAGCCTGAAGGGATTTAAATTCTTGATCTGTACAGAAGCAATTTGAAGTAATGTATTATCTTTTTGCTAGATTCCAAATCTCCCAATGCGAGGGATCCAGGTCTTAATCGCGGACGCCGAAAAGCTGGTGGAGTCTTCAGTTTCTTTAGCCGCGTCGACGCAGCGTAGGAGCTCGCAGCGACGTGAGGGCCACTCGGCGCGCCCTTCTTTTTGATCGGTTGCGTAAACGTGCTCGATGAATTCTTTGAGGATGAGTTGTTCGATTCCACTAAACAAAAGGCCTTCTTCCTCAAGGATGCGGACACGCCGAAAGAATGCCGGAAATCCGACCTGCATAGCGAGGAGCGTTGCGGCTAGACGATAGTTGCCTGGATTCTCAGGGGATCCTTCAAATGCGGTGAGTTCATCTGATGGCAACGTTGCTTTAAGCAGTCGGTAGATGTTGACGAGACGCACGGCTAAACGCGCTACTTCGATATACGGGTAGAGCGTCTTCAGGAAATCGCGCTCGTGCTCACTGATTTTGAGCTGCTCGCGCTGAAGGAGCGCAGTATCGAAGTTGAGTGGCGTGGGTTTCTTTTTTGGAGCGGGTCGTTTTCTCGTTTTTCTTGCTGCCTTTTTGGGCGCGGGCTTGGGGTCGCCTCCAGAGGGTATGATTTGTTGAGTGCCGCCCTCCTCGGGAAGCAGCCGTTCGATGAGGCGCCCAAATCCCGTATCATCCAGAGAGCTCAAAACTAGGGGGATCTGGAAGATTTTTTCTAGGTAGTTGATGGGAGTCGTTTCGAAGGGGCTGCGTAGGATTTGCTCGTTGGCTGCCTCTTCGGTGTCTTCGGCAGATTCGTATTTTAGGGCGCCGAAAGCGGAGTATTCCTTGCGTAGTGCATGCAATAGCCAGCGCGCATCGACACCTACCACCACGACAAACAGATCGAAAGCGAGAAGTAAATGGACCGCTTGGAGCACTTCGACGACGCGATGTGGAGGGCAGCGGTCAAGATCGTCAATATAGAGGATGATGCGGTTGATCTGCGGTATCTTGACTTCATCTCTTTCGCCTTTTCTACCCTCTTTCAGCAAGGTACTGAGGGTGTCGAAGTCTTTGCGGATCTGGTTAATGATACTGAGTGCATCCTTATATTCGCTGCGCTCGTTAGCTTGGTCGATATGTTGATAAAGCCCGATGCCCGCATGCACACGCTCTTGTTCGTGGCGGGCGGCTTCCAGCTTAGTATGTTGTTCCTGGAGCTGGCTCTCTAGTTGTTGCTTGCGCACGTGGATCCAGGCCTCTGCCTGTCCTCTTGCGCCGACGGCGACGGACATGGCACGGTTAACCTTTTGCAGCAGATTGGTGAGGCACCCAGCTGCGAGTGCTGCGCAGCTCACCAGGCCGGTGATCACTTGTTGGAGATTGCTAAGCCAACGAGCTCCAGAAAATTGGTCCGCTGTGATTCCGATAAACAAGGCTCCTGTTAGGGCTAGGAGGCCCAGCGGAAAGCGGTTTTTTTTGATAAAACCTGACTGTTTCCAGACGCGTACCAATGCCCAGAAACGATGGATCTCACGTTCGGTTTTAGCGAAGTCCTTGGCTTGTTCCGCGTCGATTCCGAGTAGGCCTTGAATCTCATGAACGGCTTCGTCCACAAAATGCAGCTCTGGCTCGTTTTCTTTCGTTTCTAGCTCCAGCTCGCCATTTTCAATACGGGCTTCCTGGAGGTGGCAGGTTTCGAGGTCTTGACGTGTTTTGGCTTCTGCGGTTTCGAGCCTGATGATCTCTTTGCCGATCGCGCTGGCACGGTCGGTCTGTTCGATGAATGATTTTCGAGTGAGGTCATCTGCGTCGAACAGCTCT
>JAKVCM010000184.1 GCA_022448605.1 Puniceicoccaceae bacterium | reverse complement strand
CCGTGCTGACCGGGAGGGTGCGGCTTGCGCTCAAAAGCTTTAGTCGGGGCAAAGATTGCCTGACCGAAGCGTCGGTTGATACGTGTTGTGGGTCCTGTGTAACGGGCCATGGTGTTGTTTTCTAATTATCTGCTAACTAATATATATGTGTCTATCTGGCAGAGTCAGATTAGACACGACGACGTTTCGGCGCGCGGCAACCATTGTGAGGGACCGGAGTCACATCCACGATTTCGGTTACGATTATGCCTAAAGATTGGAGTGCGCGGACTGCAGAATCGCGACCCATACCAGGACCGTTCAACTTAACGACGACTTCTTTCATTCCGTGCGACATGGCTACACGACCGGCGTCTTGAGTGACGACCTGTGCTGCGTAGGCAGTGGACTTACGAGAGCCACGGAAGTTGCACTTGCCGGCACTTGACCAAGAAATTACGTTGCCGCGAGAATCACAGAAAGTGACTTTAGTGTTATTGAAAGTGGCGAGCACATTAACAATACCCGACGAGATGTTCTTACTACCTTTGGCACGGCGGATTTTTACACCGTCTAAATCGCTTTTCAGAAGATCTTCTGCTGTGACTTCCTTCTTCTTTTCAGGCTCAGCACCCTCTTCAGTAGAAGCTGCTACTACTTTTTCTTCATCAACTGATGTGTTTTCTTCTTCGGTCATAGGAAATTCCTTTTAAAAAATGTAGGTAGCCGGACTATCGTCGAACTGGCTTAATGGCACCCTTGCGGGTGCGTGCATTTGTTTTAGTGCGTTGGCCACGAACTGGAAGACCACGCATATGGCGCATACCACGAATACTGCGAATGGCGGAAAGGCGCTTGAGATTGGCAGTACGCTCACGGCGAAGATCACCTTCAACTACGTATTGCTTCTCGCCCACGATGGAAGCTAGCTTATTGACCTCTTCTTCACTCAGGTCACCAGCACGGCGGTCTGCATCGAAACCTGACTCGGCGACGATAGCAGCAGCACGAGTTGGCCCAATGCCATAAATATAGCGAAGCGAGTAAACTAGCTTCTTGTTTGCGGGTATATCGACTCCAAGGATGCGTGGCATGATAATTTGTAGGTTGGTTACCCGCTAAAATACGGGAAAATGGAGGAAAATAGTGATTTAAGTTGGTTTGAAAAGTTAATTCTTCGGAATTGTTAAGATTTCCGGCTCCCCGTTGGTAACAAGGACGGTGTGCTCAAAGTGAGCGGAGGGCTTACGGTCACGGGTAACGGCAGTCCAGCCGTCTTCAAGCATGTCAATTTTACCGGTGCCGAGGTTGATCATGGGTTCAATCGCGAGGCACATTCCTGGCTTTAGGAGGGAACCGCTGCCACGACGTCCGAAATTAGGGATTTGTGGTAGCTCGTGCATGGTTTTACCAACACCGTGGCCGACGAATTCGCGGACGATTCCGTAGTTGTGGCGTTTAATAAAGCGTTCGACCGCATTAGAAATGTCACCAACGCGGTTACCAGCTCTGGCAAAACTAATAGCATAATTGAGCGATTCGCGGGTGGCATCGATCAAAGCTGCGTTTTCTTCAGCAACTGGCTCAATGAGCACAGTATGTGCATTATCGCCGATAAAACCTCGGTAACGCACGACAACATCAATCGAAACAACATCTCCAGCTAGGATCGTGCGGCGCATCGTGCCGATTCCGTGGACAATTTCTTCATTCACTGAGAGGCAGGTGTAAGCAGGAAAGACGTGATCGCCGTTACGGTAATTGTGACAAGCGCTTTCGGCTCCAAGCTCTTCGATAGCTTTGCGGCCGAGCTGATCGAGATCGTAAGTGGTTATCCCCTCTTCTACTGAGTCAACGAGGCGTTTAAGAACGGTCGCGGCGATTTGGCAGGCTTCGCGGATCGATTGAATTTCTTCGTCTGAGCGAATATATTTCATCGAATTTTAGAGTGAGTGGATGAATCAAAGAACAAAAGTTGAAGAACGAAGAGACAATAAGATCATTGCACCCTCGGAGAGTAGCCGTGGTCGCGTTGGTCGCGGGATTAGGCTGGGTTTAAGAACCAAGAGATGATTCCCAAGACAAAGAGTGCGATGCCTATAAAGAGAAGCGGGCGCCAAGCAGTCCAAAAATTCTGGAGACTAGCGGTGTCGACCAGTTGCTTGTTACGGGCAGCGGAGCGGCCACGAATCTTACCCTTCTTAAGGAAGCCATCGTAGTGGCGCTGCAAGAGGTAGGTTTCGATTTGGCGCATGGTGTCAAGAAGCACACCTACGGTAATCAACATACCGGTGCCACCGAAGAAGATGGCGACGCTGAAAGGCACGTTGTATATGAAGAGCAAGAAGTCGGGGAAAACTGCAATGACTGTGAGGGAGATCGCGCCGAAAAGCGTAAGGCGCGTCATGATGTGATCTAGGAATTTCGCAGTAGGCTCTCCTGGGCGGACGCCAGGAATGTAACCACCGTTTTTCTTCAAATCGTCAGCGATTTGTATCGGCTTGAACATCATGGAGACCCAGAAGTAGGAGAAGACTAGGATAAGAAGACCAAAGATGATGTAATAAGCGAGTTGCCCTTGGCCGATCGAATCTGCGAAGTCGTTGAAAAAACGCATCCCTGTGGCACTGCCGAGGTAAGCAAGGATCTGCGCGGGGAACATAAGAATTGCGCTACCGAAGATAACGGGCATGACACCTGCGTAATTCACCTTGAGTGGAAGGAAAGAACTTTGGCCACCATAAACCTTACGACCAACAACACGTTTAGCATACTGGACAGGGATCTTTCGCTGGGCTTGAGTGATCGCAACAAGCGCAGCAGTTACAGTGAAAAGTAGCGCCAGCATGAGCACACCTTCAGGCACGCCGAGTGAAGTGCCTTCCGAACCTACAGGAGCGACGAACATTTGATAAGCCGCTGCGACTGCACCAGGCAGGCCAGAAATAATACTTACAGTGATCAGTAGCGAAATGCCATTACCTATCCCCTTCTGCGTGATTTGCTCGCCGAGCCAAACCATAATCATGGTCCCACAAGTAAGGAAAATCGTTCCTGTAATCAGGAAAGGAATCTGGGAGGCAATAACAACGTTTCCGTATTGCGCAGGATTAAAGCCTTGCCCAATCAAACTTGCAGGATTGGTCGAAAGCGCTACTAGGAGAAGCAAACCTTGGACGACACAAATCGCGAGTGTTAAGTAGCGAGTGTATTGGTTAATCTTTTGACGACCGACATCACCCTCTTGCTGAAGACGAGCGATGACTGGGAAAACAGCACCGACAAGCTGCATAATAATCGACGCGCTGATGTAAGGCATGATGCCCAAGGCGAAGACCGCACCGTTGAGCAAAGCTCCTCCGGTGAACATATTGAACATGCCGACAAGGCCGCCGCCTGCATTCGCTTGGTCCGCAAAGAAGTCTTGGATCGGACCCACATTCATACCCGGAAGTGGAATGTTGGCACCGACACGCGCAATGAACAACAGCGCTAGCGTGAAGAAAATCTTCTGGCGAAGTTCAGGAATCTTCAGCGAATTTGTAAAAGCAGAAAGCATCTGTGGCGTGTCCTAGTTCGAATCCAAAAGAAAAGTCGAATTTAAGATTCCTCATTCTCCTCTGTTACAGATTCTTTGATCTTTCCACCAGCAGCCTCGATCTTACTCTTGGCAGTAACGGAAACTTTGCAGACCTTGACCGTGTATGCTTTAGAGAGCTCGCCGTTACCGAGGAGCTTGATGCCTTGATCGTTGTCGCGGACAAGGCCTGCGGCGATCAGAGACTCACGATCCACTGTATCACCTTCTAGCTTTTCGAGTTGTCCGACATTGACCAGTTGGTAGGAGACTTTAAAGTTATTGTTGTTGAAACCACGGCGTGGAAGTTTACGGTAAAGAGGCATTTGACCACCTTCGAAACCGATGCGGATACCCCCACCAGAGCGAGCCTTTTGGCCCTTATGCCCCTTGCCGGATGTCTTACCATGACCGCTACCTTCACCTCGTCCGAGACGTTTGGTGGGGTGTGTGGCACCTTTGATAGTTGGAATATTTTCGAGATTCATGTGTTTAGATTTTTAGACTTCAGCTACGGCCTCGCCGAAACGGATATTTTGAATTTCCTCATTGGAACGCAACTGAAGCAGCGCAGCCATCGTCGCATTGACCATAGCAAGGTGATTGTTTGAACCGAGGGATTTGGATAGGATGTTTTTAACACCAACGGATTCAAGCACCGCACGGCAACCGCCACCAGCGATAACACCCGTTCCGTCCGACGCGGGCCGCAACAGAACTTTGCCGCCATCAGCCTCGCCGAGAACATGGTGAGGAATCGTATCGTTACGAAGGTTAATCTTAACAAGATTCTTCTTGGCTTGCTCAGTGCCTTTGCGGATACACTCAGGAACTTCCTTCGCTTTACCGTAACCGACACCGACTTCACCTTTTTGATTACCAACTACGACGAGTGCTGCGAAGCTGAAACGGCGACCGCCCTTTACAACTTTAGCACAACGGTTGATGTGAACAACCTTCTCGACGTATTCTGGAGTTTCTTCCGGCTCGTCCTTCTGGGAAAATGATCTATTTTGTCTGCTCATATAGGAGTTCCTTAAAATTGTAAGCCGCCTTTGCGAGCTGCTTCGGCGAATGTTTTAACGCAGCCGTGGTAGCGGCGACCAGAGCGGTCAAAAACAACAGATCCGACACCAGCTGCCTTAGCTTTTTCAGCGATAACTTTACCGAGCGCAAGTGCACCGTCGTTGTTAGCCTTCACTTCAGCATCTTTGCCACCCACCGAGGATGCGTAAGCCATTGTGTGGCCTGCGACATCGTCGATGCACTGCGCATAGATGTGTTTGTTGGAGAAATGCACCGCAAGACGTGGGCGCTCTGCAGTGCCTTTGACCTTATTGCGAATACGATAACGGCGCTTTTGCGCGAGAGAGTTTTTCTTTTGAAGTTTCATATCTGTGACTCGACTGGAAATTAAGCGGACTTCTTCCCTTCCTTGCGGCGGACATATTGGCCAACGATGTGGACACCCTTGCCCTTGTAAGGCTCGGCTGGGAAGTATGAATAGATCTTTGCAGTGATTTCTCCCACCATGTGCTTGTCTGCACCAGAGACAGAAATTTTTGTATTCTGATCTACTTTAACTGTGATCCCTTCCGGGATCTTCACTTTGATCGGATGCGAATAGCCAAGTGCAAGGTCGAGCAAGTCGCCCTCAAGCACTGCACGAAAACCAACACCTTTAATCTCAAGTTTCTTTTCGTAACCATCGACGACGCCGATCACCATATTATTAATGATCGAACGTGCGGTGCCGAACATAGCACGGGCGTGTCGACTACTGTCCGCAGGCGTTACACGAATCTCGCCATCAGCGAGTTCGATGTTGATCGAACCGTCGAAAGTTTTTTCTAGTTTCCCCTTGGGTCCGTCAACGCGAACAGTCTGACCATCAACTGCGACGTTTGCCTTATCAAGGACGGGGATAGGAAGTTTGCCAATTCTGCTCATCTTATAGTGCCTCTCAATTACCAGACTTTACAGACGAACTCGCCGCCTACACCTTGTTCGCGAGCATCGCGAGCTCGCATTACGCCTTTTGAAGTAGTGAGAATAGCAACACCCAGGCCTTCGAGGACACGTGGGATTTCTTTACTGCCATAGTAGAGGCGACGACCAGGAGTGCTGTGACGCTGGATACCGGTGATAGCAGGAGTTTTACCTGCGAATTTCAGAGTAAGGGTGAGCGTCTTGAAGCCCTTCTCATTTTGACCTTCGCTAAAGTCTTTAATGTAACCCTCACTCTTGAGAATCGCAGCTATGGCTGAACGCATCTTAGAATGCTGCGTTGTGCATGTCTCCTTGTGCGCCAAGCTGGCATTGCGGATTGTGGTGAGGAAATCGCCGATTGTGTCGTGAACTGCCATAGTATTTTACTAGTGGGTTTTCAATTTTGTGAGTAATAAAGATTATGGTTTTTGGTCTTTTTGAAATCTGCTTTCAAACTAAAGAGCTATGAACAATTACCATGAAGATTTTGTAACGCCAGGTATCTTGCCTTGGGTGGCAAGCTCGCGGAACGTGATACGAGAAAGGCCAAATTTGCGAATGAACGCGCGCGGACGACCGGTGACGGAACAACGATTGCGAGCACGGATCGGTGAGCTGTTCTTGGGCAGCTTAGTCAACTTGGCTTGCGCCTTGTAGAACTCATCATCAGAAATTTCAGGATTGGTGAGGATCGCCTTGAGCTCTTTACGCTTAGCTGCGTATTTAGCGATCATGCGTTCGCGCTTTAAGTTACGTTGGATTGCTGATTTTTTAGCCATGGATTAATATTCTTTAAATAATTAAGCAGAAGCTTCGGTAACGGCGGCTTCGGCTTCTGCGACTTCGGCACTTGTCTTGCGAAAAGGCATGCCCAAGAGCTTAAGGAGCTCGCGTCCTTCGTCATCGGACAAAGCGCTCGTGTTGATGCAGACGTCCATACCGATTGTTTCATTAGTGCCTTCGGCAGAAACTTCAGGGAAAATTGTATGGTCATTCAGACCGAGCGTGTAATTGCCTTGTCCGTCGAGGCGTGCAGGAACTCCGCGAAAATCTCGTATGCAAGGAAGCGAGATATTAATCAAGCGCATGAGGAAATTATACATCGCTATACCACGAAGAGTCACCTTACAACCAATGGGCTGACCTTCACGAAGTTTGAAGTTAGAGATCGAAAGCTTAGCTTTCGTGGTAACAGGGCGCTGTCCTGAGATCTTAGCGATCTCATCGTTCACGTATTGCACGTGATTCTTATCAGCTGTCGCCGAGAACCCAGAATTGATGACGATCTTCTTGACCGCGGGCACTTGGTGCGGGTTCTTATACCCGAACTTTTCCATAAGTGCAGGCACGACCTTCTCGCCGTAATGTTTTTGTAATAGTGACTGTGACATCTTGTAAGTAAGGCGGAGTCCTAACCCGGCTTGTTAGTGGTGGATGATGTATTAAAAAAGGGCGAGAAAGTGAGGTCTAAGCGCGCACTGGCAAGTACCTTATTTCTTTTTTGCGTCGTATTTCTCGGCGCTCATAACATTAGAATAGTGGATGGAAGCTTCGCGCTCAACGGAACCACCTTCTGGGTTCTCTTGGCTCTTGCGCTCAAATTTAGTGATTAGGTTGACACCTTCGACAATGATACGCTCTCCAGCTTGAACGGAAAGCACTTTGCCGCGCTTGCCTCTGTGAGCGCCAGAAATGACGACAACTTCTTGTTCGCGTTTGATTGTTTGTGCCATAATTAGAGAACCTCCGGAGCTAAAGAAATGATTTTCATATACTTGGCGCGGAGCTCGCGAGCTACGGGGCCGAAGATACGTGTGCCTTTGGGATTGCCATCAGCAGTGAGAATAACAACGGCGTTGTTATCGAAACGGAGGTAGCTACCATCACCACGACGGATCGGAGCTTTAGTGCGGACGACTACGGCACGAACTACTTCGCCCTTCTTGACGGAAGAATCGGTGGACGCTTCCTTCACAGCACAAACAACAACATCCCCCACGTCTGCAGTGTCCTTGTTTTGGCCAAGGCGGCGAATCATCTCAGCGGATTTGGCGCCTGTGTTATCCGCGATAAATACGCGGCTGTTCATCTGAATCATAGCTAAATCTCCTTATTTGGATTTATAAATTAGTGGGGAGGCACCCTACTCTTCGCCCAGCTTAGGAGCGATTTCGAGAACCTTAGTTACACGCCAGCGCTTCAACTTACTAAGCGGACGTGTTTCCATAATTTCAACTTTGTCTCCAAGGCCGCACTCGTTCTTCTCGTCGTGAGCGTGCACAACAGTCTTGCGCTTAATTTCCTTCTTGTAGAGCGGGTGCGGGACTTTGTAAGAGTAAGTTACCTTAATAGTCTTATCTCCTGATCGGCTTGATACTATTCCGATGAGTACTTTACGAGAGTTGCGTGTGGCTGTAGCTTCCATGGTAGGCGTGTGCGTCTAAAAGTTTAAGTGTTGGCAGAAGCCAGCTTCTTTTCTTTAAGAATGGTTTCGAGACGAGCGATTTGACGGCTCATGTCTTTAAATTCGTGTGGGTGCTCAACTTGCCCGGTCTGCTTGCGCATGCGGAGTTGAAGACGAGACTCACGTGTGTCGCGGAGCGACTTTTCGATTTCGGCTTCTGACATTTCGCGGATTTCTTTAGTGTTCATGGTTATAATTTCCTATCTCAGAAAGTATTTATGCTTCGTCACGGGAGACGAAACGACAGTGAAAAGGAAGCTTTGTGTCCGCAAGGCGGAGGGCTTCGCGTGCGGCGGTGGCGGAGCAGCCAGCGACCTCAAAAAGCATGGTGCCAGGCTTGATTACAGCACACCAGTATTCAACAGAACCTTTACCTTTACCCATGCGGGTTTCTGCAGGCTTTTTGGTCACAGGCTTATGAGGGAAGACGCGAATCCATACCTTGCCTTTACGTTTGAGGCTACGTGTCATCGCAACACGAGCGGCTTCGATTTGTTGCGAGGTCATGCGACCACGCGTGAGGGATTGTATACCAAATTCGCCGAAAGCAAGTGTGTTGCAAGTTTGTGCAGTGCCGTAAATGCGACCCTTGTGAACCTTGCGGTATTTGGTGCGTGATGGAAGAAGTGCCATGGTTCGCTCTATTTAAAATGTTAAAAATATAAAATCGTTTCAGATGGGAAAGAATTAGCTTACGCTTCCTCGTCGTCAGGTAGACAAATCCAGCACTTTACACCAATAATACCATAGACGGTGCTCGCTTCAGAGAAGCCGTAGTTGATATTTGCGCGCAGTGTCTGGAGAGGCACACGGCCTTGGCGCTGTTGCTCAGTGCGGGCAATATCTGCACCACCGAGACGACCGCCACATTGAATACGGATACCGTCGGCACCCATGGCCATTGTAGTTTGAACAGCGCGCTTCATTGCGCGGCGGAATGCAATCCGGCGCTCAAGTTGAAGGGCTACGTTTTCAGCGACGAGTTGCGCAGAGAGATCGGGGCGCTTTACCTCTTGGATGTCAAGCATGATTTCTTTGCCAACCTTCTTGTTGAGAGTAGCCTTGATCTTATCAAGCTCAGCACCCTTGCGTCCGATGACCACACCAGGTCGTGCAGTGAAAATCTTGACGCGGATACGACCGGAAGCACGCTCAATGAAAATACGTGGCACGGATGCGTAGCGCAACTTTTCAGTGAGGAATGTGCGTATCGTGTGGTCTTCCTTGATATACTCAGGAAATTGATCCTTGTCCGCATACCAGCGAGAATCCCAGTCGCGGGTGACTGCAAGGCGGAAGCCGGTTGGATGTACTTTCTGTCCCATAATTTGCTAAATATCGTTAGAGTCGCTCTGAGGAATTAGCCCTCGTCGGAAAGGATAATACGGATGTGGCTAGTGGCCTTCTTATAGGGGTGAGCAGAACCACGAGCAGCGGGGCGGAAACGTTTGAACGTAGGGCCTTGCTCGACGGTAGCAGACTCAACTTTGAGGGCATCCGATGAGAGATTATTATTGTTTTCCGCATTTGCGATCGCTGACTGGAGAGTCTTGCTTACGAGACGTGCCGACTTACGTGGAATAAAGCGAAGCACCTCAACCGCTTCGGCGGCGTTGCGACCTTGTATGGCTTGAGTGACCTCGCGAATCTTTCGGGGCGACATACGGGCGTATTTGGTATAGGCTTGGACCTGCATGAAATTTAGCTGTTTTGAATTGTTTTGATTCGGGCAATGTCGCCCGCTTGGATTGTAGAGTCTTTGACTAATTCTAGGATGAGTCCTGCAGATTGATCGCTACGAGATTCTATGATGATAAGCTCACCGACAGATTGTAAACCACGTGTGACGCGGCAAACCATCCCTAGGCGTATCCCTTGCTCAAGGCCGCCATCAAGAATGACAACGTCGGCTGCTAGCATTGGCGTAACTTTAGCCACAGTTGCGGCGTTTGGGCTATAAAGTGACTCTTTGACAAAAACAGGCACTTCTCCGTGCACAACACTGCCTGCGAACATCGTCCCAAGAAGGAACAGTGTGGCGAGGGTGAGTGGTGTGTGATTATATTGCATAGCCGATGAATAAATGTACTGATCGAGGATTATTTACCGGTTGGGTGTCCCTTGAAAGTGCGTGTCGGTGAGAATTCACCAAGTTTGTGACCAACCATGTTCTCGGTCACATAGACGGGTAGAAAACTACGACCGTTGTG
>JAKVCM010000183.1 GCA_022448605.1 Puniceicoccaceae bacterium | reverse complement strand
CCCGTGAAGGACGCCAAGAAGGAACGCAGTTAAAGGTATGATTGCGGCCTTAACAACGGCTGGGAGCGCCATTGCAAATAGTAGAGCACTTCAGATCGCCATAATCGGCGCTCTGTTTATCGTCCTGTTTCTTCTCTGGTTGAAGGGACGTGATGACCAAATCCGAAAAATGGAACGCATGATTGGCGAGCGACAAGCGCGCCTCAAGCAAGATCACATAAGGAAAGAAAATGCCAAAAAATCTAAGCAAGTGGCTGACGCCCGTGAGTCTGCTCCTCGTGGCATCACTAATGCTGACGAGTTGCGCGACACCGACCTCGGCTGGATCGTCTCCGATAATTGAAGAAGTGGCAACCGATGTGGAAACGTCGATCTGTTCCGATCTCCGACCGGCAACAGTCACTTCTGAACAGTTCAATTCGGCTCCACAATGGACCAGGAATTATATCATCGCCCAAGCTGCGGCTTGGCAGGCAAGGTGTGGCTAATGTGTTCTTTTACCTTGCTCTTGCGTCTACCGCGCTTGGATTGGGCCTGCTGGCCTATGAGGGGGTGATATGACTGAATTGACCGATGGGCAGAAAGTAATTTTGATTGTTGTCGGGCTTCTGTATGGTGGCGGTGGCGTTATGGCGCTTACAATGAGTGTCATCACCTTTTTAAGATTAGCAGAGGTGATCAAGTGAGACGCATCCCCCCCAAAGTCGCCCGCAAGGCTAACGCTAGGGTTCACAACGTCTCTAAATGGGCGTTCTGGTTTGTCCTCTCATGGATCGCGCTTGCTGCGTGGGGTGTTTATTCATCGCTCCATATGTACATGAACAAGGAAGCCACCTTGATAGGCCAAGCTGTTGATTGCGTGAACAGACCTAGCCCAATGGCGCTGAAGTGTGATCCGTGGGTTGATGGCATCGCCTGCACTGAGGGAAGCCGTGGCTGGCTACGTGATTGGCACCAGCCGATTGATTACGCCTGCGCTAGATTTGAACCGGATCGCGTGTTTCGCTTTCCAGTCTATCAGGATGTTGAATATGCTGAAACGTCTTCTGCGGGCTGACACTTAAGCATGTAAAACTTTCCAGTTTCCATAAGACCCTTTGATCGCGCCGCTGCGGTCATATGGTCCGAGTGAACGAACCGCCAGCATTCCTCTTCTGAAAGAAAGGCTTCCACGGGTACGGGTTCTTTAAGCGTGATCGGCTCTGTATCGAGCGTTTCAACGAGTACTGCTAGCCAAATATCCATTTTTTTATCCTACCTCATTCCGCCACATTCTAAAAGCATACTAAGACAACAGCGCAGAGTAGAGTAACCGATTTTTGCCCCAAAGGTGAAAACTTGCGCAGTTGGGAAGCCCGCAGACAGGTCACTTATGGCCTACGCTGCGGGCTTCTTTTTTATTGCCTCTTTGATAATCTCAAAGTCCATAGCAAACTCTAACAGCCTTTCGACTTGAGCCGTAAGAGATAGCCCATTCTGAGCCGCTAACGCTTCCAGCCGCTCTCTGCGCTCTTGTGTCGTGCGTATGTTGAGCGGGGCGCGTTTGGGCTTGTTGAGCGTTTTGGGCATGGTTTGTTCTTCTAATTGTCGCATAATGTGGCGTTATTGGCTTATGCGGCGAGGTATCGATGAGGCTGAACCTGTAATAAATACAATGGTGCCGCGTATAGGACTTGAACCTACGACCCCCGCATTACGAATGCGAGG
>JAKVCM010000182.1 GCA_022448605.1 Puniceicoccaceae bacterium | reverse complement strand
GTTTGGGACTCAGCTCACGGAAACCATAAGGGCCAGCGGAACAGCTCCGCGCAAACAGGCCGGACACAGGTCAGTACCAGACCAAGGTGCGCCGAAAACTCGAAAAAGACCTTGCAATGCAGGAGCCATCCACACAGGACGGCGGAGCGTATTCATGCGGTGCGTAAGGACGGGCGCTCTCCTCCAAGCTTTGAAGCGATAGAGCGTGACGACGGATCGGCTGGGCTAGCCCTCTCTGGGACATCGGAGGCGTTGATTAATCTCAAGTCACTGGCCAGCACGGGGCTACGCAATACCGAGGCCTGCAATCAGATATTGCTAGAACTCGCCAATCTGTCCCTCGAATCGATCAAGAACGGAAATGTTAGATCGGCTAACGAATCGCTAGCACTTTTAGATGAATTAGATCCGCAAGGCGGCGCAGATACCATGCTATGCGCGCAAATGGTTGCCGTGCATACCGCCTCTATGGCGTGCATGGATCGGGCGATGCGGCATGACCAAACCTTTGAAGGGCGAGACCTAAACCTCAAACATGCCGCCAAACTCACAAGCGTCTTTGCCCGTCAAATAGAGGCGCGCGAGAAAATGAAACGAGGTGGATCACAAACGGTCAACGTGCGACACGTGCACGTCCATGATGGTGGACAAGCTATGGTCGGGAATGTGGGGTGACTTTAATAAGCTGAGGGAAGGTCGAATAACCCGTTGGCGTTCTGGATAATGTATCCTGTCAAAGCTACAACAGCAAGCTAGGCGACCATCTCCTTCGAGCGCCGTTTTATATAATCTGCACGAAACTCAGGGCTTATATACTTGGTAGAGCAAAAATTGATTGGCCACCTCAGCGGGACTTATTATTTAGTCACAAAGCTCATAATCCGAAGCAAAACATCTTGATGACAGGCTTTGCGCTTCGGCCATCTGCTCGGGCGACATTGCTTCTTTTAGTAATGACTTAAGGGCATCTGCCGGCGCATAGCCTTGCGCACTAGCGATTGAATTCCAAGAATATGCTTTGACAAAGTTCTTAGGAACACCCTCTCCGTTGGCATACATGAGCCCGAGATTGTATTGAGCTCCCATAGAACCCTGCTGAGCGGCGAGCTTGTACCATTTCACGGCTTCGGCATCATTCTCAGGAACACCCCGTCCGGTGTCGTAAATGAGCCCGAGATTGTGTTGAGCCGCCATATCACCCTGCTGAGCGGCACTTCTTATCTCATCAAAAGTCTGCGCTGATGTCATTGGCGCAATCAACAAAGTAAGGGAAACAAATATCGACGTGAGAATTGTCCTGGGCAAAAAATCCACAACATCAATTCGTCTAAGCGTTTTCATGGGATTTATTGCCTCCAATAATTGCGCTGATAGTCAAGAAACGAAGTTTGAACATTGAGCCCCACTAAAACCGAGTTCTCCTTGTTCCAATATGCTTGCGATAGTCAAGATAACAAATGGTATGAGTTGGAATAATGCCCCCGACTATGCACCGAAAGGGTGGGGCGGCATGATTGGTGATTGCGCTCGTCGTCTTATTCATCTCGTCGCCCTTCTCGCCGTATCGGATATTCGGTTAGGGATGCCGACAGGCCGAATCCGGTTATCTTATTGGCATGAGGCGCAACGCCTTCCTCTTTGCTTACTGTGCGCTTCTAACGACCACCTGCGCAGAAGTTCGGACACCTTATGTCGAATCGAGTGAATTGGTCATGCCAGAGTTTGAGCGGCCGGAAGCCCTCGCTGGTCTGCACCAGAAAAACTGGCCCATAGTTTGAGTTAGGGTCGGCTCTGATATGGAGTTGAACCATGGGCAAGAGAGCCAAGCCTGAAGAGATCATTGCAAAACTGCGCGAAGTTGAAGTGCGCCTGAGTCAGGGCGAAA
>JAKVCM010000181.1 GCA_022448605.1 Puniceicoccaceae bacterium | reverse complement strand
ACCCTTATTTGCCTCTACTGGCCAGCGGCGCAGCGATAGTTCATACATACCAGCCTGCTCCACATCGATCGCCCAATGCGCCTTGTGCGCATGCTCTCCGTTTTTAATGTGGGGCTGATTCCACGGGGTTTGCTGTTCGAGTAACCAGTCATGCGATGACAGCGCGACAATTGGGGCAAGATCGGATCCGACCACGATAGAGCTCGTAAGTATATGCTCGCGAGATACATCTGCCCAGTATGCCTCATACGCTGCGCGCAAGTCGCTGACCACATTAGGATACTTTACAGCCACATCCGTCGTCTGTTTTGGGTCTACAGTCCGATCATACAACTCTTGTCCATTTATTAAGCGCCAGCGCTCATTCATCACAGCGCACTTTCGCCACTTAATCGGATCTACGACCCGCTGAGACTCGACTACTAGTGTGCGCTCTTTCCATAACGATTGGCTCGGGTACAATAAGTCACGCAGACTGGTGCCATCGAAATCAACCGATGGCGCTTCAAGATCGAGTAGATCAATTAAAGTTGGTAGCAGGTCAAAGTGCGCGGTTAACTTTTCTACTGCAGCGCCTGCTTGAATATTTCCACCCGGCCAGCTTATTAGGCAAGGCACGCGGTGACCGCCCTCATATGCGGAGTTCTTTCTACCACGCATACCACCATCATAGCCGCGACCCTGCCAAAGGCCGCCTGCGGTGCCATTATCCGTCATAAAAATTATTATTGTGTCCTCAGTAACTCCAAGCGCATCGAGTCGCTTCATAAGCTTTGCTATGTTACTATCGATATTGGTCACCATGCCGTAAAACTCGGTGCGAGATACATCTGGCACGCCCTCATATGGGCGGGTAAATTCTTCTGGACAGAAAAATGGACTGTGCGGCGCATTGGTTGATATGTAAGCAAAGAACGGTCGCTCTTTACGGACTTGTTTTTCGATAAATTTGATGCCTTCTCCAAACCAAATATCGGTACAAAATCCCTCAAAACGTTGGAACTTGCCATTGACTAAGTAGGTGTCGTCAAAGTAATCGTTACCCCAATAGTCGGGGGCCTGCCCGACCCCTCCAGCTGGATGATACACGCTATGATTAAATCCCCGATCTTGTGGGCGGTACGGATAGCAGTCTCCTAAGTGCCATTTACCAAACAATCCTGTTACATAGCCATTGTCAGTGAGAATATCGGCAAGAGTGATCTCGCGCTCGCGCAGCATACTGCGCCCCTTTATAGTATGCCACACTCCTGTCCTATTCGAGTAGCGCCCAGTTAGTAGTGCAGCTCTCGTTGGTGCGCAGGTGGGATCTACATGAAAATTATCCAGCAGTACACTTTGTCTGCGTAATTGGTCGATTGCAGGAGTCTGAATCACCGAGTTACCAGTAAAACCAAGATCTCCGTAGCCTTGATCATCGGTAATAATGAGCACAATATTAGGACGACTTTCTTGCGGCTTAATACGAGCGCCTTGATCTGCGCATAGATTGCTTTGAATCATGCAGGTAAGCATCCAAGTAAGAACTAAAAATAACGGGGTTATTGTTCGAGGTTTCATAGCTATCAATAAATCTGACAGAAAAATACTTGGCGACCAAATACAAAAAAGCCCACCATTAAAAAATGAGGGCTTTAAAGTGGCTGCTCAGGCTGGGATCGAACCAGCGACCAAGTGATTAACAGTCACCTGCTCTACCGCTGAGCTACTGAGCAATAAGCGTATGTTATTTGCTTAGCGAAAATGCATGTGTCAACGAAAGAAGATGAA
>JAKVCM010000180.1 GCA_022448605.1 Puniceicoccaceae bacterium | reverse complement strand
AGGGCCCAGCGGACGCGCTCTACAGGAGAAGCAGACTCTAGGTCCGGAGGTTTTTTATTAGGTATTTCGAGTGTCTTCATGAGATAAACATGAGTAACTTGCGTTACAAAGTAAAGTTAATGTTTTAAATTCTAAATTCTGCTTATGCGAAGCGGAAATTTTACAAGCTTTGAAACATTATTTACAGCCTGGCGTTCACAAAAAGCAGAGACGGGAATCACCCCACCAAACAACTAGCAAGCAGACGGTAAACGACTCTAAAAGCAGTCCGCTCCTACGATTGATCTGTATTTTGAAGCCGCTTCGAGCATGAAGCGGCTTCTTATTTTTGGGTGTAACTCCATCTGAGGGGAACTGGTTGATGATCATGCTCTTCGCTTAGACTGGTGGCGACAGCCATTGCTTGACTCCAGCTGCTTAGCCGAGTCATTTGGATCCATGGCTCGCAACATATTCGGCCGGGACCTCGTCCCTTGCAGCACTGATCCCATGACTGGGTTTTTTCGCACCGGCGTCTGCGATACCTGCGCCGATGATCTGGGAATGCACACAGTCTGTGCCAGGATGACAGAGGATTTCCTTCAGTTTTCCTTCGAAAATGGGAATGACCTCATCACGCCGCGCCCGGAGTATTCGTTTCCCGGATTAAAGTCAGGAGACTTCTGGTGCGTGTGTTTGAATCGCTGGATTGAGGCATTGGAAGCCGATGTGGCTCCCCCGTTGAAGCTAGAAGCCACCCATGCATCGGTCCTAGAGTTTGTGGATATGGATATCCTGAACGAACATGCCAGCAGCTGAGTGGGCTCGGTTTGTTTGTTAGCGGTAGAATCGATACCAGGTCAGTCCGTCAGATTTTCCGACGATTTCTTGCTGCGGGAAGAGATCGTTGAATTCGGGAAAGAAGGCGTCACCAGCACACTCAATATCGATGATCGTGAGCAGCAGGTCCTCACAAAGATGCAAAGCCGCGGAATATATTTGTGCGCCGCCGCAGAGCCAAAGTGGCTCAGGCAGGTCGAAGGTGTCGAGCTCGGCCAACTCATTGATCCAGACAACCTTCTCGGGTATGTCATTAGGTTTCGGCTGCCGCGATAAAACGATGGTGGTGCGCTTTGGCAGGGGGCGACCGATGGAGGCATAGGTCTTACTTCCCATGAGCATGGACGCGCCGAGTGTCTGTTGCTTGAAGTATTTAAAATCTTCGGAGTAATGCCATGGGATGGTGTTGCCTTGTCCGATCACTCGATTTTTCGACATGGCTGCGATGGCCCGCCACGGTTTTTTGGGCGTATACTCAAGTTTGGACATGGGCATCAGACAGCAATCGGAGCTTTGATGGTGGGGTGTGGATCGTAGTCCTCGATAGAGATATCCTCGTAGGTAAAATCAGTGATATGTTTGACCTCAGGATTCAATTTAAGCTGCGGCAGCGGGCGCGGAGTGCGCTCAAGTTGCGTTTTGGCTTGTTCCACGTGGTTTGAATAGAGGTGTAAGTCGCCAAAGGTATGCACGAAGTCGCCTACGTCGAGATCGCACACTTGAGCGACCATGGCTGTCAGCAAGGCATAGGAAGCGATGTTAAACGGGACTCCTAAAAAAATATCTGCTGAACGCTGATAGAGCTGGCAGCTCAATTTTCCGCTCTGAGAGACGAAAAATTGAAACAGTGCGTGGCAGGGGGGGAGAGCCATGTCTTCGACCTCGCCAGGATTCCATGCAGAAACAATGTGACGTCTGCTGAAAGGGCTCTTCTTGATGCCTTCAATGAGCTTGTCGATTTGGTTGATCGATGCGCCCTTTGGCCCACGCCAGTCCGTCCA
>JAKVCM010000018.1 GCA_022448605.1 Puniceicoccaceae bacterium | reverse complement strand
GAGGGTTCGAATCCCTCCCTCTCCGCCATTGTTCATGCTCAATGCGAGCCGATAATGGTAAATAATTGTCTAAGTATAGACATTTTTGGTTCTCCATCGTTAACAAGCAGAAAGAAGCATACCGTAAACCCTATGAGGATGCCCGAGCCTACAAGTGCTATATAACAGAGAAGGTGTTGTTTGGAAGTCAAAAGATTGTCAAAAAGACACACATGGGTGATTTAGAGTTAACAAATGAAGAAACATCCTTTGGTATCTCAGATAATCCTTTAAGTGCATACACTTATTGTTTTATGGAATTTTAAAACTTTTTATTTAGCTAAGATCACATCCTGACTCGCATTGAAAAAGTCCTGAATTGATGATGCATCATATATTTACATCACGGTTGATAATCATCGTGAAATTGTTTTCTACAATTGGGGTAAGCGCTCAAATTAGTAGCTATTATTCTACGATTAATGGACAGTCTGGAAGTGAGTTAAAAAGCACTCTCAATAGTATTATTGATAACCATAATTCACTTTCATATACACCAGGAGTGTGGAACGCCCACAAAGATTTATATGAAGATCCAGACAACGCTGATAATATAATATTATTCTACTCCCAAGACAGTGTAGATAAATCTGATCAGGATAGTGGAGGAAGCCCGGATACATACTTCAACCGAGAGCACTTATGGCCTAGGAGCTACGGGATTAGCTATTCAGGAAGCGCATATACAGATCTGCATCACCTTGTGCCTGTTTATAAAGGTGTTAACAGTTCCCGCTCTAATAAGTATTTCGATTACAGTAATCCTAACCAGTCAGGGTATGAGAATCCAGCAAACAATCTATCTCCTAAATGCACAGCTAATAGTGATACATTTGAACCCGGCGATGCGCAGAAAGGACACGCTGCAAGAGCCATCCTATACATGACGACAAGATATGAGAATTTGGAAGTTGTAAATACTCCCCCATCAGGTCCTCCAAACACTTCTGACAGTAAGATGGCTCAATTGAGCACCCTACTGGATTGGAACAGAAAAGCACTACCAACAACAAAGGAAAAAAATAATAATCAGAAAATCTATGAATCCTATCAATATAACAGGAATCCATTCATAGACTTCCCCGAGTTCGCTGACGCCATTTGGGTTGATGGTCCATCTTGGGGGAAATGGCGTTTAGACTATTTTTCTTTAGAAGAGCTACATAATTCGAGCATATCTGCTGATTCTGCTGATCCAGACTCTGATGGTATAACAAATCTTATGGAACGTGCTATTTATTCAGACCCAAAGACTATCAACGATAGTCCGCTAATCGGAATTGATGTAATAGATAATAATTTTGTAATTAACTTTGTCAGAGCCAGAAATTTTGAGAATCTAAACACTAATTTAGTATTAGAAGAATCAGTAGACCTTGTTAATTGGAGCACGATTGATTTATCAAATGCTAACACGATAATAATTAACGATAACCAAGAAGGCGTTCAGGTAAATCTAGGGCCTGTAAATGGCGAGCTTACTTCTATCATAAATACTTCTAGCGTCACACTGGTAGATGGAATTAATACACTTACACCTGTAAACATAACCGGAGATGATTCTTGGAATATAATTGAAGAAGATAATTATGCATGGATAAATGGTTGGGGTGACGATTTCGATGAAGAAGACTGGTTGATATTTCCAGCTATAAACCTCAACGATTATACCCAAGAAGTTTTAAGTTTTATCTACAGAAGTCGGTGGTCTGACCCTTCAGTTACTGGTCTTGAGATTTTCTACAGTAATAATTACCAGCAAGATCCAAGTTCTACTAGTTGGGAAGCATTTGTTAGTGCCAATTCAGAACTAGATTCTAACAAATCCACAGATAGTAATCAAACGGATCTTTATAATCTTGAAGTAGACCTATCAGAAATAGTAGGTGCAAGCATCACAGTAGGAATCAAATATACATCTATTGACCAAGATCCTAGTCGTGCAAGGGCATGGTTAGTCGCTAATCCAACTATAACAGCTGTAGAAACAGAAAGTGTCACAGTGGGAGGGAACGGGTCAGTCGAAGATAATACATCGTTTTATCGATTAAGGGCAGAGAATTTGGGGTTTTAAATTAATCACCAAGTTGAGTATAATTTAGAGAATCTAGTAACTGAAGGACACAAGTCCTTTGCGTTTCTATCTAGGGGGAGACCTGAAATATACTTAAGCTCGCCTTTTCTCGTTACTTTTGATGACCGAATAGACAGTCAATTACTTTCAGCCATGGGCTGAGACTGGCGATGCCGCCACTTTGCTCGTCCTAACTAATACAGATGTTAAGTTCTTCCGCTTCAAGATGGAGGCGAATTTTTTTCAGGCTAGCTGAAATTTGGAGCAGGTCCTCTAATCAAGAGGCTCAACTGATCCGCCTCGAATCATGCGCCAGAACCGATCCAAACTTCGTTGTGAGGGGTCTCGGAAATATTCCATCGATACATGATCTTCTGGATTCGCTGGATTCATGCGGATACCCCAGAGCGGCTTGATCGAATCGGGAAACATCGCATATCGTAAATCAGCCACCACGTTGACCTCATCTGAATAAGGATAGAGGTAGCCTTGGGAAAAGAAACGAAATCGTTCGATATCATCAGCCAGGACTGAACCTTCAGGCGCTATAATTTGTGCCGACTCCTTGCTGAAAGCGTCGACAATACTACCTGAGTATTGCTTCGGATCTGAAAAGGGTGTGGTCCGCACAGCATCCACGTGATATTGATCTCCGTCGCGATAGACGATACGCCAAAGCAAAATGTTCGCCAGGGAAGGTCGCACTGATAGCTCCTCGGGTTCGTGCCCGCGCTTTTCCGCGATCTGCGCTGCGAACTGTGTCGCCTGTCCTCGTTGATAGCTGCCTAAGCTCAGATAAATCAGACAAAGAGCGACTGCATATTGCGCAAAGCGCGGCCGTCGAAAAACGAAGGCAATCACGGTAAGCAAAGCGAGTGGCAGGGTAAAGATCGGATCAATAATCGAGATAATGTCCCAAGATTCGCGGTGATGGCTGATCGGCCAATAGAGTAATGTGCCATAGCTCGTGCAGGCATCGATCAGCCCATGCGTGATTGCACCCATCATTCCAAACAGTGCCAATCGTCGATAACGGTAATGCTTCCAAAAAAAGAGCCCTTTAAATAATACCGCCATAAGCAGGCCAATCAGGGGTGCAATGAGCAGTGCGTGGGTAAAGTGGCGATGATATTGTAATGCCAGTAGCGGATCGGTCTCAGAGCGGATGAGCACATCCAAATCTGGAGCGGCTCCCGCCAGAGCTCCAAGCAAGAGTGCATGCCTCGTTTCTGCTTTTCGGCATACGATCGCTGCGGCGGCCGCACCGATGCTCGCTTGAGTTAATGGATCCACCTATTGAAACTGCCATTGAACCAAACTTCTGCAAGCCGAAGCGGCTCTTCTTTTAGGGTAAGCTCTGCCATAAGGAGAAAGGGCAGCGCCTTTTTATCCTTTCAATCAGGCTCTATGGAGAGTCATATCTAACATCTATGATTTGGTTCTATCGTCTGTTTTATTTACCAGGGCTTTTGATCGCGCTCCCCTACTACATTCTTCGGATGTGGCGTCGTGGCGGCTATGCGAAGAGCTTCCAGCATCGATTTGGTCGATTTCATCGCTTAGGGCCAGTCACAGCGGGTAAAAAGCGCATTTGGCTACAAGCGGTTAGTGTGGGCGAGGTACTCGCGATTGGCCCACTCATCGATGCCCTACAAAAAGATCAAAATATCGAGATCGTGCTGACGACGACGACCAGCACTGGCTACTCAGAAGCGCGAAAACGTTACGTGGAGACCGTCAAGAGCATCGGCATCTTCCCTCTCGATTTTTGGCTTTTTAGCCGAACTACTTGGAGTCGTATCCAGCCCAATGCAGTCATACTGACTGAGAGTGAACTCTGGCCAGAGCACTTGCACCAAGCCAGGAAGCGGAAAATACCCGCTCACCTTGTCAACGCACGGATCTCTGACACCAGCTTTAAGCGCTACCAGCAAGTCCCCACTCTGGCTCGGCGCCTAATTAAAAAGTTTCGTGGTATCTACCCAGCTAGTGAACTCGACCACGCTCGCCTGCTCCAACTTGGCTGCCCGGAGGAGCGTATCCACTCGAATGGCAACATCAAGTTCGACGTAGCGATCGGCGAACGATGCACCGAGGAAGCACGTAATGCCCTCAGGGAGGACCTTGGGTTTAGGGCTAGAGATAAAAAAGTTTTTATTCTACTAGGTTCATCAACTTGGGCAGGCGAGGAGTCCGCACTCTTGGAAGCACAACGCGCGGTCATAGCTGTGGGGATTGATTGCCGATTACTTCTCGTGCCTCGCCATGTGGAACGTGCCCCCGATGTCCTCAAGCTGCTCAAGGCACAAGAACTACCGTGGTATCAGCGTTCCACTGGAGATACAGTGCCCGAAAATTTAGCTATCCATCTCGCCGATACGACTGGCGAGTTAGCACACCTCTCACAAATAGCTGATCTCGCATTCATTGGTAAAAGCCTTGCGCCCAATGAAGGTGGTCAAACACCGATTGAAGCGGCTGGGCTCGGCGTCCCAGTCCTGATGGGATCGAACATGAATAACTTTAAAGATGTCGCTAAATCGCTCACTCACGCAGGTGCAGCTATGACTGTCGATCATGCCGATGAGCTGAGGACTGAAGTGCTCAAGCTAGCCAAGGATCAATCATCTCGAATAAACATGCAAAAAGCGGGGCTCGAATGGCATAAGCGTAATAGCGGCAGTAGCCAACGGATTGCTGAGCAGATCCTAGAGAGTCTTTAGAACACAGATGGCAATCAGTGTTTCTGTGCCCTATTTTTTATTGGCAGGTTTAGGAGTCGGAGGCGACTTGAGCTTACTCGCTTCTAAATTCCAGCGCGAAGCAATAATGGGCTCATTTTGGGTAACTGCAATGCGTGCGCCGCCTTGAAAGAGTGCTATTTTTAACTGCTTATCTAGGTCGCGCTCTTCAAGCAAGTTTTTATAAATATTGAAGGCCATCTCACTCTCACCAAGCGTGTGGAGGAAGTTGGCTATTTTCTGTATGAGTACGAAATCGTCTAGTGAGTAGCTGGTCATAAAGCGAATAATCTTCAAAACTTCGACTGCTTCACGGTCCTTAGCTTCACTGGCATAAAGCTGCGCGAGTCGATATGCCAAGGCGAGTGAAGGCTGTGATATGAACTCAGAGCGGGCATACGCGATCGCTAGCTCGCTACCCTCCTCCGCAAGAATCCGATTGGTTTCACGGATACTAGCATAGGCTGTGAAGGTCGAGACTTCGGAAAATTTCAATTGTTCGGCTAAACTCACTTTGAAGGGACGATAGAGCGGATCACCGATCGCCACGCTTTGCCAGCTAAGTGATGGCGTACTGAGGGCAACGGCTTCACCAAAGCTACCCCCGCTTATGAGGTGAGCTAGCAGAACTTGCGGGCGGTGCGTGTGCTCGAGGTAAGGTTCGTAGACATTACCTACAGTCGCACAATAGCCTTGGGCAATGAACGCACCTAACCAAGTCTGGGTGCTGCGCACAGAGGTCCCCGAGAAACTGTGCAAATGAAAGCCGATAGCACCGGGCGGTACCGGCCAGCGTGGCGAACGCCACTGCGCCTGAGCATGCGGGCGATACCAGCCCATGTAGATCGCAGGCGCGTCGAGTCGATCGCGGTAATCCATAGCGCGTTTACTCGTCTCGTAGTCTATATCAAAAAATGCTCCTTCGGCAATGGCACCAGCCGAGCGGATCCACTCATCACCTTTTGCATGTGGACCACCTGTATCAATGTAGGCTCGTCCCATAAGCCCGATTTCTTCAGCTATAAGAGTACGGTCGATTAGATTCATCACACTTGCCTTGGTCGGTCCGTCCAAACGAGTAACACGAAGCAAACGGTTCGCATTGGTCGGCGAAATACTACTTTTTTCAAAGTATGGATTCGGAACTAGCGCTGTCATCGAGGTTCGAGGGGGTGCTAGAAGGAGCGCGATTTCTCCATCAACCGAGCCGTTGTTAACCCGAAACTGCGTGGGCAAATTTGTGCTGCTCTCCTCAATCAGCATGGGATCGTTCGAAATTCGTAGTGGCACGCCTTTAATCAAAACGACAAAAGGAATACTATGGATCGAAACGGAAAGACGCTCTCGTCCATAGACGTCTTTTGAACCAGCTTTAACACCTTTAACCCATTCATTTTCAAGCAAAGCATTCAGTAGTGGGTTAGCTACGGTATTCGCATACTCTGCGATGCTGATGGTCTCTCTGATTGGCGCAGTGAGATGCACGATGCGTGATTCGGGAATACCGCGCTGACGGGCGTAGTGTTGACCTATTGATAGCGAGTCAGGATCGTTACGATTGACGACGATGACCATCTTTTCGGCCAATGCTGCATTGGTCTGCGCTGGCAGGCTAATAGCGAAGTTGGAGGATAAAAACGCATAAACCAGTGCGGTCAGGCTAAGTGACCACCCTTGCTTTATGAAAGAGCAGAGTTTTATGAAATTTCTATTAAAATTGAACATACACTACGGAATCCGTTTTAGGCGTTTATGATATTGGATAATGCCGTTGTAGAGGCTTTGGGCAAGCGATTGTCGAAAGGTAGCGGAACGCACCTTATGTGCTGTCTCAGGATTTGAAACGAATCCGAGTTCGAGAAGCACCCCAGGGCAATTGAGATGTTTGAGCACTAGAAAACGAGCCCGCTTGAGTCCGCGATTGGTGCCGCCCATAGTTTCCACCAGTGAGCGTTGTACATGGTAACCGAGCAAGATATTCCACGGATCTTGATTATTGCCATCGTAACGACGGTTGTCACCAAGACCAGGCTCAGAATATTTCGAAGAGGCCTGATACTGTGGCGTGAGTGCAAAAGTTTCATAGCCCTCCGCGGTGGTTCGCGCGGCAGCGTTAAAGTGGATACTAATAAAGAGGTCGCCCTTTGCCCGATTAGCAATCTGCGGCCGGCGTTCAAGAGGTATAAAGACGTCGCGCTCGCGAGTCATGACAACCTCGTAGCCTCTGCGTTCTAACATAGATTTGAGGCGTTGGGACACATCGAGAGTGAGGTTCTTCTCGTGAAGCCGGTAAGCATCGTTCTTTGCGCCGCTATCATTACCTCCATGTCCTGCGTCAATGACGATACGTCGGAGCGCAGGCTTTCCAGGAAATGCCTGCGGCGTAAGGATAGATTTAAGGACGTGTTGATAGTCTGCCTTAGCCATGTAAAGCCGTCTACTCGATTCAAGGGTTGGAAAACCTAGGTATATGGGTATGCGATTTAAATAAAGTAGGCGCTTGCCCTTACCGATATCGATATTTGTCCACTGGCTACGGAGGCGAAAGGTCTTGTGGCCGCTCAACCAATACGCCTTCATTCCAAGCCCGCCACCAACAGTCGCTAAATCAATATAGGTACGTCCCTCGTGCTGAATTTCCGCATGCTGAGCGGTAGTGATGGATGGAGTGATTGCAAGAAGGCACCCAATGAGCATTTGTCTCTTAAATCCAAATAAACACTTTTGACCTACTAATTCAGATCGCAATCCAGCAAGAGAGCGTTCTTCAATTTTACAAGGGCCTAGAAGAGAGTCAAAGGGCAAGCTTATGTGAGAACACAGAATGCGCAGTCGCGTTAGCAAACTAAGCAGGTAAGATAACTTGGATCGGATATGACTTCGCTGAAGTGACCCGACCCACATAACTCAAGCTCCCAAATACAAGATAGAGCTAGGACTGAGCTTCTTCCTTTTCGAGCTCTTCATGCTCCTCGATACCCTCTACGTCGTGATCCTCATGATCCTCCATTTGATAATCGGGCTTGTTAAATTTCAATACGCGCTTCGACTCAGGGAGGGGGGAGAGTAACTGGGTGACCTGGCGCCCCACGAGTCTTGGCTCAGAATCTGCAGAGGCAACGCCTTCTAGTTCCTTAGCGGCCAGTTCCACACGCTCAAAACCAAGTTGGCGGTGCTCGTTTTCGCGACCCCTGAATTGAAGGGTCAGCTTTACCTTATTACCGTGGTCGAGGAAACCTTCAGCACGACGCAGTTTGGTCACAAAGTCGTGCTCACCAATACCGACGCGGAATTTGACTTCCTTTAACTTAGTGCTGGCCTGCTTTGTGTCCTTAGCCCTCTTGCTCTCTTCGTAAAGAAACTTACCAAAGTCGAGGATACGGCAGACTGGTGGACGCGCAGAGGGAGACACTTCAATCAAATCAAGCCCTACCTTTTTCGCTAGTTCGAGCGCCTTGCGAGGTGCCATCACACCGAGGTTGGTTCCCTCGGGGCCTATCACGCGGACTTCTGTTGCGCGGATGCGATCATTTCTTCTAAGGCCTTTAGGGCCACGGTTACGGTTCTGGTATTTGCCGCGAGGGTTCGGGTATTTTGGCATGAATGAGTTGTGAATAATTTCTGCGAAGCATCCACGATTAAACTATCGCTAGTGTGTTTCAACCCTAAATACTAAAGCTTTCGCCGCAACTACAGCTCGACTTGGCGTTTGGGTTGCTAAACTTGAAGCCCCCCCCTACCATTTCGTCGCAATAGTCGAGCTGTGTACCACGCAGGTAAAGCGCGCTCTTAGTATCGACAAGGATCTGGGCACCCGAAGAACGAACTAAAATGTCACCCCTCTTCGGATCACCGACAAACTTCATTTTGTAACTCAGACCATTACACCCGCCGCCAGTAATTTTGACCCGCAAGTAGTTTCCTTTTTGCTCACGCTCGACCAGCGAGGACAGCTTTGTACTAGCCGCAGCTGTGACCAAAACTAGCTTTTCATTACCTAAACGCACGCCTTCGGGTGCTTCGAGAATATTAGACATTGCAGTTAGAGCGGTATTAAAAACAAAAAGCGCGTCAAGCAAAGGTATCTTGAATTGTTAACTCGCGCGCCAATTTGAGTGCAGCGGCAAAGCTTGTAGGATTGGCTTTTCCCTGCCCCGCCAGATCAAACGCGGTGCCGTGATCTGGACTGGTACGCACGTAGGGTAAGCCGAGCGTGAGGTTGACGGCGGAGTCGAACTCGAGCGTCTTGACTGCAGCGAGCGCTTGATCGTGGTAGGCAGCCACCACAACATCGAAGTCGCCTTGGCGTTGACGATGAAAGACGGTATCACCTGGCAAACATCGAGACAGACCTGGGATTTTTTCGCGCAGACGGTCGAGAGCGGGATCGAGCACTTCGAATTCTTCTTGACCCAAAATACCGCCTTCACCTGCGTGCGGATTAATTCCACAGACACCGATGCGTGGTACCTTCACTCCTAGTCGCTTAGCAAGACTATGCGCGCAATACACTGCCTTCTTAAGGGTGGCTGCATCTAATGACTTGGCAACCTCGCGTAATGGAATATGCCAAGTCGCTAAAACGACACGTAATTCTTTTCCGACAAAGGCCATCGCGGGATCACCACCCCATGCTTTAGCAAAAAATTCGGTCTGCCCTGGGAAGTTGAAGCCCGCTTGTTGCATCCAATGCTTACTCACAGGCCCCGTCACGACACCTCGGAATCGACCTTCGCGACAACCTGCCGCCGCAAACTTCATTGCCTCTAATGCGATGCAAGCCCCCTCAGTTGAAGGGGCACCTGGTTGGGGAATGTAATTAGGATGACCGACTGCTTCATAATTCAATCCATAAAGCTTACTGGCTGAAGACGCCCACTGCTTCGACCCAATCAGAGAGCAATCATCAGCGCACAATGAATCCTCGCGCAGCACTGATTCGATCACCTCGGGACCGACTCCCGCGGGATCACCACATGTAATGGCCAGAGGTAGACTGGAGTAAGATTTAATCACGCGTCAATTGGATAAAACCTCTGCGCCGATGAATCGACCATCGCTGTTGAGTGAACTTCCATAATTAAACAAACTCACGGAGTATGCAGATTGTCAATCTGCGACGAGGACTTGGAATCTAGCTTGTAGTCTTGCCAAGCACCGCCTGTATCAGGCTCACCTAATTAAATAGTAATTAATCACCAAAAAGATTCATTTGTGGCTCCTTGACCATATCGTAGATCTTTAGAATCCGCATCATCTGGAGCAGGTCTGACTTTTGATAGCTGTGATTGACCTCTACGTTGCGTAGTAAATTTTCCAGAATCGTGCTAAAAGTTATAATGCCATCGACACCCTGCTCTTTCAAAAGCTCAATGCTTTCGGTTCGTTGAGGGTCACTTGTCGGGAGGCTAGGCAAAACCAGAATCTTGGTAAATCCACCTGAGCCCACCACCTCAGGATCGACCTCGCTCTCGTCAAAGCTGAAATAAGTCTCCGCCTTATTGAGCACCTCCTTTTTTAGAAAATCAAAGACCCGCGAACTGCTCTTTAACATAGCTGGTGTAAAGCGCGAGGTATGCCACGCCTTAACCACCACAATGGCGCGACGAATCCTCGCCATATCTGCCGAAAAAAGTTGGAAGCCCGCGGGCACACCATCAATCTGAGCGTTTGGATTGTAGACAACTAGATCAATCTCCTCATCCGCTCTCTTCTTTCGCGATTGGACAAGATACTTACGTAACTGTCGCACAAAGAACCCGTTCAGTTCAAAATACTCGCGCACAATGTTTTCGTCAAAACCAGCCATCGGACGTAATCAAAGCCAGTGATTACAAAAAGGTCAATGGTTTGGAATCTCACTTAGTTTCAGAAAAGATTAATTAGAATCTATCTAGCTTGCGAAACGACCTGTCACGGGCACGTGCTGGACTTTGAGCTTATCCACGACGCAGCGTGTGCAAAGTCACTTCAGCGGGGCAATTCAATCGCACGGGCAGACCGCTGCAGCCAGTACCTCGACTGGTGTAACCTTGGAGCTTCCCTTCTCGCCAAGCTCCAGATAAGATGTGTCGTGGCGCACTACGATCGTGCATGATTAGATAGCCACCGGGCAGGCAGATCTGACCGCCGTGGGTATGGCCAGCAATGAGTAAGTCGATACCCTTCTCTTCGGCCATTGTGCAAGTTTGCGGGGCGTGTGACAGTAATACCTTCGTCGCATCAGGTGGTGCACCGTCTAGGGCGCGCTCAAGATTGTGAGTTTTAAAAAAGTTGGGATCGTCGATACCGATGAGGCAAAGTTCGGCTTCACCTCGGCGAAGCAAAATGTGTTCATTGAGTAGAAAGCGGATGCCCGCTGCCTCCATAACAGGGACTTTAGCCAAGAAGTCATGATTGCCAAGGATCGCAAATTTAGGCTGCTCGAGCTCGGCTAGGATATCGATCGTTGCTACAGTCGCACCGGAATGTTCGCCGAAGGTGCAAGTGCGGAAGTCCCCCGTCAGGGCCAGGCAATCATAAACTAATGGCGCAATAATTTCTTTAACCCGCTCAGGGAAGTCGGGGTGCAAGTCCGAGTGTAGGTCACTCAGCTGAAGGATGGTGTAGCCGTCGAATTCAGGCGGAAGATTTTTCAATCGCACTTCATTCTTTACGACTTGGATATCGAAATAGTTACGGACGGCACGATTCCAAAAGCCACTAAGCTTTAGGCAAAACTCGATCAAACCGTAGAGATCAATTTTATTTTCCAAACGAAAAAGCCCTTTACCCTGCCTTGCCCCGCGACAATCTAGCATACCTTGCTCCGCCGCCATGCGCGCGGCAAACTCGGCTTCACCGAGGCGAGCAGCGTAGTGCTGGAGTTCTTCGGGAATGAACATTTAAAGAAGTGATGGGGAGGCGACTGACCTCAATCGCTACGATAAGGGGAAAACTTTGACGAGATGCAGCGCTTGGAGTAAGGGTCCCACCCATGTGAAATAGATTAAGCAAAGAAACGCTGCATCTTAGTCACCGCAGTCACCAGGCGGTCCACGTCTTCATAGTCATTGTAGAAAGCGAATGAGGCACGCGCTGTGGCAGGCACGCCGAAGCGCTTGAGAAGCGGTTGTGTGCAGTGGTGGCCGGCGCGCACCGCCACGCCATCGGCATCGAGGAATGTTCCGATGTCATGCGGGTGGATCTCGTCGATCACGAAGGAGAGGATGGAGGCTTTGTCCGCCGAGGTACCAATTATGCGCAGACCATCGATCGCAGAGAGCTTAGCAGTGGCATCCTTGAGCAGGGCCTTCTCGTGGGCGAGTGCACCCGCCCGGTCTAGCTTCCATACATAGTCAATGGCAGCAGAAAGACTAATCACACCCTCGATGTGCGGGGTGCCTGCCTCAAATTTACCAGGGATGCCCTTGTAAGTAGTACCTTCGAAATCGACGCGCTCAATCATGTCGCCACCGCTTTGATAAGGGGGAAACTTTTCGAGCCACTCTCGTTTCCCCCACAGCACACCTACGCCAGTAGACGCAAAGACTTTGTGAGCTGAAAAAACAAAGAAGTCACAGTCGATTTCAGCCATGTCGACGGGCATGTGAGGCACGGATTGACAGCCGTCGAGCAATACGGGGATATCGCGCGCATGGGCTTGGTCAATGATTTCTCTAACGGGATTTATTGTGCCGAGGGAATTTGAGATGTGGACGACGCTAACAAGTTTGGTCTTATCCGAAAGGAGCGCGGCATAGGCTTCCATATCGAGATCACCAGAATCGAGCACAGGCACGACTTTAACAATCGCGCCCGTTTTTTCGGCAGCAATTTGCCATGGCACAATGTTCGCGTGGTGCTCCATATGGGTAATTAGAATCTCATCGCCAGCGCAGAGTTGAGTTTCCACGAAACCATGCGCGATAAGATTGATCCCCTCCGTCGCGCCGCGCACAAAGATAATTTCGTCTTGGTCTGGCGCGCCAATAAACTTGGCAGTTTTGGCGCGAGCAGACTCATAGGCATCCGTCGCTTGCTCGCTCAGATAGTGAACGCCGCGATGGATATTAGAATTTTCCATGCGGTAGTAGCGTTCGGTCGCTTCAATCACGGCAGTGGGCTTTTGCGACGTGGCACCATTATCCAAAAAGGTCAAAGGTTTACCCCGTACCTCGGTTGAGAGAATGGGAAAGTCGGCCCGAACGCGGGCAAAATCAAATGTAGAGGGTGTTATCACTGAGACTACTCTCGCTTACCACAACAAAATCTCAACTGAAAAGGTAAGTATAATGCAGGATGGTGCTCTACCAGTTCCACCATTGCATTTATAACCAATCTAATTGACCTTGGCGTTTATCGTAGAATCTACATCAATTTGCCTATTCCTGATGGTAAAGGCATAGAAAATTGAAGGTGCTCTTATAGTGCGTATTTTACAAACTTTAGGGGGTAAGCTCAGGGCATTACATTAAATTCGAAAAATTCTTCTAATAAAACGACACGCTTGTGCGTAGGCATATTAAACACGCCTGCTAGCGCTGCTGGGCATCAATCTTAATCACTATGGAAAATGAAAACCAGATACCCGACTCTCAGTGGATGCAATCTTTGGTCGAGGCCCACGCTGCGGACCTCAGTCGCTACGCGAGCTCTATTCTGCACGATGCAGATGCCGCTAAGGACGTCGTACAAGACACCTTCCTTCGCCTCTGGCAGGAACCTCGTCAAAAGACCGAGGGCCACGAGCGCCCCTGGCTTTTCAGAGTCTGCCGTAACCGTGCACTCGATTACCGACGCAAAGGGGGACGTCTCCAAGCTATGAACTCCACAACTGAGCAAACTCCAGTCGACGCGCCCAACCCACAAGCGCAGATAGAGCAACAAGACAACCACAGCCAGCTGCTTCAGCTAGTTCGAACCCTCCCCAACAACCAACAGGAAGTCGTCCGTCTGAAATTCCAAAATGGAATGAGCTACAAAGAAATAGCCGATGTGACCGCGCTCTCCGTGAGCAACGTCGGTTTTTTACTACACACGGCCATGAACAGACTCCGCACGAGCATCATTGCCGCAGGAGAATAAACCAAAAGGAAATATTTAAAAATGAAACTTTCAATCGAAGACCCACGCCTGACAGCCTATGCGCTCGACGAAATCGAAGACGTCGACGAACGCGCCGAAATCGAGCGCGCCATTGCCTCCTCCCCTGAGTTGCAAGCCGTCGTCGCCGCTATCCGCGAAACGGGTGACTTACTAATCGCCGAGCTCGCAAGGGAAAACACGCCTACACTGAGTGAATTTGACAAAGCTAGACTCAGCCAATGTGCCCAACCAAAGTTGATAAAGCGCTTTGCTGTCAATCTCCGCCAGCATTGGCGCCTCGTTGCAGGGCTCGCTGCTGCTTGCCTGGCAGCCGCAGTGGTCTGGCTGCCAAAACTACAAGATTCCCCAATAGAATACGCCTATCACCATGCTGAGCAAAACGAATACGCGCGTTCACAAATCAAAATCGACGGCAGCGTGGAAACACTCGAAAGCACTAACCCTTTTCTCCCACAACACTACGACGAAAAAAAAGAAAAAGAATCACAAATGGTACTCGCGGACACCTCATCATCTCTTGCTCGAGTAGTAGAATCTGAGATAGTTAGCTCTGGGCCGGATAGAATCCCCGCCTACAGCCTCCCAGCAGCTCCAGCATATCAAGCTGCACCAGAAGAATTTGATGCATATGATGTACTAGTAGCACCAGTTGCTCAAAATCGTAAATACTCGGTTGATACGCTCGCCTTAAGGAGGACGGAAAGACCCGTTGCTCGTTACAGAGTGATGCCAACCGATAATACTACAGACAACTTAATAGCAAATAGTGAGGCCGCACCGGCCAGCTCGGCTGTGGCAGCAATTTCCATCCCCCGTAGTTCACAAAGCACTTTGAGAGAGGGATATGTTGCCCCGATGCAGCCACCCGCAACCTTCAACACTGAGAGTTACGACCCAATCGAAGAATCAGACTTCCGTTCTCCACTCGTCGCGCCACTCTCGACCTTTTCCATTGATGTAGATACCGCGAGTTATGCCAACGTGCGTCGTTTTCTACAGCAAGGGCAACTACCCCCAGCCGACGCTGTACGTATCGAGGAACTGATTAACTACTTCAGCTACGCCGATACGCCTCCCACCGATTCCTTAGACGACGGCGGCCATCCCTTTGCCGTGCACATGGCGCAAGCCACCGCCCCGTGGAACGCCGAGCATCACCTCCTGCGCATTGCACTCAAAGGCTACGAAATGCCTTGGGCAGAGCGCCCCGCCTCCAATCTAGTCTTCTTACTCGACGTATCTGGCTCGATGAACGACGCCCAAAAATTACCACTCGTAAAAGACGCGATGGATATGCTAATCCGCCGCCTCGATAAGCGCGACCAAGTAGCCATCGTCGTCTATGCAGGTGCCTCTGGCCTAGTCCTACCTTCAACCACTGCTAACAATCACGAGACCATCGCCCATGCACTGGAAAACCTAAAAGCCGGCGGCTCGACCAACGGAGGCGTAGGCATCGAACTCGCTTACACAACTGCTCGCGAGCATTTTATCGAAGGGGGCAACAACCGCGTAATCCTCTGCACGGATGGCGACTTCAATATAGGCCAAACCAACCGCAGCAGCCTTGCCGACAAAGCAGAGGCTGCAGCCGCCGAGGGCATCTCGCTAACCGTGCTTGGATTCGGTATGCACAACTATAAAGACGACATGCTGGAGACTTTATCCAACAAAGGTAAAGGCAGCTACGCCTACATCGATTCTAGCGCAGAAGCGCGCAAGGTCTTCCTCCAAGACCTGCCCGGAAATCTATTTAAGATCGCTAAGGACGTTAAGATTCAAGTAGAGTTCAACCCAGAACAAGTTGTAGCATATCGACTTATCGGATATGAAAACCGTCGCCTCAAAGCGGAAGACTTCAACAACGAAGCCAAAAAAGCAGGCGACATCGGACCAGGGCACTCCATCGTCGCACTCTATGAGATCGTACCAACAGGAGCCGCGCTGAAGACAGGAAGTGTCGATCCACTTCGCTACCAAGCACAGCCCTTGGTAGACTCAAAAAGCGACGCCGAAGTCGCCACCATCAAATTACGCTACAAGCAACCCGAGGGCAGCGAGAGCCAGCTCATCACTAGCAACGTGCAGTCCGACGCAGTAATGCCTTTCGCGAATAGCACTGAGGACTTTCGCTTCACCGCTGCTGTGGCGGCCTTTGGGTTGCGTTTGGCGAGCTCCGAGCACATAAGCGACTATAGCTATCGACAAATCGAATCCGTAGCGGTCGACGCCCTCGGCGCCGATCCCGGCGGTTACCGATCCGAGTTCACCGAACTAGTGCGCAAGGCGGAATCGATCTATCGCGGCCGCTCGACGAAGCCAGCCTTACGGTAAACTTTACCTAGTACTTTGTAGGCTCGTTTCTGGGCGGCATCCGCGCCCGATTGTAGCACGCCTTCCAAGTAGGACTTATCGTCAATCAAGTCTTTGTATTTCGCCTGCACAGGTTCGAACACTGAAATTACAGCATCAGCGACTTCCTTTTTTAAGGTTCCGTAGCCCTCGCCCTCCAGTGAGGCTTCGATATCGGCGACAGTGCGTCCACTCATCATCGAATAAATCTGAAGTAAATTAGAGACGCCTGGCTTGTCCTCACTTTCCACAATTTCGCTGCTTGAGTCCGTCACCGCACTCATAATCTTTTTTTTCAAGACAGATGGATCGTCGAGGATGTAAAGAGTTGAGCTTTGGTTCTCGTCGCTCTTTGACATTTTACGCTCGGGGTCTTGCAGGGCCATGATACGAGCTCCCTGCTTTGGAATGAAGGGCTTAGGAATCGTGAAGGTATCTGAATAGGTATGATTATAACGCTGCGCTAGATCGCGGCATAGCTCTAGGTGCTGGCGTTGGTCGTTACCTACGGGCACGGCGTCGGCATTGTAGAGCAAGATGTCCGCCGCCATGAGGACAGGATACATGAGCAGACCTGAATTCACCGAGGCTCCGGCACGAGCACCATCATGAGTGAACTTAAGCTCGTTGCCCTCCCCTGCCTTAAAGCCAAGCTTAGCTGCTTTTTCTTTAAACTGGGTCATGCGCTGTAAATCTCCAATCGGCGTAATGCAACTGAGTAACCAAGCCAACTCGGTGTGACCGATGACGTGGGACTGCACAAAGATGTTAGAACGCTCAGGATCAAGCCCACAGGCGATGTATTGTGCGACGCAAGAAAGCGTATTTTTACGCAGCTCAGCTGGTGAATATTTTACCGTAATCGCGTGTAGGTCGACAACACCGAAGTAGCACTCGTAATCATCGAGCATAGTCGCCCAATTCTTGACCGCACCGAGGTAGTTACCAATCGTCAATTGACCGGTCGGCTGGGCGCAAGTGAGAATAACTGGCTTTGCTTCGCTCATTAGACTTGCGATTGACGGAATCAGCGGCGGCCTTGTCAATCCAACTTATGCCTAGCGTAGCCTCAAAGCTCTATTTTGGATAGGAATCCTTGGTTTACCTAGGCTTGCAAACTACAATGACTTAAACATTTTTTATAGGATGCGTATAGGCAACTTTATTTTATCGTCTGTCATTTTGCTAAGCTTATTTCAGGGCGCATCGGCTAAATTTCCTGATGACTTCACAAAACCACTCGAAGCGATCGCATTCGGTTCCTGCAACCGCGACGAATTACCTCAGCCACTCTGGCCTATTATTGCAGAGGAAAATCCTGACCTCTGGATCTGGGCGGGCGATAACATCTATGCTGATTGGCATGAGCACCCTGACGGGCAAAGAATGAAATTTACAATTAACCGTGAGTGGGTGACCGAGCGATACGCCGCGCAATTTAACCAACCCGCCTATTCAGCCTTTCGCAAGGAGACGCCCATCATCGGCACCTGGGATGACCACGACTACGGACGCAACAACGCGGGCGCGGAATTCGAGCTTAAAGAAGTCACTCGCGACCTCGCTCTCTCCTTCATGGAAGTGCCTATTGGTGATCCGCGCTGGCAACGGGAGGGCCTTTACGGCGCCTACGACTTTGGCACAAATGGTAAAATGACAAAAGTCATCCTTCTTGATAACCGCTACTTCGCCAGCGGTAAAAAAACCGACAACCCGGAGCTCCTCGGACAGGAGCAGCTCGCTTGGCTTGAAACGACTCTTCGTGAGAGTGAAGCCGACCTACACATCTTGGTCAGTGGGATTCAAATCATCTCCGAAGAACACCGCTGGGAAAAATGGGCGGACTATCCAAAGACACGCGCTTGCTTGCTTAGAGAAATCGCCGAGACACAAACCCCGACCATTTTATTAAGTGGTGATCGGCACATCCATGAGATTTCGATACTTCAAGACTGGGCTGGCAAATTCCCCCTCCCGGACATCACTTCCAGCGGACTCACCCACTCTTGGGATGGATTCCCTGGCGAAACGAACCGCCACCGCGTGGGCGAGGTATTCACAGGCCTTGGCTATGGCATGATCAACATTGATTGGTCAGGACCTAAACCTCAGATCAAGCTCGCCGTTAAAGACACAAATGGAAACACGCAAATATCCCATCAAATTGAGTGAAACATCTTACCGATAAAGATACTGTGCGAGAAGCTTGACTCGCGATCGCCATTTGAATTTAGCGCACATTGGAGCAGCTTGCTGCAAGTGAACTCGGTAATCCATCGAAGGAACCATTCGTCAAAAAGACGATGAGACCATGCGCTTCATCGCTGACACACATTTTAAGCGTTTCGAGGAGTGATTGATTATCAGCAAAAGCCTTCGCCTCGCCGAGCGCATTCGCCATCCTAGCTGTATCCAGTCGTTCCTCAGGACGCATACGATCTGCCCGATAGACAGCTCCAAAGTAGACGCGGTCGGCGCCCGATAGTGCCATTTGAAATTCAGTTTGGAAGCGTGCGCTAGCAGCGGTATTACTACGAGGCTCAAAGCAGACCGTCATCTTACGATCTGGGTAGGCAGCACGTAGTGCCCCGATCGCACCTGCGACCGCTGTGGGATGGTGCGCAAAGTCTTCGACGATCGTCCAATTATCATCCGAATAAAGCACATCCTGACGCCGGCGAACACCTTGAAAGTCTGCCAAGCTTGGAAGGTCAAAATCAAGTGGATCCTGGTGATCTGAAGCCAAAGCCGCAGATAGCGCGGCCATGGCCGCGTTACGCGCATTAAAAAGACCATGCAAGGGCCATACGACATGTGCCCAGAGCTCACCCTTCCAAACAAGCTTAAACTGGGAACCTTTAGGAGCGTCTTGGAAGTTTGTGATTTGGAGATCGTTATCCTCTTGCAAGCCTACACGTATCACTTGGGTCCACGGCGCCGGTAAGAGCGCGGCGATATTGTCATCGTCACCATTGACTAAGGCATAGCCCGAGGCGGGCATGACACGGAGGAAGTGACGAAAGGAGCGCTGCACATCTTCGAGATCTCGGAAGATGTCGGCGTGATCGAACTCAAGATTGTTGAGTATCGCGATCTGTGGGCGGTAGTGGATAAACTTGCTACGCTTATCGGAGAAGGCTGAGTCATACTCGTCACCTTCAATGACGAAAGCTTTGCCCTCCCCTAGTCTTGCGCCGCTAGGTAGATCGTTGGGCACGCCACCGATCAACCAGCCGGGCTTTGCGCCTGAGCATTCGAGCAGATAGGCGGCAATGGTGGAGGTCGAGGTCTTGCCATGAGTGCCCGTGATGACCACAGGGAAGCGCCCCGGCAGAACGGTATCGTGAAAAAGCTCAGGCAGGGATATAAAAGAAGTCTCTGACTGGTCGAGTAGCCACTCGACCTCGGGATTACCTCGGCTCATCGCGTTACCCACCACGACCTGGTCGGGCTTGAGTGCAGCAAGACGTGCCGCGTCGAAGCCATCAAGCACTTCGATGCCTGCATCAGCAAGCACATCGGACATGGGCGGATAGACAGCTGCATCGCAACCGAGCACCTCATGACCTTGTTCTTTAACAAGGAGTGCTGCATTACCCATGGCCGTGCCGCAGATACCCGAGAAATAGATACGCATTATTGAGTAGAGGGCTGCCGCTTGTGGGATGCTACTAAATCCACGAGAGCGATCAGGTTAATCCTCGCAACATTCGACCATTTCGTGGCTTGAGCACTATCAAAGTAATCAACACAAGCCACAGGGTTTGAAAAAATTAGCATTTACTCAGGGATCTCCTCAAATTCAGACATCGGCGTGACCACAAGCGAGCGATCAATGCGCTTAGCGAACCCCGCAAGCACTTTGCCTGGACCACACTCGTAAAATTCATTGATACCGTTATCCGCAGCCATGTTACGGAGGTTATCCTCGAAGCGCACTGATGAGACGATTTGGCTGACAAGCGCCTCCTTAATCGCTTCCGTATCGCTGATCTGGCCACCCGTGACGTTGGTGTAGCAAACAATCTCGGGAGCTTTGAAATCGAAGTCTTTGATGAACTCAGCAAAAGCATCGCGTGCCGATTTCATGAGGCAACTATGATAAGCGCCCGCCACATTGAGCGGCTTGCAGAGCTTGAAGCGACCCTTGGAGGCAGCTACGGCTCTGATTACTTTTGCATTATCGCCTGAGATAACGATCTGCCCGGGGCAATTCAAATTAGCAATCTCGATATCGAACTCATCGCAGAAAGTTTGTACCTCCTTGGGCATGCCACCAATCACAGCCGCCATACCCCCCTTAGTTGCATCACAGGCCAGCTGCATGAGACGGCCGCGCTCCGCCACTAAGCGCAGACCAGTCGCAAAATCGAAGACGCCTGCTGTGGCAAGTGCAGTAAGCTCGCCGAGGCTGAGGCCGCAAGCCGCCTTGAGCTCATTTAGCTTACCACGTTCTTTTAAAATACTAAAGAGCGTGTAGCCCTGCACATAAAGCGCAGGCTGACAGACTTTAGTCTCAGTCAGAGTTCCTTCGGGTCCGTCAAAGCAGATACTTTTTAAGTCCCAACCAATTACATCGTTGGCTTCTTCATAGAGTGCCCTAGCAGTTTCCGAATTTTCGTAAAGTGAACGCCCCATGCCAACTGCTTGGGCGCCTTGCCCAGAGAAAAGTAATCCTTTTACCATGATAAAATAATTATTATTTAGTGAAGGTTCATTATTTGTCCTCGACTGGCAGAGAATCAATCAGAAAGCACGGAATCTACTATGCGAAAGAACTTGATGTCACTTTTCGTTCTTTTAGTTGGCATTTATTCAGTAGTCAGCTAATTGATATAACTATGGAAGCAATCGACTTAGATGCTCACTGGAGCGAGATTCGGCTACGCGCGAAAGAAATCGTAGTGCGTGAGCCAGCTTTGGGGACTTTACTGAATGAAACCGTGGTCGAACGCGACTCCTTTGCCGAGTGCCTCACCTACCGCTTAACTCGAAAACTGGTCAACCACTCGGCCTCGATTGATGTGCTCCACGAAACATTCATGGACGCCTTTGTGCAAGAGCCTACTATTCTGCAACACATTGCCTGTGATATGATCGCGGTGAACGAGCGAGATCCAGCCTGCCCAGATGTACTCACGCCACTTCTCTACTTCAAGGGCTTACAGGCTCTGGTCTGCTACCGAGTATCTCACTACCTTTGGCATGCTGGACGCACGGAGTTTGCCCTCTATCTTCAAAGTCTCACCTCTGAAACTTTCGCGGTCGACATCCATCCTGCAGCCCAAATCGGACATGGTATTTTGCTCGACCACGCAACTGGCTTTGTCGCAGGTGAGACAACCGTCGTAGAGAGCGACGTGTCGATCCTGCATGAAGTTACTTTAGGTGGCACGGGCAAAGACCGTGGTGACCGTCACCCAAAAGTGCGCTCGGGCGTGCTGCTTGGTGCGGGTGCCAAGATACTTGGCAATGTCGAGATCGGCGAAGGTGCCAAAGTGGGCGCTGGCAGCGTTGTGCTCAAAGATGTACCGCCACACACGAGTGTTGCTGGCGTACCTGCAGAAATCATTGGTAAAGCCAGCGAGGTCTCCCCTGCGCTCGGGATGTGCCACAAACTAGACTAGTCCATTTGTCTGGATCCTACTCTTGATCCCGCTCATAATCCCCCTGTTGCTCCAAAAGAGCAATTAGGATTGAGAGAAATTAAGAATAAGAAATAACAAGTATACTGTCAGTAATGAACACCTTTCAAATCCTCGCCTTGGGAAATTCTCAAGGTGCCCTCTGGGCGCTCTGTTTTGCAGTCGGTGCTGGATGCCTACTCACAGTGCTCGCACGCCGCTTGCACTTGCCGACGATCGTCTTACTGCTATTAGGTGGTTTTGCACTGGGTCCCGAGTGGCTCCAAGTGCTTCAACCGAATGCGCTAGGCGATTTTCTGCCCATGATTGTCTCATTAGCTGTCGGGCTGATTCTGTTCGAAGGCGCGCTGACTCTGGACCTCAAGGAATTTAAGCAAACCTCAACCGTGATTAAGCGCTTACTCACAATTGGTGTGCTCATTACTTGGCTCGGTTCTGCGTTGACCGCTTACATGGTTTTTGACACCTCGCCGGCCTTTTCTTTACTCATGGGTAGCCTCATTATCGTGACGGGACCAACTGTGATTGTTCCGCTCTTGCGCCGTATCCGTGTGCAGCAAAAGTTGGCTAGCATACTTCACTGGGAAGGCGTATTAATCGACACTGTCGGGGTATTCACTGCGATTCTCTGCTTTGAGTGGGTGGTCGAGGGCGGCGGTGCTGTGGCCATCCCCAGCTTTTTGATCCGCGTAGCGAGCGGTGCAGCCATCGGCCTGATTGGTGGTTACTCGATCTATTGGGTGATAAAGAGAAACTGGGTGCCAGATAACATTGTTAATGCCTTCGCGCTGGCCAGTGCGATGCTCATTTTCGGGGCGACCGAGTTGATTAAACCCGAAGCGGGTCTGCTCTCCGTGACGATTGCTGGTCTAATCGTGGGAGTCAAAAAACCACGTCAGGTTCGGGAAATTAAAGCCTTTAAAGCTGAAATTGTGGATCTTCTAATCGGCATGCTTTTCTTGCTCCTAGTCGCTCGGTTAGAGCTGCAGCAGTTTATCGATTTCTTCAAACTGGGCGGCGGTTGGGTACTCTTTTCTGTTATTCTTATAATCCGACCCTTGAGCATCGCGGCATCCTCATACGGTACGGACTTAAAAATCAGGCAAAAAGCGCTGCTTAGCTGGGTTGCTCCGCGCGGCGTGGTCGCCGCATCAATGGCATCACTCTTTGCCTTAAGTCTCAGCGCTAAAGAAAACCAGGTCGGCGATCCCGCACTACTGGAGTCTTTTGTCTATTCAGTCATCTGCGCAACCGTTCTTATCCAGGGACTCTCGGCGGGCATGTTCGCTAAATTGCTCGGCCTACAACGTCCTGCGCCGAACGACTGGGTCGTTATCGGTGCACACCACTTTGGTCGTGAATTGGCGCGCAGGCTGATGCGAAAGGATGAACAACACGTCCTCTTGCTAGACACCAATGCACGCAACATCGCACTCGCAAAAAAGGAAGGCCTACCCGCACTAAACCGCGATGGGATGGAAGCGGAGAAGCTTTATGAAAATGAACAAGCCCTCTTCGGCGCGGGCTACGTGCTCGCGCTTACCGATAATGTCGAGCTGAACCAAATCCTCATGCAGCGCTGGGCGAAGGAGCTTGATAACGAAAAAGTATTTGGCTGGATACCACTCGATAGCCCAACCGAGGCTGACCAACTGACTGGACAAGGCGTCTTCGGCGACCTATCGCGCCCCGCCGTGATTGGTAGCGAGCTACTGCAAGGTGAGAGCAGTTTCGAGACTGTAAAATGGGAAGAAGGCAAGAGCCTCGCCTCTGGCGACTGGCATCCCCTCTTCATTCGTCGCGGAAAACAACTCAAAGCCATACCGCACGACGCTGTATTTAAAGAGATGGTGAAGGGGGAAGACGAGGTAATCTGCCTGCGCCGCTCCGAAGGCTTCCTCTTGCGTGCGCTCTATAGCGGAGGTTTCATTAATACCGAATGTGAAAACATCGAAAGCCTCTATCAACTACTGGCTAAAATTACTGCAGAACACCTACCTTCGAGCACCGAAGAACAGATACTCGAAGACCTTGAGGAACAAGGCCGCGTTTTCCCTGCCTTCCTTGGTCATGGTATTGCCATTCCAAACCTGTATTGCGAAAACCTCGACTATCGTATCTGTTTCATAGCGCATCTCAAAGACGGGCTCACCATTCCAGGACAGAATGAAGCAATTGACTTCATTTTCTTCATCATCAGTCCTGAGGGAGATACCGAAGGCCATCTCGCTACGCTGGCTGAGATTGCCAAGAACTGCCGTAGAGAACGCTTGCGTAAGCAAATCAAGAGTGCCGAATCGGTTGACGAAGTGGTCGCAGCGATTAGCGGCTAAGCAGGTAAAAACTTTGCCTGTAGACGATCGTAAAGAAATTATAACTTAAGTGCTTTAAAATCACTCGTGCAAGTATACGCAACCGGCATATGGCGGGACTAAACATGCTCAATAGGCCCGTCCGGTCTTATTTTCGAAGTAATTAATAAAAGCTTTGTTCACTGTCGCGACGCCGCCAGGCGTCGGATAATTGCCCGTAAAATACCAATCACCGTTGTGTACAGGAATCGCTGCGCGCATTTTATCGACGGGTAAGAAGACGATCTCGAGTTCGCCCTCCCAATGCACATTCTTAGGGTAAACAAGTTCAGCAATTTTAGCTGAAATCTGCTCGTCAGTGTAGCGGTCATAGAGGCGCTTGACGTGGTTCTCCATCCCACTTGCAGGCAGACCAGCCTGAGCAATGCAGTCTTGATAAACGTCTTGTAAGAGATCGTTATTCCCGTCGTCCTTGATCAATTCGACGGTGGCTTTGAAGGCGATGAATTTACCCAGTTCCGACATATCGATTCCGTAGCAATCAGGATAACGGATCTGCGGCGCAGTGGAGGCGATCACGATCTTTCGTGGCTTGGTGCGGCTTAGGATTTTAAGGATCGACTCCTTTAGCGTAGTCCCTCGTACGATAGAATCGTCGATACAGACTAAACAGTCCTTCCCTTTGACGACACCGTAGGTGATATCGTAGACGTGCGAGACGAGTTTAGCACGTCCTTCTTCTTGCGAAATAAAGGTACGCAATTTGATGTCCTTGTGGGCAATCTTTTCACCGCGCGGCCAATTGCCCATGATTAGTTCGTCGATCAATTCTTTATCCAGCGTGCCAGCCTCATTGGCTTCAAGTAGGCGTTCGCTGACTTCTTGGCGTCGGTGAAGCCGCATAGAATCAAGCAAACCGTAATAAGCAACTTCTGCTGTGTTGGGCACGAAGCTGAAGACACTATCGGCGAAGTTGTTATCAATCGCTTTGACCACTTGCTCAAGCAAAGCACCACCCAGCGCCTTGCGCTCAGCGTAGATCTCGGCATCGTTACCGCGCGATAAATAAATGCGCTCGAAAGAACAGGGTGTGATCGGCTTCGATTCGGCATAGCGTTCAGAGTAGATTTTACCATCGCTCTTCACAACCATAGCTGTACCAGGCTCGACTTCGCAGACATTTTCGATCGGCTGATCAAAGATCGTCATCAGTGCGACGCGCTCGGACGCGAATGCGATTACCTCGTCATTTTGAAAGTAATAGCATGGCCGGATTCCTTGCGGGTCACGCATGACAAAAGTGTCCCCATTACCAATCAGCCCAGCAATGGCAAAGCCACCATCCCAATTAGCCGCGGCATTTTGCAAGATACGCACAGGATCTAATTCTTTACTAATGATACTAGGGATTCTCTTGCCCTCCAAATTTTGGTCGCGCATCTTATGGTAGATCGCATCGTGAGCCTCATCTAGATGAAAGCCAATCTCTTCTAATACGGCCTGCGTGTCCGTACCAAAGATTGGATGTTGGCCACGGTTGATGAGGTCGTTGTTAAGATCTTTCTCATTAGTGATATTAAAATTACCCGCCAACATTAGGTTCTTTGTAGGCCAATTTGACTCACGCACGTAAGGGTGACAGCTCATAGATGAATAAACGCCCGAAGTGCCATAGCGAAGATGCCCAAGCAAAATTTCGCCACCGAATCGAAAATTATCTTTCACCGTTTCTGGAAACTCGGGATGAATGATGCCCTTATCAACCATCTTTTGGTAAACCTTGAGCTGGCCTTTAAAGATACGCGAAAGCGAATTGCTCTTGATTGTGCGCTCGCGCGCCATGTAGGGTGCACCTGGTGCCACACGAAGCTTAACACAGCCAATTCCAGCACCGTCTTGCCCGCGGTTATGCTGCTTTTCCATCAGCAAAAACAGCTGATTGAAGCCATACAATGGCGTATCATATTTTTCTTTAAAGTAGGATAAAGGCTTCAAAAGGCGGATCATCGCGATACCGCATTCGTGCTTCAAAAAATCGCTCATGGAGGAAAAAAGACAGTCGCTTCAAATGACTAATTGAGAGGTCGTCATGCACTACGTTTCAATTCTGTAAGCCTAGAACAGACAAGCTATATTTCTTAATGATTGGATATTTTAAGATCAGAATCACCAGACCCAGAAAGCCCTCGATTCATAATATGCTCTTTGTTAGCTGGTTCCACATGCACAAGTATTTTGGAAACCTCAGGATGTTTTTCACACATCCTTCGCTTCACTGTTCGCGCGATAGCATGTCCGGCTTCTACCGGAATCTCGGGATCGACCTGCAAGTGCAAATCTACCTCATAACGATCCCCTACCCGACGCACTCGAAAATCATGATAGGCAAGCGCTCCTGGAGTCGGCAAAATATGCTCACGGAGGTCCTCAATGATCGCTCGCTCTGGCGCAGCATCAAGTAAATCCGAGCAGGCACGCAGAAAAATCTTAGTCGCCTCAAAAATTAAATAGCCGCCTAGAATTAGCGTGACTACATCGTCGAGAAAGGCCCAACTCTTACCGCCCAGCCAAACCCCGATCAATGCCACCGCCACGCCCAAGGAGGACAGGCTGTCCATTCGGTGGTGCCAGGCATTGGCCATCAATAGATCTGATTTCAATCGTTTCGCCACCCCGCGCGTCCACCAGAAAAGGGCCTCTTTAAATACCAACGAAATCAAAGCAAGCACCACCGCAGCCCCCGCCTTAGGGGCACTCAGCCCCGACCGGAAGTCAAACAAAGCAGACACGACCAGACCAACCGAAAACAGCAACAACATGCCTCCAACAAAGAGCTTGGCGAAACTGGCAAACTTGTGGTGGCCATAAAGGTGGTTAGCATCCTCCGGTTTACTCGCCAAAGATAGCCCGACTAGTACGGCAACATCGGTCAATAAATCCAGTAGGCTATGCGCCCCATCCGCCAAAAGCGCCTTAGACTGCAAGGACCAACCGCCCGCGACTTTAACACAGCCTAAGAGCAGATTGAGTAGCAAACCAATCCAAGTAATACGAGTTGCAGTGTTAAGTTTTGCCATTCAGAGCTTCGGTATTGTGGGCAATCGCACCCAAGATGTGCAATTGATAAAATTCACAAGCCTCTAAATCAAGTAAGAGCAAATTTCGTTCATTTAGTGCTTTTCCTAGTGCACAAAAAGGCAGAGCCTACGCACAATTCCGTATCACAAAATTTGAAATAAATAACATGTTCACGAACACAATATGAAGCTAATCGACCTAAACCGCCACGGCGAGATCGGCGCTAACTCAATGTTCGTACAAATCGGTAGCTTCAATATCTTGATCGATTCTGGGCTCAATCCGAAGAAACTTGGCTATGATGCTCTGCCTGACTTCAAGCCTATTGAGAATATAGACCTCGACCTTATCGCGCTGACGCACTGCCACCTCGATCACCTCGGTTCCATGCCCATCGTAACGGCGCAATATCCGAAGACGCCCGTCATCACCACCGCGCCTAATGTCACCCTTGCGCCTCGCATGCTGCGCAACTCGATCAACGTAATGAAGCGTCAGCGAGAGGAGCATGGCATCTCCGAGTATCCACTCTTTCTCCACCGCGATGTCATTCAATTTAGTAAGCAGCTGACCATTCAGCGTTTTGGACGTAGTGAAATCTATACAAAGGGGAAAGAACGCATTGAAGTAATCCTCCATCCCGCAGGACACGTAGCGGGCGCCGCTGCCGTCGAATTCATCTACAAGCATCGACGCATCGTCTTCTCTGGCGACGTCCTCTTCGACGCTCAACGCACCCTCCAAGGTGCTCAACTGCCTTCGGGTCCATTGGACACCCTCATCCTCGAGACAACCCGCGGTGTCAAAGGTCGCGAGCCGGGCAAGACCCGTGCGTCCGAAGTCGATCAACTAATCGAACAAATTGCTGCGATCCTGGAGCGCGGCGGTAGCTGCTTAATACCTGTATTTGCGCTTGGACGCATGCAGGAGCTCTTTAAAATAATTTACGAAGCACGCAAGGATGGCCGCTTGCCAAAGTCACCCATTCACGCCGCAGGGCTCGGCATGGCGGTCTGCGAGTACTTCGATAAAATTCGCAAGCAAACTAACTTAATCGATTTTGATATTAGAATGCTGGAAAAGATGGATGTCCGCTCCGTCGACCTCAACATGCGTCCGGGACGCGATCTTCCTCGCAAGGGCATTTACCTCGTGAGTAGTGGTATGATGGTTGAGCACACCCCCTCTTACAAGATTGCTGCCTCGCTCCTGCCCCATTCAAACAATGGCCTCTGCTTCGTCGGCTACTGCGACCCCGACACACCAGGAGGGCAGCTGCTGGGATCTCACGACGAAGAAACGACCTTCTTTTTCGATGCGCTCGACTACAACGCACCAATCCGTGCCAGCATCGATCAGTTCGACCTCAGCGGCCATGCTGACCGCAGCGAACTACTCGAATATGCCGAGCAAACAGAAGCCCGTGCAATCATCTTAACCCACGGCGATCAAGACGCACGCGATTGGTTTCAGGCTCAACTTAAGGAGCGTCTCCACAACAGGAAGGTAATCGACCCAAAACCACTGTTCGAATACGATATCTAGCTCCAGCAAGGTATGCGAAGCCTAACGGCGCGCATACACTTTAGCTACAAATCTAAATCTATTCCGTTTTTAAAATCCTTGGCATCAGCGGCATTTCTTCGGCGGGTATCTTGAACTAGCCGGGATTCGCATCCACTAGCCCATTCGAAGAGGTCTTCAGGGCGTAAGGCAATGGCCCCATTCGCCCGAACGGACTCTCTGACCATTCGATCATTACTAACTACAGTTGTATCCTGGGGATTTTTTACGCGGGCAACCATGCGCTCGATCACTCCATCAGCGGATAAGGCGGCAGGCGCGTAGAGGTATTCGAAAGTCTTTACTTTGTAGGGGCGCTCAACCTCTAGTTTGTCCTTGCGGCTATCGAGCACAAGGGCGACATGCACTGCCTCGGCATCATGAATACTACGAACAATCTCGGCCAATTGATCACGCGCGGTGTCGAGCTTTCCCTGCATGATCTCACGCAATGAATCAGTAGCACAAATCACATTATAGGCATCGATTAGGAGGTAGCGCATTTTTATTAATCAGACCACAAAGGTTAGAACCGAAACATACAGGGTTTATGTGTCAATGCGCTCGAACTGATAGAAACCTATCGTATAATCGGCAATACTGCAGGCAGGAAACCGATCGCTAGGGTAGCGACGACCATACCACCAAGTAATATAAGGTCAGCTTGTGAGGCGCTGTTAGTGGCGTCTTCTAACATTTCGGTTGAGGATGCAGAAAAATAGCATTCGCGGATCCAGCCAAAGTAATAGTAGATCGAAATGACCACACCAAGCACCGAGATACCCAAGAGTCCGTAGAGGCCAGCCTGGAAGGCGGCGACAAAAAGAAAGAGTTTACCAATAAATCCACCAAGTGGCGGGATACCCGCAAGGGAACCGAGACCACAGACCAAGACGCCACCAAGGAAAGGACGCTTGCGGGCGAAATTTTCGTAGTGATCAAGCTCTTGGTTGGCATCGTCGGCATCCGCTACGAGCGACATCACTCCGAATACGGCGAATGAGGCCAATAGATAAGTAACGAGGTAAAAAATCACAGCGTTAACTGCCCATGGAACGTAGAGTGAAGCGATAACCCCCACGAGCAAGTAGCCAGCGTGTGCAATGCCTGAAAGTCCTATGAGGCGCTTGATGTTGCGCTGCGTCACCGCAGCTAAATTGCCAAACAGAATCGTAGCCGCCGCGATAACAGACAACACAGGCACAAGGAATTCTTTCAAAGCAATGAATGGACCGTGCAAAAGCTGAATCAAAACGATAAACCCAGCCGCTTTGGAAGCGACTGCGAGGTAGGCAGTGACGGGTGTGGGTGCGCCTTGATAGACATCGGGCACCCATATCTGGAAGGGAACCGCGCCAATTTTGAAACAGATACCCGCGACGACGAGTAAGGTACCGATCTTTACGATCATATTATCCACACCAACCAGATTGTTAATATTCAGGGTAATGAAGTTAGCCAGTTCGTTATAGTTAAGCGCGTCGCGACTTGAACCCATAAGCTCAGGGTTACCTGCGATGCCGTAAAGAAGGACGATGCCAAAGAGTAGAATGCCAGAGCTGAGCGCACCTAGGATTAGATACTTTAGCCCACTCTCGAGTGAGAATTGACTGGTGCGTGAATAGGCAACGAGCACGTAGAAGGCAACAGTCACCGTTTCCAAGGCGACGAAAAGCATGACAAAATTGGCACTTTGTACAAGCAGCATCATGGCTGCAGCAATGATTAAAACTAAAGCGTAAAACTCAGTCTTCGGCAGCGACTGCTTACTCAGGTAAATCTGACCGAGGTAGGAGACTACGATCGAACTGGCTAGGAAGAAAGCACGCATTATCTGAGTTATGTCGTTCTGAACAATCAGACCACTGAAATACTCGCTCTCTCCGACATTGCACCAAACGATGCATCCGATGACGACAAGCAAGACAATGACTTGGCCCCGAATCGCAAGATGAGGGATAAGCGTCTGTTTATTTTTAGGCAAGGCCATCTCTGCGCCGAGCAGAGCGAGCGCAATTAAACCGAGCATGATCTCGGGAAGGATGGCTGACCATTGATTGGTCTTAGTGAAACCACCAAGGAATTCGATGAGAAGTTCGTTCATTAGTGTGTCACCTCCTTGGGAGCGTCCGCCTGGGAGGGCAAGTTTGACGATTCAATGATAGGTAAATTGCTTTGCTCTTGTAAATAAAGCACTGTCAATTCGCGGTTGGCATCATCTGAAACTATGCGAGGAAAGATACCTGTTAGCAAGAGACCGCCAATTAAGATGCATGCTGGTAATTTCTCGAAGGACTGTAGATCGGTGATCTCACCGCTTTCTAAGCGCACTCTGAAAGATTCTTTAGCTTGGCCAAAGAAAATATTGGAAACAGCACGCAGTCCATAGATCGCAGAGATGACGATACCGATGGCGGCAGGTACTACGATCCACTTAGTCATACCCGTTTCAGCAAGCGCGACGAAGATGGTGAACTCACCCCAGAAGTTACCAAAACCAGGTAAACCAATACTAGCCATCATGGCGGCCACGAAAAAGCCCGCAAGAACAGGAGCCTTAGTCGCGAGGCCGCCCATTGAGGAAAGATCAAAAGTCTGGCTGCGATGATAAACGCAGGTCGATAGCATAAAGAGCAGCGCCACGGACAATCCGTGTGCCACCATCATAAGAATAGCCCCACCCGCTCCAGCTACGGAAAAACAAGCGATTCCGAGGAAGGCGTAGCCCATGTGCATGACCGAGCTGTAACCGAGCATCATCTTAAGGTCCTTTTGTGCCATTGTGACGAGCCCGATCAGAATGATGTTACCCAGCGCCAGCCAAAAGATCCAAGGGAACCAATGTTCGGCACCCGAAGGTAGCAAGGGCACAGCGATTTGTAAGAGGCCGTAAAGACCAAACTTTTTCAACACTCCAGCATGGAGCATGGCCGCACCCGTCGGTGCGACAGCGTAGCCCTTAGGCGCCCAGCTGTGGAATGGGAAAAGCGAAACCAAGATGCCAAAACCAAAGAGCAGTAGCGCAAAGATATTATTCTGCACCGTTTCAGTGAGTGGATGAGCGGAGAGGTAATTACGCAACTCCAATAGAGAAAATGAATCCACTCCACTTTGCACATAGAGCGCGATAAGTCCAAGTAGTGAAAGCAGCGCACCGAGCGTAAGATAAATCGTCATCTCAATGGCAGCAATACGACGACCCGCGCGCCCCCAAATACCGATCATCAAGAATGTCGGGATGAGAGCAAACTCGTGAAAGAAGTAAAAGAAGAAAACATCGATTGAAGCAAAGGTGCCCATGAGGCCGCCAAGCATAAACAGGAGCAGTGCAAGGTAGAGATGCAGTCGCTCGGCCTTAGAATTCATGGCGTAAAGTCCAGCTGCAAGACCGACCATACCTGCCAGTAGAAAGAGCGGCATTGAAATACCGTTCAAACCCAGGTGTAAGTAGATCCCGATACTTTCCAGCCCCGTCGGTAAACGTAGCTCGAAATTATATTCACCCGCCAGTGACGGATCAAAAAGGCCGTAAAGCATGATGCCGACCATCAATGGACAGCCGAAACCGAAGACGCTCAGAGCACGAATCGAATTCACGCTAGAACGTGAACTGCAGAGAAGCACAAGGCCCGCGAGAATCGGCACAAGGATCGATACGAGGAGAAAGAGTGAACTTGTCTCTAGGTTACCCATTAAGAACTAAATTTTATACTATAAAAGTCCTGAAGCGACCGCCCAGAGAAGGATGAGGCCTACAAAGAACCAATAAACGTAACTATGAAGATTGCCATTGTGAAGCGAGCGTGAACACACCCCAACGAAACCGACGATACCCGCGCTGCCTCGAACGAGAACACCTTTGATTAAAAAAACGTCAATGAAGTTGAGTAAGAGCGCAAAGCGTTGCTGAACCTTATCGACATAAAAGTCATAAGCTTCATCGAACCAAAGGCGTGAACGTAGGAAACCGTAAATAGGAGCGGCCCTCTTTTCGAGGCGATCTTCCTTGGCACCCGCTCCGTAGAAGAAGAAGGAAACGACTAGACCAACGATCCATGCTGCAGACCCGAATATCAGCACCTTCTTGTGTATGGCATCATAATGATCCATATGATGCAAGTGGTCGAGGTTATCCTTGATTAGCCCGCCGAGAAAATCAGGCCAATAGCCCATCCAACCACCCGCGATAGAAAGCGATGCGAGTATTATGAGAGGCACCAGCATAGTGAGTGGACTCTCTTTAGCGTGCGAAGCACAATCAGAATTGGGCTGACCTAGAAAGGCGATCCAGAATAGCCTGCCCATGTAGCCAGCCGTCATGAATGCACCCAATGTGAGCAAATAGAAAATTGGCGTATTGCCTAGACCACCCGCAATCAAGATAGCGTCCTTAGAGAAGAAACCAGACAGTCCGTAAACACCACAGAGCGCTAATGTACCGATCAAGAAAGTGATCGCCGTAATGGGCATCTTCTTGAAAAGGCCACCCATCTTGAAAATATTTTGCTCATGGTGGCAGCCGTGAATAACGGAACCCGCACCGAGGAAGAGGAGCGCTTTAAAGAAGGCATGGGTAATCAAGTGGAAGAGCGCCACGCCTGGGAAGCCAAGACCGAATGCCGCCGACATGTAGCCGAGTTGCGACAGCGTCGAATAGGCGAGGATTTTCTTGATGTCATTCTGCCCGTAGGCACAGAAGCCGGCGTAAACTGCTACAGAGGCACCCAACCATGTGATTAGAGTCAGCACTTCCTGCGGGAAGAGGAATTCAATACGGATAAGGAAGTAAACACCCGCTGCGACCATGGTCGCAGCGTGAATCAGTGCTGAAACTGGCGTGGGACCCGCCATCGCATCCGGCAGCCAAACATGTAAAGGAAACTGAGCGGACTTACCGATGAAACCGCACATAAGGAGCGCAACAATAGAGACTTTGACTAATTCAGGATTACCTGCAACATAGCCACCCATTTCGCTTAGGTTAGTGGTGCCGAAATGCCAGTAGGCATAGGCAATACCAACGAGGAAACCAAGATCACCGATACGGTTGACGATAAATGCCTTTTTCGATGCAGCCGCAGCCTCATCGCTATTCAAGTAGTGACCGATCAGCATGTAGGAACTGAAGCCGACTAGTTCCCAAAAGACGAAAATCATGATCAAATTATCTGCCAATACGATGCCAAGCATGGAAAACATGAAAATCGATAGACCCCCAAAATAACGTCCTCGCGCAGGATCGTCTGCCATGTAGCCAAGACTAAAGACATGAATCAAGAAACCTACAAAGGCCACCATGATGACCATCGTCTTGGCGACGTCATCGAACAAGAAGCCTTTGTTGACCTCAAAGTCACCAAAATGTAGCCAAGCAGAACTGGCGTGAACCTCATCTGAACCCACAGTCATGATAGCTATGAGGCTGAAGACAAAGATCGCACCTGCGGCGGTGACGGAAATCGTTGCGGCAAGGCCATGACGCTGGCGGCAGAAAAAGGCTATCAGCACCGCAGAGAGCAACGGTGCAAATATTACAACAAGAAGTGACTGAGTGGGAGTCATATTTCTAGCGACTCAAGGAAGTGAGTTGATCGACCATCACGGACTGTCGCAGCCGGAAGAGCGCAACTATGATAGCAAGGCCGAGGGCCACTTCAGCAGCCGCCACTGTAATGATGAAAAAGACAAAGAGATTACCATCCATAGTGCCGTTATAACGGGAAAATGCGACGAGTGCGAGAATCACCCCATTGAGCATGAGCTCAAGTGACATATATATGACCAGCGTATTCTTGCGAAGAATCACCCCAAACATACCGATCGCGAAGAGCAAACCAGCGACAAGAATAAAAGCATTTAAACCGACAGTCATAGAGGATTAGGAATTTTCAGAGTGTTTTTTCGAAACTACGATAACGCCGATCATGGCTGCGAGCAGGAGAAAACCAGTTACTTGGAAAGGTAGCATGTATTTGGTGAATAGACTGTAACCGAAAGATTTAGCCGAGGTAGTGAATGGGATGCCAACGCCCTCACCTGTTGGGTTTTCCATGACAGGAAGTAAGACGGTTTCAGGTAAATGCTGACCTCCCGCAAAAACAGAAACGGTCAGGATCACTAAGAGAGTGAAACCGGTAATAGATGCGCCGAGGGTCATCTTATCCTTCAAAAGGTCGCTGGTATCTTTGTTCACATCGAGCAACATGATGATGAAAAGAAAAAGCACCATGACCGCGCCCGCATAAACTAAGACTTGAATGACTGCTAGGAAGTAAGCCTCAAGTAAAACAAAG
>JAKVCM010000179.1 GCA_022448605.1 Puniceicoccaceae bacterium | reverse complement strand
GCCCAGATCGAAATATTCCATAGCCTTTTGCAATTCTGCGCGAGATAGGTTGGCGACTTGCACTCGCTTCTCAGTGAGGACATCGCTGCCGAGGCTGTTGCCGACGATGCGACGCATGACGGACTCAGAGACATCGCGAAGGGTCTGCTCGGGATCACGGACTTGGTGAAGGAATTTATCTGGATTGCTAATGCGGTATTGAACAACCCACTCAACGTCGATGACCTTAAGATCTCCTGTTAACATGAGCGACTCATCGCGGTGCATGCTGTCTTTTCGGTAGCTCGTGCGCCCGTCGATGCCTTGAGTGCGAAAGCCAAACTCTTGTTTGAGTACTCGAGCAGTTGGCACCATTTGCGCAGTGTCGATACCGAAGGGAAGTTTGAAGTGTAAGCCTGGTTCTTTTTGCGCGACGACCAAGCCGAAGCGTTTGACCACTGCTTCTTCTTCGGGTTGGACTATGTAGTAGCTGGTCAGCGCGCCGACGGCTGTAAGTATAAAAAGTGGCACTATGAGGACTAGCTTCCTGTAGCTTTTGACGGCGTCCCAATCAACATCATCTAAGGGGTTTCGCGGCATTGGGGGTGGTACATTTCTATTCATAGCTAGGATTCATAGTTGCTTTTGCTTTGTTGTCACCTGCAAAGAACTGGTTTTCGTTGATTCTCTTCGACTCGTATACAGATATTATTATCTAGGCGTATTAATGAGCAAAGAAATCAAGCAACGCATTATAGAAGAAGCTAAAGCCCTCGGTTTTCATTCGCTTGGCGTGACTGCGGTGCCTTTCAATCTGAGACGGGAATATTACGAACAATGGATCGCTAATAAAAAGCATGGCACGATGACATGGATGGAGCGTAGCAATAATAGGCGCTTGCATCCTGAAAATCTCATTCCTGAGCGCGAAGCGAAGTCTATTATCGTACTCGCGCTTAATTATTATCAAGCGGATCCCGATCGTAAGTATCGCATCGCAAAATATGCGCTTGGCGACGATTATCATAATTTCATGTTACGTCGGATCAAGCGTCTCTGCCGTATCTTGCGGGACGATTACGGCGGCGATCAACGTCCCTATGTAGATACGGGGCCACTTCTAGAAAAACCAATCGCGGAGGCTGCAGGTGTCGGCTGGCAGGGCAAAAGCACAATCTTGGTCGAGCCCAAGCGAGGCACCTGGAGCTTTCTCGCTAATATCGTAACAACCTTGGAATTGCCTACTGATAAACAAGAAAAAGACCGCTGCGGGTCATGCACTCGCTGTATCGACGTATGCCCGACACGAGCGATCACTGCGCCCTATCAACTCGATGCCTCAAAGTGTATCTCCTACCTCACAATCGAGCACGACGGTGCAATCCCAGTCCAGTATCGCGAGGCAATCGGTGACCGACTCTATGGCTGCGACGAGTGTCTCGACGTTTGCCCCTGGAATAAATGGGCGTTACCAACCGAGGAGGATAAGTTCAGGCCTCGCGAGCTGCCAACGCTGGTTGAAATGCTGGCATGGGATGAGGCGAGTTTTACCGAGCGACTGCAAGGCTCGCCCATGCGTCGTCTTAAGTTACGGCGCTTTCAACGAAATCTATGCGTGGTTCTTGGTAACGTTGGCACAGTGGCAGATTTACCTGCCCTTAAACTTGTTTCGTCCGGAGGGGATGAAATGGTTGCCGAGCACGCAAGCTGGGCAATTGAGAAAATCAAAGGTCGGGATTAGATTATTGAGCTTGCCCGTGATCCCAATGAAGAGCAAGTGTAGCAAGGCTTATCCATGAGCATGAGTTTCCTTATCCAAGAGTGATACTCTGGCTAGATCGTAAAAAAATACTGAAGGCGTCATAGGCATTTTGTTCAAATGGGGTTACAGGTTTTTATTGCGATCTTCGATTCAATCGTAAACATCCCAAGCTCCCTATTATGAAAGAAACATTTATCAGTTCTGAAGGCTGCATTGGCCGCTTTGTTTACGTCGTCCGCCTCGTTTTGCTTATAGCTTTGTCCACATTTGTGACGATTAAAGCAATCAGTTATTTTGATCACTGGCACCACGGTAGTTACAGCCCGCTGGGACCGTTTATTGGCATTATTGTTGGCCTAATTTGCTTACTAATATGCCTCATGCAGATGCTCAAGCGCTTGCGTGACATAGGCAAGCCCGCTTATTGGACACTACTTATGTTGATTCCTGGGGTCAATGTTCTGGTGCTGCTTTACACTGCATTTGCGCCGTCGAAGTCGTAAGTTTCCTAGATTTGGTGTCCGTTAAGAAGTGGCTGTTATTTATGAACGCCTAGAAGCAAACGCTCTTACTTGTAAATATTAGAGACGCGCTTATTGTCTGCGATATCCAGAATATAGGCATTGACCGTAAAATGGCTATGCCCTTTATTTTGCCGCTTTTTCCTGTGCGGCTATCTATTATGCCCTACTTCATTCAATATAAACATTCACCGTGAAAACTGACGTCCAAGACATCAATCCAACCCGTAAAACCATCTCCATCACCGCCTCTTCCGAGGAAGTGTCTGAGCAAGAAGCGAAACTCATTAATGACTTTCAGCGCCAAGCCAAGATCCCCGGTTTTCGTCCCGGTAAAGCACCCATAAATATGGTACGCCAGCGCTTTGCTAAAGATATTCAGCAAGAGCTTAAGCAGCGTGTTGTCTCGCAAGCCCATCAAGAGGGTGTTGCTGGCGCCGAGTTTGAGGTTTTCAATATAGTCGAGCTAGATGAGGGCGAAGTCAAAGGTGGTCAAGGCGCCACGATCACTTTCACTGTCGATGTGATTCCTGAATTTGAAGTCCCCGCTTACGAAGGCCTCAAAGTGACTAACTCTCCAACCGAAGCGAGTGACGAAGAAGTGGCTAAGATGCTCGACCAAATCCTTGGTCAACGCGCTGAATACAATGTTGCTGAGAAGGCCGCTGAGAAGGGCGACTACGTCCAATGTGCCTATGAGGGTAAAATCGATACTGAAATCGTTGCCGATCTCGTGCCTGAAGCACCAATGTATGGTACTCAAGCCAACACATGGGAGGAAGCTGGCAACGAAGATGCGCCCGGTGTTCGCGCTATCGTCGATGGCCTCGTTGGCATGAAGGCTGGCGAAACTAAAGAAGTGACTATGGAGTTCCCTCAAGAT
>JAKVCM010000178.1 GCA_022448605.1 Puniceicoccaceae bacterium | reverse complement strand
CACTAGATTCGAAGTGCCGGGTGGAATGAAGAGCATGTCACCCTTACCAATCAGCGCTTCAGCACCACCGCCATCGAGAATGGTGCGACTGTCGATCTTGGACGCTACTTTGAAGGAAATGCGGCTAGGTAAATTCGCCTTGATCACGCCTGTGATGACGTTCACCGATGGGCGCTGGGTGGCAAGGATAAGGTGGATGCCGGCGGCGCGTGCAAGTTGTGCTATACGCGCGATGCAGGTCTCAATATCTGCAGGTGCGACCATCATTAGATCGGCCAATTCATCGATAATACAGACGATATAAGGTAGCTTTTTACGAGGTATCTCAAAGGCATCGTCATCACGAGGGACTTCCACCTGCTGAAGGGCGTTCCGTTCTTCGGGGCTCATGTCAGACTCCATAGCTTCAGCCTTAGCCTGCTCTGCTTTATCTTTTAAAAGTTTGGCATTAAAGCCTGCAATATTGCGCACGTTAGTCTTAGCGAAAATCTGGTAGCGGTGTTCCATCTCAGCGATCAGCCATTTGAGGGCAGCAGGCACTTTCTTGGCCTCGGTAACAACCGGGATGAGCATGTGCGGCAGTGAGTTATACATCTGCATTTCCACTACTTTGGGGTCCACCATAATAAAGCGAAGGTCCTCAGGACCGGAGTGGTAAAGGAGCGAGGCGATAACGGCATTAATACAAACGGTCTTACCCGAACCGGTGGAGCCGGCAATGAGCACGTGAGGCATCTTGGTCAGATCCATGACCATCGGCTTACCTGTCACATCTTGCCCTAAGACGACTGGAATCTCGGCTCGAGCATCGTCCCACGCTTTCGATTCAATAATGTCGCGCATACAGACCGCTTGCGCGATCTTGTTGGGCACCTCGATGCCAACGGTTCCCTTCCCGGGGACGGGGGCAAGAATCCGCACGGACATCGCTTTGAGGCCGAGGGCGATATTCTTATCAAGATTGACGATCTTTTCCACACGGACTCCCGCCGCGGGAGTGACTTCATAGCGTGTGATGACCGGGCCAGTGTGAATCTCACCAGGGATAACTTTAACACCGAACTCTTCGAGCGTGCGCACGAGCGCGTTCATCGTGCCCGCATGATCTTCGGGGGCGGCAGCGATGCTGTCGGGTGCTTCAGATAAAAGTCCGCGCGGCGGAAAGATATAGTCGCCTCGTCGTTCAGGAATATTAGCTAGGGACTTTTCTGTTTTTTCACCAGAGATAATCTTAATGGTGGCGGGGTCTAAAGCGGGTTTCTTCGGCTCGGGCTCTGAAGCTGGAGGCTTGGGGATGAGCTTCTTTTTAGGCGGAGTCTTGCTTGCCACGCTATCATTGGTTGCGGGCAAGGGTGTAGGTGCGCCTCTAAGTAGTGAAGGTTTGCGATCATCTTCGAGGGTTTCGTCCTCCTCTTCATCCTCTGTATCCTCCTCTGCTTTTTGAGCGGACTTCTCGGCTTTGGCTGCTTTGGCGGCGGCTTTATTTGCCTTGGACTTGGCTCTAGCGAGCGCAGCCTCCTCTTTAGCGAGGCGCTTTGCTTCGGCTTTCTCGGCTTTGCGGACTTTGCGGGCTTCCTTAGACTCAGAGCGGTTGGCAAGGAAGTTGCGGTAAGTGTTTTGCAAGTATTCTACGAAGCGCCCAAAGTTATCCGTAAACACGAGAATCGAACCGATGATAAAGCCCATCAGCAAAATGATAAAGGAACCAAAATTACCAAACGGCGGGAAAAGAACTTTGTATAGGAACTCGCCAAGGAGGCCTCCTAAATAATTTGAAATTTGATCTTCGAAAATGCCGCCCGCTCCGCTAGCAGAGGGGTCGATCCATTCGATAAGTCCTGCCGCAAAGAGAATGGCGATGGGTGAGGCAATCGCAGCCAAGACGCGCTTACCGCGCTCTTGCTGGATAAGTAGCCGGATACCAAACCAAAATAAAAAAATAGGAGTTAAAAATACAGATACTCCGAAACAATGAAATCCATAAAACCCAATCACACTGCCCACTTTCCCGACTGCGTTGATGTCTGAGGGAGGGGTTACATTATACTGACCTGTATTATAATCAAAAATCGAAACCGCGACAAGGGCTGCTATCGTAAAAAGAAGTAAGGCCCAGACTGGCCGCGACTGTGCCATTCGCGGCTCTTGAGAGATTACCTTGTTATTTGCGACTTTCTTCTTTGCTTTGAATGCCATATGTTTGGAATAAATTTAAACGTGAATACGTGAAAAACAAGGTTCGATTGAGCACCAGTATCTCCCTAGGAATCCTACAATAAACTTATATGGAATTAATGTCGTTCACCCCACTCTACATGGAGCGCGTTTGGGGCGGCCGTGGTCTCGAACTTAAATTGGGGCGAACGCTACCCGGGGGCAAAATGATCGGTGAGAGCTGGGAACTGGTCGACAGAGAGGATGAGCAGTCAGTCGTCGCCGTAGGCACTCACAAAGGTAAGACCATCCGCGAGCTATTGGAAAAGCATGCGGTGGACATTCTGGGGCCAGGGGGCGAGGGTTCGCGCCCATTTCCTATATTAATCAAATGGCTTGACTGCCAAGAACGCCTGTCGCTCCAAGTTCACCCGCCTGCCGGGATTGCGCCCTTGCTTGGAGGCGAACCAAAAACTGAGAATTGGTATATCGCAGACTGTGACGAAGATGCCTCACTTATCGTAGGACTCAAACAAGGCGTCACCCGTGAACAATTCACCCAGGCGCTTAAAGACAATAAAGTGGCCGCCTGCGTGCATCGTTTTCCCGTAAAGGCAGGCGATTCGATCCTCGTAGAGAGCGGTCGTGTGCACGCAATCGACGCGGGAAATTTGATTCTGGAGATCCAGCAAAACTCAGACACAACCTACCGAGTCTGCGACTGGGGGCGCGTCGGGCTAGACGGAGCCCCGCGACAATTACATGTAGAGCAATCACTCCAATCGATCGACTTTGAAGACTACGAACCTAGGCCGCTCAAGTCCGTGCCTGGGGCACAGACGCTGGCCGTTTGTGGGGAGTTTCGCATTCGCAAATTCAAACTGAAGCCTGAAGACGACGCGCTGGAGCTTCCAGCGGGAAAAGGTGCACGGCTCATCCACGCAGTGGAAGGCAGAGTGACCGACAAACTAAGTGGGACCAAACTCGCGAAAGGCAGCAACTATCTTCAGCCATATGTGACCGGAGCCAGCCTGAGGGCTGAAGAACCTGCGACATTGCTGATTACAGACAAATTTTAGTCGTACGGATTCAACATAAGCTCTGTTAACAAAATTTACAGCTTTTGCTTAATGCGATACACCATAGTGGAGCTTACGAAAAAAGCGCACAGGCAAATACTGTGCGCTTTTAGTATAGGTATATTCAATTGACCTGATTTATTCGTCTAAGGAAGAAGTCTCTGGCGGATCAGCTACGACATCCAAATCGTTTCCAGTAACCTCTTCTGGGTCTTCATCGGGCTCGGGCTTTTCGATAAGCTTCTCACCTGTTAAGTTGTCGATGATGCGATTGCCATTGTATTGAGAAACTTCAAACAGCTCTTCAAAGCCAGTTACTTTAAGCCAGAAGTTGTCGCCTTCCTTATTTTCAGCAAACTCATAAGTGCGGTCTTGATCGCCATAACTAACAACGATTCTTGCTTTAATCACCTGCTCTTCGAGCGAGCCCATGAAAGCACGGTCAAAACGAAGCGTTGCGAGGTTGCGAAGCTGTGTCTCGAACTCGTCGGTCTTGAAGGTCTCGTCCTCTGCCAAACCATCAGCAAACCATTCGGTGGAGCCTATGTCCGACTCCGTGCCTTGGCTCTCATCTTCATTTTCACTCCGCTCTGCACGGCGAATCGTTAGCCCTTCGAGGTCTATTGACTGGATCTCACTCACTTCGATTTGGAGCAAATCCTTATCCTGCCAATCAGCAATTTCAGCTGGCAAATCGTAACTGCCAATCGTCACGGCATAGATCTTGTCCTGATCGGCAAGGCGAACATGATTACGACGTGCACCAGCACCAGTGCCTAAATAGAATTCAGCGACAGGCTCGCCGTCCTTAAGTAGC
>JAKVCM010000177.1 GCA_022448605.1 Puniceicoccaceae bacterium | reverse complement strand
TTTTCCTTCAAGAAACTCCAATGAGGCACCGCCCCCTGTGCTCATGAAAGTGACTTGGTCGCCATAGCCAGATTGATTGATGGCCTTTACTGAATCACCGCCACCGATGATCGAGAGACCGTCACTATCAGCGATCACCTTAGCGATTTCGAAAGTCCCCTTTGAACAGGCTTCAATTTCAAAGATCCCCATAGGACCATTCCAGAGAACAGTTTTGGCCTCTTGAATAGCCGATGAGAACAATGCGACGGACTTCGGCCCGATATCCACGCCTTCCCAGCCTTCAGGAATATTACCTTCGACGATCTTTGAATCAGTGAAAGAACCTGCACCGAAATCAAGCCCTTGCACGACCATTGTGTCGACCGGAAGAAGGAATTTTACGCCCTTTTTCTTCGCCTTGGCCAAAGCGGCCTTCGCGGTATCTATCTTGTCGGGCTCAGATAAGCTGTCACCCACTGTCTCTCCTAGAGCGAGTTTAAATGTGTAGGCCATCGCGCCACAGATCAAAATTGTGTCTGCCTTTTCGAGTAGAGCGTCGATAACCATGATCTTATCAGAGACCTTGGCTCCTCCCAAAATGACCGTCAGCGGTCGCTCAGGTTGCGACACCTTGTCACCCAAGTAGGCAAGTTCCTTTTCAATCAATAAGCCAGCAGCCTTCTCTGCAACAAACTCAGCGACACCGGCAGTGGAAGCATGGGCACGGTGGGCTGTACCAAAAGCATCGTTCACATAAACATCCGCTAGATTGGCCAGCTTCTTCGCAAATTCAGCGTCATTCTTTTCCTCACCCGCGTAGAAGCGAACATTCTCTAGCAATACGACTGAACCTGGCTCGGTGCTATCAATAATAGACTCTGCTTCCTCATCAACACAGTCCTTCACGAAAATCACCGGGCGCTTCAGCTTATCAGAAAGATCTGCCGCCACCGGCCGGAGTGAATATTTCATATTTGGCTCACCCTTCGGACGGCCCAGATGGCTAGCGAGAATCACGCGTGCCTTCTGGTTGACGAGTAATTCGATCGTGGGGAGCGCTGCGCGAATGCGTGTGTCGTCGGTGACTTTGCCGTCTGACGAAAGCGGAACATTGAAATCAACGCGCACAAGCACGCGTTTTCCGCTGCAGGAGAGATCTTTTACAGATTTTACCTTGGCCATAGAGAAAAATTGAAGAGCCGCGATGGAATAAGTGAGTGCGGATAAATGAAAGAAAAAAGGCCAGGAGAGCGTGATTTTTATCTGCTCTCCTGACCCTCAGAAAAGGTGTGGGCAAATCGGCCTGGCTTATGCCATCTTCGCCACCTTCGAGATCAACTCGGCGCAGCGATTGGAATAACCCCACTCATTGTCATACCAAGACACCAGCTTGAAGAAGGTATCAGAAAGGGCGATACCGGAGCCAGCGTCGAAAATAGAGCTATGGCTATCGTGAACGAAGTCGGTTGAGACTACCTCGTCTTCGGTGTATCCGAGGATGCCCTTGAGGGGACCCTCAGCGGCTTCTTTCATCTTGGAGCAAATTTCTTCGTAAGAAGTAGGCTTCTCGGTCTTCACGGTGAGATCTACCGCTGACACTGTAGGTGTTGGCACGCGGAAGGCCATCCCCGTCAGCTTGCCCTTCACTTCAGGAAGAACGAGTCCCACAGCCTTGGCTGCCCCTGTAGTGGATGGGATAATGTTGGTCGCCGCAGCACGCCCCCCCTTCATGTCTTTTGGAGAAGGCCCATCGACGGTACGCTGAGTTGCAGTGTAAGCGTGAACGGTT
>JAKVCM010000176.1 GCA_022448605.1 Puniceicoccaceae bacterium | reverse complement strand
GGTGTTCAGCACGTCGAAGGGACAGGCGCAGGATGCGTGCACATTAGTGGGTCAGGTCTATACATGCGATGCCACCGGGGACGGTATTGACGACGAAGACGGCGATGGTTTTACCGTAAACATCGGACCCTCAGGCGCGATAAGCGAAAACGGCACCGTCATATATCTCCGTGATAATAATATTATATCAAATGGTGGTACTCTTGAATCAGATAACAGGCGTGGAATTAGAGTTGATGATGAAAACATAATATCTAACAGCGGGCTCATACAAGCAGACGAAGAAGGCATAGAGGCAGACAATCGCAATAAAATTGTAAATGCCGCCTCTGGGGAGATACTAGCTGACGGGCGTGGAATATATATTCATAGCGAAAATGAAATAATTAACAGCGGGCTCATACGAGCAGACGACGAAGGTATAGAGGCTTTCGATGATAATATCATTCGTAATGAATCGAGTGGCATAATTGAGTCGCGAGATGACAAGCGAGCAATTTTTATTAGAAATGGAAATACTGTCTTTAATGATGGTCTTATTGAAGCGGACGAGATTGGTATTGAAGCTGATGGCGAAGGTGACGACAATACGATCAACATCTCTTCCACCGGTCTAATTATTGCAAAGACTGGGATAAAGATTTCTGGGGGCGACGATAATAAAATTAGTTTGGCGGGCGAAATAAGATCTGAGAGTAACGGCATAGAGATCGACGGAAGCGGAGACGAGAACACGATCGTAATAGAGAGTTCGGGTGTGATTGAGTCTGAGAACTTGGGCATAAGATTTGGAACAAGCCGTAACGCCGAAGATAATGTTGTAATTAATAACGGTGTCATTAGGTCGGAAAGACAGGGTATTGAAGGTGGCGGTCAGCGATTAACCATCCGGAACAATGGAACAATTGAAAGTTCTGATGGGCGCGCAGTAAAGTCTGATGTCGATGAAACATATCTGTTTAATAATGGAAGGCTAATCAGTGGCACCGATAAAACAGTAAAACTTGGTTCAGGAGATGATACCTTCACGTGGCAGGCTTATTCTTTTGTGAGCGGCGATGTTGACATGGGGGATGGCGACGATCGTCTTGTCGTCGAAGCGGCCGAGGTTTTCGGTTCAACATTTTTCGAAGGGCTTGAAACCGCGGAAGTAGCAGATGGCGTTTTCGCGATCCTGGAAGAGGTAGGCTCAGGGGAGTTTATTCTTCACACGGGTAGCGCAACAATACTTGGTGCAAGTGGCGCACTGACGGGATCGCTCGCCAGCGATGTTGCGGGACAAGCGTTAAGTTCGGGCGGAAGCACCTCCGCGGCAGGACAGGTGTCGCGCGGCAATGGTACGTCAGATGTCTGGTGGGTTTCAGCGGGCGGTGCGACCAAAGCAGACACTGGAAATGGCTCTTCTCAAGGGTCACAGAACCTGACCTTCGGCAGAACCATTGGCGAATATGAAATCTTCTTTGGATACTCACAAGCATCGGCTGACATAACGGGAACTACCGATAGCGTAGATCAAACGACGTTTTATCTTGGTGCATCTTCCTCCCTGCAGATTAACGAAGAACTTGATCTGAAGGGAACGGCTGTCTTGGGCCGAGCAAATGCAGACTATGCGTTAAGTTCAGGGCGCACGAGTACGTCTAGCACATTTGGCACGGCTGCTGGGCGCCTGAACTTCACGAGAAATGGGTACGTGATGGGGGCATATGCCGGTTACTCCCGCTCCAGTCTTACGGACCTTACGGTTGGAAGTATCACTTTCGCTTCAGACGCCTCATCGTCAGTTTTTGGTGGCGTTGATGTGCGCACGCCAACCTATGTGACAAATAACGGCCTCGAGTTAAACGCGGTGCTTGGGCTGGGCTTCCAGAATGGAAAAGGTGGCACGGTTACGATGACTGCAGGTGGCACTTCTGACAGTTTCCCCGGGGCTGATACGGAGCAACAGTTTGGCCTCCTTGGCGTCGATTTCGCAGCAGGCTGGCTGTCTGGCGGTCTTGCTGTGCGTGCACCCAGCGGCGGGTCCGCTCAAACCAGTTTGTGGGTGCGCACTGAATTTTAGAACCCTACCTTCACTAGTGCTCAACAGTGCGGCCCATTGCGGATCAACGCAGTGGGCC
>JAKVCM010000175.1 GCA_022448605.1 Puniceicoccaceae bacterium | reverse complement strand
CAACGTCATTTATTTGCGTGTGCCATGGTGCTAACCGGTGGTAAATGGCGAGCTCTTTTTTAAGCTCAGGCACGGTCAGACTTTTGGCACCACCCCTGAGATGGCTCAGACTCAGCCCGTCGTCTTTAGTAGTGATTATGTGAGGTCCGGCCGGTAAAAGCGTTGGATTTAGCCACTTTGAGCATAAGCGGCTGATATTATTCAACATTATGGCGCCTTGCCTAACCGGCCGTTGGCTGTATAACGATGATGGTAACCCCTACCAATGCGACCAAAGCCCCCGCGATGTCCCAACGGGTGAGCGCCACTCCGTCAACAATACGCAACCAGAGGAGAGCAACGCCCAGATATATGCCCGCATAGGCAGCATAAGTGCGACCTGCCGCCGTTGGGTGAAGCGTCAACAGCCACGCAAATAACGCCAGCGAAAGCGCAGCAGGAATTAACAACCATACCGACTTGTTCTGTTTCAGTACCAGCCACGGCAGATAACAACCTACAATTTCGGCAACCGCAGTAATTACAAATATTGTGAAAATTGACAGCAGATTCATTGGCAAAAGATCCTTGATGTGAAGAAGCACAGAAGCTTCAAGTGGAAGAACCGACAAATTTGATGAGCTACGACGATTCCACTATTAAGCTGCCGGGCGCTCAAAATACATCCATCCGGCTACAGCGAACTTTGGAGCTGTTTAAATTGACCTTGGATCACGGCTTTTTCCTGAAGAATGACTTTATTCTCGTCGATCAGAAGCGCCGCTTTATCCTGGGTGGTTTTCAATTCGGTTTTTGTGGTCTCCAGTGTTTGGGATAAGACGGCCACTTGCTTATCAACATCAGCTTTCTGAGTGGTGAGCACGGCCATGTTTTGCGCCAAATGATCATTTTGATGCTGGTATTCCCGGCACTTTGCCACGGCTTCTTCAAGCTCGTGTTTCAGGTTCTGGACATCTTCTATCTTTCCCTTCACGTCGCTATTTAGCGCCCCATTGGCCCGTTTTAATTCATCGGCATGTCGTTGTAACTGCACATTGGCGTCAAACAGCTCTGACGCTCTCGACTCAGCCTGGGCGAGCCGGTGTTGCAGATCCTGGATCTGATCGTTCAGCCCCTGGTTAACTGAACGGAATTGTTCGCGCTCCTGCTGGCGGTCTTCGGCAGTACGCTGCTGGTAATGTTCGAAATGATCGCGGATATCCTTATTTTCTTGTTTGAGTTCCGCAACGCTCTCCTTCAATTCAACAATCCGTGCAGCAGCTTCGTCCCGCTGGGACTCGGCCTTGGCCAGGCTGACACGCGCGTCTTCCAGGGACCGACTTTGCTCGCTTTTTTCTTTGCTCAGCCGTTCGGTCTGGTTCTCCAGGTCCCGTTGTCGGGCAGTTAGTTGCGCCATGGTGTTGTCGGCATGGGTCAACTCTTTGCGGAGTTCTTCCTTTAAAGTCTCGAATTCCTGGCGAGCTTGTTCGATACGGTGGTCGGCCATCTGCTGTACCCGCTCATGCAGGGACTTTACCACCTCGACGAGGTCGTTCGGCAGCCCACTGACATCGGCCGCCTCCCCATTGTCTGACCGCCAACGCTTGAGCAATGGCGCGATGGTGCTTTTGCTGCCGGTGCCCAGGTGTTCGCGCACCCGATCCACCGTGGGTTCCTGGCCTTGCGTTTTAATGGCTTCAGCGGCTTTAGCGATATCGTGATAAGTGACTCCGGCACGGGCCATGGTGATTCCTCTCGGATTATTTAGTAACATATTACATAACACGTAATATAACATTATATTGGTTCGTTTCAAGATCGCTTGAATTCATGATACTAACCACTGATAATCATCCTTATCGTGGGCTAGTTGATCTTGACGTAAATTTTCGACTTGTAACGCCGGTACATAGCCGCCTTTTGAGCGACATCGAAGGAAATCCTATTCATGAACAACAAACCGCCAATACAGGCTAGCAACTTGTCGTTACGTAATAAGGATGCGACCCTGGTTGAACGCCAGGGGCCCGAACCACTACGGCAATACCTCCAGGCAGCGACATCCGACAACACACGTAAAGCCTACCGTTCGGCCATTCGACAATTTGAAAAATGGGGTGGTCGCCTGCCCTCGGATCGGGATACTGTCGTGCGTTACCTGCTGGCCAGAGCCGAATCGCTTAATCCCCGAACCCTGGATCTGCACCTGACCGCTATTAGCCAATGGCACCATTATCAAGGGCTCATCGATCCAGTAAGTGATCCGTTGGTCCGCAAAACCATGGAAGGCGTTCGTCGTACCCATGGCCAACCCAAGCGCAAAGCCAAGGCATTGCGCTTGGAGCACGTCGCCCAAATAGTGAATCATTTGCGGCAACTACCAACCACCAAAAAGAAACTGAGGGATATCGCGCTGGTGTTGACCGGCTTTTTCGGTGCCTTTCGCCGTAGCGAATTGGTGGCCATTCGCTACGGTGATCTGGTGTGGGAACCTGAAGGACTTCTCATCCGGCTGTCTAGTTCCAAGACCGATCAACAAGCCTCCGGCTTAGTGCGAGCATTACCTTTCGGTGCACCA
>JAKVCM010000174.1 GCA_022448605.1 Puniceicoccaceae bacterium | reverse complement strand
GCTTGGCTTCAATCTCATCGAGGGTCGCAGACTTATCGCTGTAAGCAGTTTCAACAACGTCTTCGATCCGTTCTAGGAGCAGATCGTTTTCGGACAAGCGCTCTATGATTGTCTGAATACGCTCTTGTTTGCGGTCTGATTCTTTAGATGCCATCCCAAGCCTATTTCAGACTTGTGAACGCTTGTACACCATAAAATGCGATTATTCGAAATTTTTCTCCCCGCACTTCTGGTCATACCCCTCGGAGGTAGCGCTGAGACAATCGCCTTGTATTGCGCCAGTCGAATTATGTATTACATTTTGGAGGAGGCGCAGAGACCGGCGATACAAGCTCAATGAACGAACAGCAGCGAAGCCGCTCTTTGCAGTCGGAGGTAGGTGGACTACTGAACGGCGCAGCACGGAGCGCTCAGCTTTTGTCAAGCCATGTGAGTTTTCTGAAACGAGCGGATCTTTGATGAATTGTTCTAAAGCTTCGTCGCTTGAGAGCAATGCCTGGATGTATGCATCCAATTTTGAGGTGCCTTTATGCATTATGAACAATATTTAACGATATTTACAGAGCACCGCCTGCGGGAAAACTTTGCCCTCAGTGCAACGGCGTCATGCTATATACGCCTACGTGAAGAGTTTTTTACAAACTCGACTACTCTGTTTTGGATTAGACTTGGCTGAAACAGGGTCAAAATTTCATGGCCAAACCAAAACGGTTCTGCATCAGAATTCTTTCCAAGAATACCTGAATTGAAGGCCGACATTCAGTTGTAGGTCAGCAAACAAATATATGCGTCGAATCGATCTACTCCTCTTCTTCCTCGTAATCGAGGAACTCATCCAAGGTGTCCACAAACTCCTGCAAGGCGCTCATGGGTAACATAATTGTGTCTCGCCGGCCGTTGACATCTTCGGTGATCTTTAACACGCGGCCTCGGTCGTTTTCTTTGAGGTCGAGATAGAACACTTTTCGGTCGGCGAAGACTTTCTCACTTTTGAGGAAATCACTCATATATTCTACGTTTTTGTGCGTTATGACCATCGCACCTTCGGCTTCTTTCAAGCTTTTTTCTCTAGGGTCATTTTTTAGCAGGTCCGCGTGAGGTGATTTGGTCGGTGACTGCGCTGTGAAATCTTAGAAGGGATTTTCGCCATTTTGGATACGGTGCATCTTCCCTTCCTCGAATTTGTAGACCTCGTCGGCGACATCGAAATATTTATCATCGTGCGTCGCTGCTAAGATTGTTTTTCCTTCAGCTTTAAGCTGGGGGAGGATTTCTTTATAGAAATAACGCCGGAAAGTGGGATCTTGATCGGCGGCCCATTCGTCGAAAATGAAGATCGGTTTGTCTTCGACCATTGTTAGCACCAGGGCAAGGCGTTTGCGTTGGCCTGTGGAAAGTTGAGTGTTAGATATAGCGCGGCCTGTAACTTTGGTTCGATCTTGCAGCTCCATTTTATGGATGAGTTGATCGATCCGGTCTTCATCTAGGTCATAGATTCCGTAGATCTGATCGAAGAGATGGAAATCCGAGAAGACAGGCGAAAATAGGTTTCGATAACGGCGATAGAGGCGTTTTCCCAAAACACGACCATTGATGTTAATGCTGCCTTCGCTCGGTGGGTAGAGGCCTGTGAATAGTTTGATGAACGTGGATTTTCCACTTCCATTACCTCCGACGATGAAGACGATCTTTCCGGGTTCTAATGCGAAGTCGACAGGACCGAGCTGAAACCGTCCTGGGCTACCATTGTTGTAGTGAAAAGAGATGCCTTTGCATTCTATATGCTCAAAGGGGAGAGGCTGTGAATCTTGAATCTCCGTATCTTCCAGCTCGGGCTGCAGGGTTTCGAGCTGTTGTTCAAGCTTGTCAATTTCGGTGACGGAGACAGTGGCCCGCGTGTAAAATGAGTAAGTGGTAACC
>JAKVCM010000173.1 GCA_022448605.1 Puniceicoccaceae bacterium | reverse complement strand
TTCCTGTTTTGGCAAATTCGTCTAAGTTCGGTGTTATCACTTGCTGGTTTCCATAGACCCCTATAGCGGCAGCAGACCAATCTTCGGGGCAAAGAAACAAAATGTTCATTTTTGAAAGGTCAGGCAATGCAGCCTGAAGCACCCCGCCTAGAATAAATTGAGTAAGGGCAAGTCCGCTTAAGAAATAAGATTTATAGTTCATAATATTTTTGTAGTTTTAGTATCCGCTTTCTTCGAGGAATTTAGAATATTCTGGGTTCACATCAGCGTTCTTAAAAATATCGCGATCTTTCCAGAGCTCGTAGGTCGCACGGAGCTGCACATCGCTTTCCGAATATTGCCCTTGGTCATCAGAATCATTGATCCAATTTTCCAACACTTCCCGATGCCTAAGCAGCTCAGCCTCAAAATCAGATAAAGAGGCTAGGTTGTTGATCTGATGAACATCTGCATCCATGTCATAAAGTTCTTCCCGAGGACGCAGACCAAACCAATGTTCTGCTTGATATGCAGTCAATTCCCCGGCTTCAAACAAGCGCCGCATATCCTTCGACGGAGGGCGGTCGTCACGATAGCCCGGCTGCATCAAAGAGCGATCTGAATAATAGTTTCGAATATAGCGATATCGCTCGGATCGGACTGTACGTATCCGATCGATCGTGTAATCGCAACGATCACGCGCCCCAAATACATACTCCGCGGCTTTGTATTCAGATCCAAATAAATTTTGACCCTCCAGATAATTTGGCAGCTCGGCACCTGCCAGCGCTAGAGTCGTCGCGCCGACATCCAGAAGGGTCACTAGGTCATTAACGACACGCCCGGGTGAGATCGTAGGATGATTCCCCTTGATAATTAGCGGCACGAGCATCCCTCCTTCATAACAAAACTGTTTGTGCCTGAGCGAGGTATTATGCCCATGGTCGGAGAAGAAGAAAACGATGGTGTTCTCCATCTCGCCATCCGCTTTGAGTTGCTGTAGAATATCAAAAATGCGCGCATCCGATCCGCGAGCATTATCGAAATGAACGGACCATGCCTGATGAAGGGCTGGAGTGTTTGGGAAATAAGGAGGCAATGACACAGAATCCTTTGCAATTAAATCAGCCTCATTGAGATAACGTCGATCGCCCTTCCCGCCATCGATTTGTATCTGACCAAACCAGGGACGACTCTTATTAACACGCGCTCCCCAGACATCTTCTGTATACGACTTCCAATGCTCAGCTCGATTCCCCTGCCAGCCATTCATCCCAGCGACGTAGTCAGCCTTGGTTCCCACATCATAAAGATCCCGCCGATCATAGTGAAAATTATAATCGTCCTTTCCGCTATTGAAAGTAAAGTAGCCCTGCGCACGCATTAGCTCCGGGATTGTCTTCATCCCCGTAGGAAGTTTGATACGTAGATCTGCAGGAACGATCTCCCCTTCAGGCGAACGGCTAGAGCGATGCTGGTGCGTCCCAGTCGTCGTCTGCATTACCCCGGTAATTAGGGCAGACCGGCTAGACGAACACACTGGCGAAACCGCATAAGCACGCTTAAAAAGCACTCCATCAGCAGCAAGTCGATCGACTGTCGGCGTATGCCCTTGGTTCACGTGATCTCCATAGCAGCCAAAAAAGGGAGACAAATCTTCGGCAACAATCCATAAAATATTGGGTAGCCGAGTAGAAGACGCCGCCAGAGGCTGCAAGAAACTGAGCAAAAATAGAACTAGAAAGCCCGACTGCATCACATAGGGGATTTATTTTTTACTGTCCAACGTATTGTGCGGAGCGTGTCGCCGATCTGGGAAATTAAAGTTTGGATCTGGGTGTTCGCTACGCGCTCTTGCCATTAAATTAGAAAGCTCTGCGGCAATTTCTGGATATTGCTCGGCGAGATTTTTAGTCTCTCCCAAGTCTGCAGATAAATCATACAGCTCAATTGGCGAATCTGGACTGATCGAGACATTATAACGCACACCTTTCCAGTTACCTTTTCGTAATGCCTGTCTGCCTTTTTTTTCGTGAAACTCCCAATATAAGTAATCGTGCACAGCTTGTTCACCCTCCCCAAGTAGAGTGGGTAAAAATGAGAGGCCATCTATATTTTCGGGGATTGGCTGACCTGAGATCTCCGCAAAAGTCGGAAAGATATCCCAAAAAGCTGAGATGTGATTGGTTCTTGAACCCGCCTCAATTTGGCTGGGCCAAGTAGCAATCATCGGCACACGAATGCCTCCTTCGTAAAGGTCGCGTTTCTTTCCTTTGAACGGGCCATTAGAGTTGAAATATTCGGGATTATGTCCCGCTTCAGAGTGAGGTCCATTATCGGACGTAAATATGATCAAAGTATCTTCGGCAATTCCCAAGGCTTCCAACTTCGCGACGATGTCGCCCACATAGTCATCTACACAATTTACCATCGCGGCAAAGGCGGCATGCGCTTCGGACTGGGATCCGTAGGCACCTTTGCGAAAGCGAGGACCTTCGTCGGTACCTACATATGAGCTCTCTGGTAGAAACTTTCCACGATATTTATTCATGTACTCCTCTTGAGCGAACATCTCAGCATGTGGCTGTATGATCGCGTAATAGCAAAAGAACGCTTGGTTTTGATTCGCTTCGATGAAATCAAGCACTTCTTGATGGATCAAATCGGGCGCATAAGTCCCCATTTCCATACCAAAATTATCCCAAAGAACCTCTAGCTGGTCATCATCCCAGAGGAAATATGGATAATAATGGTGTGCGATACGCTGACAATTATAGCCATAAAAGCGATCGAAACCCATATTAAGGGGTTCACTTGCAGTGTCTGGTGCACCTAAGCCCCACTTACCAAATATTCCACTGCAGTATCCCGCAGGCTTTAACATCTGAGGTATAATATAGGTGCTCTCAGGCATCGGATACTGACCTTCAGGTTGCCACTCAAAGTTCCCGCGAACTGGCGCGTGCCCAGTATGCAGACCTGTGAGCAGTGAGGCCCTGGAGGGAGCACAGACTGTACTACCTGAATAGTGGTCGGTGAAGATCATCCCCTTGCGCGCGAGCTCATCTATGTGAGGCGTCTGGAAATGTGACTGCCCTAATATGCTCAAATCGCCATAACCCAAGTCATCGGCTAAAATATAAACTATATTTGTGTATGGCTTGGCGTTAGCAAGCAACCCAAGTAACAATGAGAAGCCCAAGGTATGTGCTAGTTTTATCATATTAATTAAATTAAAGCTTTTAAAAGTATCTTTTATCATTGATTCACAGCGATGAAAATAACCCCATTCGCGGGTATTTTAACTCGTCCATTCAAGTCGAGCTTACTCTTTTTCCAGATGTTACGTAAGCGAATCGATGGACTCTCTTTTAATCCAAGTGTAGTTGCACTAAGCACGAAAGTTTTGACTGCCTCGCTACGATTAAAAACCGCGACCCATGCGGCTTCTAAACTGTCCCTTTTTTCTGACTTCCACACTTCAATGTTCTCCTTGGCATAAATCAGAGATCCCATCACACCATTTTGGTTACACGCGAGCATGTCGGTATCTGTGATTAAGTTCAGGGAAAACGTATCCAAGGACGGTAAATCACCGCCCATCATAAGAGGGGATGCAGCCATGGCACGCATTGTGATAAAAGTCTCCATCTGGTCGCTATTGAGCTGGCACCTGCGGTGCACTCCTTTGCCCGCTAAAGCGATATCGCCCTTATCCATAACTGTCTTTGCGCCATCAGAGCTTGGCGGAGACATAAGCTGTAATTGACCAAATGGTATCATATCCATGTCGATCCAAAACCCAGGCTGTTCCTTACCCTCCCACTTGCGCCAAGCATCAAAACACAAATCGATGTACTTCTGTTCGTCCCAAACATCAGGAGTCACGCGCAGCATGTTACCCATCTTGAAAAAGTCGATCGCTTCGGGGTCGACCTTACCGCCTGGTGAAAGGCTCAACAAAATCGGCTTACCTGCTTTAGCGATTGCATTGGCGACTGCCTCGACTTCATCTGGGTGCGCAACGATATCGTCATATTTGATCATATCCACTCCCATACTGGCAATGTGTTCGATCAAGCCATCATACCATTCCTGAGCCCCTGGCTTGCTCATATCCACCGCGTAGCAATAATGGCACCATTTGCAGTTCTCCTCAGGGTTTGTATTTGCTATGTCACGCGCCGTGTAGCGAGTCCCTTTGATGGGAAGATCCATTTCATGCGCCTTTCGAGGGATTCCTCGCATTAAATGTAATCCAAATTTAAGTCCTAGCTCATGACACCTTTCAGTAATCGGCTTGAGACCATTAGGAAAATAAACTTCGGAAGGCAAAAAATATCCGTATTCATCAATCCGAATATCATGCGCATGTTTTTCTGCTGGAAAAATGGTGCCTTCTTGAAGTGTATATTCGCCAAACCATCCATTATCGATGACGAAGTATTCGTAACCATATGGCAGTAACTTTTCTGCCATTGCCTCAAGGTTGGCGAGGGCAGCCTGCTCATGTAAGTAGACGCCATAACTGTCAAAACTGTTCCAGCCCATTGGCGGCTTCTGCGCCAGCGCCTCGTTTGTGGCAGCCGAAGCAGTTAGTGCTCGAGCAGATAAGAGAAACATTAGTGCCGCATCTATGGATAGTCTATTCATTAGGAGTTTTTCCATGAGAGATCATTCATCTTTTACCGTCCTAATTTGCCAAGACTGAGGCATTACTCATAGTATCAACAAAAGGCTTCAATTGCTCACTTAGTCTCTTCACTAGTGCCGCGTGCTCTGGGTAGCCTGCTAAATTAGTGACCTCATGAGGGTCGTTTGCATGGTCATATAGCTCGCGACCTGCTTCGCCCCTTTTCCACTCTGTATAGCGCCAACGGTCTGTACGAAGCGAGAAGCCGTATGCTTCACCTCGCGAATGAATTACCTGTGAAATCGCTGGCTTATCCCAATCGGCCAGTGGGTCATTAAGTAGTGGCACTAGACTCACTCCTTCTAATACCTGCGGCACTTTGTATCCAGCATGATCAACAATTGTTGGATATAGGTCTACTAGTTCGACAACTTGACTACAGGCTTGAGTCTGCGCACTAATTCCACCGCCGGCGATAATCAGCGGGACTCGAAGCGAACGTTCAAAATTTTTACGCTTATACCAAAGCCCTTTTTCTCCGAGGAAGTAGCCATGATCAGACCAAACTACAATCAAGGTATCATCTATCAGATCATTTTCCTCAAGAGCATCCACGATGCGTCCAATCTGAGCGTCCACAAATGAAATACAGGCAAAATAAGCCTGTTTGCATTTACGGACTTCATCCACCGCAATATTTGAACCGTAGAAGAATGGCCAATTATTTCCTGAGTCGCGTTGGATCGCCATCGGCGGAACATCTTCCAAATCCTCCTTTGACTGATCAAGGTCCGGCATCGTGATAGCCTCTAAGGGATACAGATCGAAATATTTCTTCGGGGCAACATATGGACAATGAGGATTAAAAAAGCCAGCCGCCACAAAGAAGGGCTGTTCCATGTTGCGCTCAATCATTTCGATAGCACGAGAGGCGACCATGCCGTCGGTGTGTTCTTCATCCTCACTAACGGGGTCCCACCAAGCCATTGAGATCCCTAATTTCTCTTTCTTATCTGGGTTTCCTTTTTTTCCTCCTGGGTAGCGAATGATCTCATCCTCTTGCAAGCTGTCGATTCCTCGCGGGTTAAAGCGCTCCTGCCAGCTTAACTTATCATCATTACCATTTGTGCCAATCTGACTAGGGTTCCCATAATGATAGATCTTACCTACGCGCCCAACATAATATCCCTTATCTTGGAAAAACTGGCCGAGGGTCAGCGTGTCGGGTCGTTTATTGCGAATGTTATCGCCCAGACTAAAACAGTCAGTGGTGTTAGGGCGAAGTCCCGACATAACACTTACCCTACTCGGCCCACAAAGCGGTTGCTGGCAATACGCATTATTGAATTGAACACCCATTTTTGCTAGACGGTCCATATTAGGTGTCTGCACTTGTTTGTGTCCGTAGCACCCAAGGTCGGTATTAAGGTCATCAATCGCAACGAAGACTACATTCATTGGTCTCGCCGTAAGTGTGCACACTGCCGCTAAGCCCATCAATAGGTAACTAGTATTTTTAAATAGATAAGGCATCGAGGATTTCTATTTGAGCAAACGTAAATCGCGGCGGGTCTTGATCGTATGATCCATCTCTTTGATGGAATCATTTTTTTGACTCTTTAATACTTCTTCTGCCTCGAAGGCCGGTAGGTATGTCTTTAGTTCGGCTATCGGGACTTCAGCTTTCTCAGGGTCAGAGTGTATTAGATTCGTCCACTGCATCGGATCATTCTTCAAGTCGTATAGTTCCTCAACGCCCCTGGCATATGAAGTATAATGCCACCGCTCAGATATTACAGAATGATTGCCTTTACCCTGTGTGCTTACAGTCGGAGGCCAAGCGAGATTTGGACTCTCCAGTAGAGGCCTGATAGTTGTTCCGTCTAGTTCCTTTTCTGGTAATCCGCATAGGTCAATCAATGTCGGGTAAAGGTCTATGAGGTTCACATTACGCCAACAGTCCTGCCCAGTTTGCATACTGGGAGTTTGAATGATCAGCGGTAACTGCGTCGCTTCGCGCCATAGCGAGGCCTTACGGAACTTCAATTTCTCGCCGAAGTGCCATCCGTGATCTCCCCATATGACTACAATAGTATTATCAGCATATCGGCTATTTGCTAAGGCATCTAGGACGACCCCTACACATTCATCCGCATAGGAAACCGTGGCCAAGTAAGCTTGAACCACGTCTTGCATGACTCCATATTCTCGGCACCATTGAAAATCAACGTGCGGCTTAAACGCTGCCGCGCCGTGAGTATTTAAAATATCATCAAGGTCATCCATCCGATATTCTGGAACTATCACTGATTTCAAGGGGTGCAGGTCAAAATACTCCTTGGGTGCATAAAATGGGAGGTGCGGTTTAGAAATCCCTACCGCCATAAAAAATGGCTTTTCGTGGTCTTCTTTGAGCTTCATTTCAAACCACTTTGCCGTGCGATAATCTTTGGTTTGTTTCTTATCGCCTAGTAGTGGCCCAAACGCCAAACGAGACCCACCACTCTTTGTGAATTTGGGGTTTTCAATCTTCCGTCCATTGATGATGCCTTCATCCCTACAAAAATATCGTTCTGGATCAACCTTTCCTCCGCCTTTAGCCACCTCCCAAATATCAAATGCCCAGTGACCATGGTCTTGGCCATTCTCTGTGGAATGCTTGTGGAAAATCTTTCCTTTGGAAATTGTTACATAACCATGCTTCGAAAAGTATTCTGGTAGGGTAGCGCTTTTTTGCACGATCGCTGAGTCGAGCATGTTGTTGCTATTACCGTAGAGACCCGTCGTTGATGGCATAAATCCTGAAAGCAGCGCAGAGCGGGATGGTCCACAAACTGGCCCCGGGCAACTGGCATTACGAAAAACCATTGCTTGCTGCGCGAAGCGATCTATGTGTGGAGTCTTAGCCTGTGGGTGCCCACCATAGACCCCGACCCAATCGTTCAAATCATCGACAGAGATAAACAATACGTTTGGTCGATCTTCTTGAGCAAATATAAAACTGGTAGCAAGTGTGAAAGCTACTGCGAGTATGTTTAGATATTTAAAGAGTGAATTCATATATGATTTGATAGTAATATTAACGAGGCAGTCGTAAATTAAACACCAGTATAGTAGTGCTCCCAGCCCTTGCGAGGCTTGGGCCCCTCTAACAAAGCATCGGCCACTGGGTTATTCGTAATT
>JAKVCM010000172.1 GCA_022448605.1 Puniceicoccaceae bacterium | reverse complement strand
CCTTTTGTGTCTAAGGTGAGTGCTTTCCTTGTAGATTTTTGTCTTCCGGTTGACGGCAGGACAGCCATCTACACGGGTCAAGCTCTCGGTTGCTAAAGAGTAAAGGACAGATTCTCCGTTAAGTCTCGAACACCGCAGGGTTGCAGTAATTTACATTAAGCCGTCGCAGAAGCAACTGAAAATATAATGAATTGTTGAAGCTGTCTGGACAAGCTCTCTTGAGTAGGCACACTGGTCATTATGAAGCTGATGCCCCAAGAGATAATCGCCCATAAACGCGATGGACTGGCTTTAAGCCAGTCGGAAGTGGAGCAATTTGTTTCTGGGGTCGTTTCAGGACATTTTAAGGACTATCAATCAAGTGCTTTATTGATGGCTATTTTACTAAATGGGATGACTTCTGACGAAACGGGTTGTTTGACTGAAGCAATGATGCGCTCAGGTCGGATCGTAGAGTTACCCGAAATTACCCGCCCAAAAGTCGACAAGCATTCCACTGGAGGGGTAGGTGATAAAGTTTCGCTCATTCTTGCACCCCTGGTCGCGGCCTGCGGACTCTGCGTCCCAATGATGAGTGGTCGTGGCCTTGGCCATACGGGCGGAACACTGGATAAGCTCGAAGCCATCCCTGGATTTCGTACTAATCTGACAGATGCCGAATATCGCGCACAGCTTGCTTCGCTTCATCAAGCCATGATTGGTCAGTCTGCTGACATCGTGCCTGCTGACCGTAAACTTTACGCTCTCCGCGATGTCACTGGCACAGTTGAGAGCATCCCGCTAATTTGTAGTAGTATCCTCAGTAAAAAAATGGCCGAGGGCATTGACTCACTCGTGCTCGACGTGAAATGCGGTATCGGTGCATTTATGAAGACCGAAGCTGAAGCGCGCCAACTAGCAGAGTCACTGGTTGCGATCAGCGCCCGTATGGGCAAGCCCACCAGTGCGATCTTGACACGCATGGATGAGCCCTTGGGCCACATGATCGGCAACTCTCTTGAAGTCATCGAGTCGATCGATTGCCTAAAAGGTAAGGGCCCTTCCGATTTAATGGAAGTCACCTACGCTCTGAGCGCGGAAATGCTCATTTTGGGTGGAATTGAATCGACTCAAGAAGGTGCAATGACTGCCTTAAAGAGTGCAATCGATTCAGGGAAAGCGCTTGAAGGCTTCCGCGCGCTCGTCGAGGCACAAGGGGGTGATGGAACTGTGGTTGATAATTATAAATGCCTGCCGCGGACAGAAAAAACAAAGGACATCGTTCTAAACAATGATTCGCAGATGTATGTTGAAAGCCTCGATGCTCGTAGTTTTGGTGATGCCGCATGTATACTTGGTGCTGGTCGCGCGAGCACCGATTCGATTATCGACCCCTCCGTTGGGATCGAACTCCTGAAAAAAGTTGGTCAGGCCGTCCAACCCAATGAGGCGATTGCGCGTATCCATTATCAGGGTATAGACCTGCTAGAGGCCGCAGAAGCTCGGCTTGTGAAAGCAATTAAACTTTCCTCGAAAAAGCCAATTGTGAGCTCGCTTATTATCGATCGAATTAGCCATGAGAATTACTAAGTGCTCAATCAACGTGCGGTCTTGGTAAACCAGCCAAACCTCCTTGCAATTAGAGAAGGCTTCATGGTACCTGTTGTCCGACTTAAATAATGAAATTAAAATAAAGATCGCACTATGATAATCTCAAAACTACCACAAGAGCTCACAGATTTTAGACCAGAGATCGGGCTCATTCTTGGCTCCGGCCTTGGCTTTTTTGCTGACGACCGCATCGATGTTGTCGGCCGCTTGCCTTACGGTGATATTGATGGCTTCCCTGTCTCTACAGTGGAGGGGCATGTTGGCCAATTTGTCTACGGCACAATTGAAGGTAAGCGTGTGATCTGTATGCAAGGTCGCTTTCACTTCTACGAAGGCTACACCATGGCTCAGATTACCTTACCTATCCACACGATGCATCAGATGGGCGTCCACACGCTCATCGTGACCAATGCCGCAGGTGGCATCAATCTAGACTACGTGCCGGGTAACTTTATGTTACTTAGCGATCACATCAACGCACTTGGAACAAATCCCCTAATTGCATGGCAGGGGAGCGAGGGCGATCAATTTCCCGATATGAGTGAGGTCTACGATGGCGAGCTTCGTGCAAAGATTCGCGACTGGGCGAAAGCTAACTCAGTCGGTCTTAAAGAGGGCATATATCTCGCCACAACAGGTCCTAGTTATGAAACGCCCGCTGAGGTGCAGGCCTTTGGTATACTTGGAGCGGATGCAGTCGGCATGTCCACTGTGCCCGAGGCTATCGTCGCTCGTAAGTTTGGCATGCGTGTTATCGGTATTTCCTGTATCACCAACGCCGCAGCCGGTATTTCTAAAACTAAACTAACTCATGAAGAAGTCACTGATACTGCCGATCGTGTTCGACCACAGTTTGCAGATTTGCTCGCCGCTGGGGTGCAACTTGCTTAAATTCAACTAAAAATTATTTTAACTACGAAAGGCACGAAAGCTATAAATCATATACTCTCATAGTTTCCGCTGTTATCATTTTCGCGTGTTTAGTAATTAAAATTCACACACATAAGCTATCTACATCATGACTACTGATCTATCGACTCATCCACTTGTCCAGCACTACTTAACGATACTTCGGGATCGTTCAACTCAAGCTTCTGAGTTTCGTACATGCAGTAAACGCATCACCGAAGTAATCATGGTCGAAGCAGCTAAGCAATTAAGTTTAGACCTGATGCAAGTGCAAACGCCACTTGAGATTGCGGAAGGAGCAAGGCTTTCCCGGGGCGTCGTTTTCGTTCCAATACTTCGCGCGGGTCTAGGTATGCTCGATCCTGCAATGGGGATTATCCCTGGTTCTAGTGTTGGTTATATCGGTATGGAGCGTGATGAAGCTACGGCCGAAGCAAAGTGCTACTACGCTAAGATGCCCGACTTCAGCACCAGCACTCAGGTATTCGTCTTGGATCCCATGCTTGCCACCGGCGGCTCAGCTGCACAGTGCGTCGAACAGATCAAAGCCAAAGGTGCTAAAAATGTGAACATGGTCTGTATCATTGCCGCCCCAGAAGGTATCGCCGCCTTTGAAGAAGCACACCCCGATGTTAACATCCTCGCAGGGAAAATTGACAGGCAACTTAACGATCAGAAATACATCCTCCCTGGTCTAGGTGACTTCGGAGACCGCTTGTTCAATACTTGATGAGAGAAGATATTGATAGAGCAATAGAGTTAGTCACCTTGCAGCACGTGCAGATTAGCCATCGAGATGCCGCTCAGCATGGCGCCGACGATGCCGAGGAAGCCTTGGTCAGTGCCAGCTAAGTAGAGATTCTGTAGGTGAGTACGGCCGTCTTTGATTTTGTTAGGTGCACCGTAGATTGCGCCGTTTAGGTGACCCGTATATTTACGGACGGTGCGGGGAGTGAACATGTCTTTAGCTATACGGTGATCCTCGAAATTTAGATTTTTTTTGGGCTTAGGTAGTAGACTGAGAGTGACTTTTTGTAATTCTTCATACCAGTGGGATTTCTGTGCTAAATAGTCATCCTCGTTGAGAGCACACCATTTGTCGTGGTTGGCCATGGCGGTGACACGAAGAAAGCCTTCGTTGAGTTGGCGATCTTCGCCATATTGGTAGTTGTTGGGAAAGCAAATGACGCCGCTGCTTGGATCAACGAGATCGTCTTCGATGCGAGCGTAGCGAAAACGTTCAGCGGTGTTGAAAAAGATAATGGTATCATCCCAACCGAAGTCAGTGGGTTGTTTATCCAACACGGTGATGGTTTCGGTGAAGCTGAGTTGGCCGATGTTGTCGGATTCGGCGTCGACGGGTTGATCAGTGCAGAGACGGGCGGTCTCAACGGCTCCAGCTGTGGAGATGATTTTGTCTGCAGAGATCGAGGCGCCGTTGTCGAGTTTGATGGTGGTGGCTCTATCCCCGCTCGTATGGATCTTTTGGATGCCACATTTCATTTTGCGGATGCCGCCGAGGCTGCGATACTTATCTTGAAGGAGTTTCACAATCACGCGCACGCCGTCGAGTGGTCGGGCGAAACCTTCGAAAAAGAGAGAGCGAAACATAATGGCGAATTGGCCATAGTCCATATCGTGCTCTTGTGCGCTACCATAATACATGACGGGGCAAAAAATCATGTCCTCCAATAGTGAATCGGAGATGTGACGCTGCACGGCTGTGCGGGCGGAGGAGGGCATAGAGCCGAGATTAAAGGCGTCGAGGGCACGGACTTCTTCAGCTAGGGCGAGGAAACCGTCGATTTGCTTAGGGAAGGCGCGGGCGACTTCGGCTTCGAAAAAAGCGAATTCGTTGTTGAAGCCGAGTTGGCAGTCGGGGAAGTGAATTTGTGAACAATTCTGTGGGCTGAGGTCAAGGGCATCATAAGGGATGCGGAGTTGTCGTAGTAGCTTGGTCAGAGGGGTGCCCTTGGTGCCTTTGGGCACATAGTTAGTCATGGCGTGGAGGCCTACATCGAACTTACGCCCTGCCTGACTGTAAAAGGAATTGAGTCCACCCGAGGCATTATGGCGCTCTAGGATAATGACATTTTTGCCGGCAAGTGCGAGACGGATGCCCGCAGCAAGGCCAGCCATACCGGCGCCGATGATGACGGTTTCGTAGTGTTGCTGATCGAGGGAGCTTGGCATCAGAGAGTGCGATGGAATGGAGGGAAGTACGTTGTCAGTACCCAGATGGCATTATTGACGGAACTGCCATCCATATAAAACGAAACACAGACAAGTTGCCTGTGTTACGTTAGTGATACTATTTGAGTCGCGAAAATTTACTTGGCGTTGAACTTGGGTGTAAGGTAGTCCGAGCAGCTCTTGAGTGAAGCGAGCTCGGGATA
>JAKVCM010000171.1 GCA_022448605.1 Puniceicoccaceae bacterium | reverse complement strand
GCAGCACAAGCGATCGAAAAACTCTTTGCCAAGCTTGCCAAATTGCTTGCGGATAGTGGCGTCTCGCGAATTGTCGTGGCGGGAGGTGAAACCTCAGGTTCAGTTGTAAATGGCCTAGAGGCAAAGCGCCTGATTATTGGTCCAAAGATCGCACCCGGTGTTCCGATGGTCCGATTGCCTGACCGACCTTTAGCGCTTGCGCTCAAGTCTGGAAATTTTGGTGCGGCCGACTTTTTCGAAAGGGCACTAGCGCTAATGGAGGAAGGTGCATGAGCGAGCTCTCCCAAACTTGCGAAGACATTGCTTGCATTGCGAAATCTATGTTCGATCGCGGACTTACCCCAGGGTCCACCGGAAACCTTTCGGTCAAGCTATCAGATGGTTCATTCTTAATCACGCCCTCAGGAAGTTCTATGGGGTCTTTGGAGCCGTCCAGAATTAGTCACCTTAGTCCCACATTGAAGTTGTTGGATGGTGATCCGCCCACCAAGGAAATCCCGCTTCACATGGCGTTTTACGAAACTCGACCTTCTGCAAAAGCAGTCGTGCATTTGCATTCGACCTACGCGACGCTGCTATCGATGTTGCCTGATATTGATCCGGACAATGTGCTGCCACCGATGACACCCTATGCAATCATGTTGCTGGGCAAAGTGAAGCTTCTCCCATTCATTCTTCCAGGTGATAACGGTATGGGGCAATCGGTGAGAGACCTAAACGGCGAACACGCTGCGGTTATTCTGGCAAACCATGGTCCAGTAGTTTCAGGACGAAGCCTCCAGAAAGCGGCCTATGCCTATGAAGAGTTAGAGGAAACCGCGAAACTTGCAGTATTGGCAAGGGGGTTAAATCCAAGATTATTGACACAGCGTCAAGTCGAGCTCATCGAGCGCAAGTATCCTGTCGACAAATGAGTGATGGCAAAGTGCTATGGGTGGAGCGAGTCAATTTGAGTGCGAGTCGACCAAAATTTTCTGAGGCAATTTGAGATGTCTAAACGTCGTCAGTCGACGGTTGATGGCGCGAATGCCACGGTACTTTCGCGTGTCTGTATTTGAACGTCCAGCTGCAAGATTTTGTCTGGTTTGCCGGCGCGAGCGCCCATTTGTGCAAGTAATTGCTCTGCTGCGGCGCGTCCAAGTCCTACCCGATTTTGCTTGATCGTAGTCAGCGGCGGATCACAGAACTCTGCGATTTCAATATCGTCAAAGCCAACCACAGAAATGTCGTTAGGTACTGAGATACCTTCACGCTTTAGGCCAGAAATAAGCCCGATTGCCACCATGTCAGAGGCGCAGAATACCGCTGTTGGACGATCGACCATTCCTGCAATTTCTTGTGCTGCGAGAAAGCCAGAGTTCAGCGAGAAATCACCTCGTATTATCCATTCTGCACAGGTTGGAAGGTTCAACTTTTGCCGGGCCTGAAGCATTCCTTCGCGGCGCTCTCGCGTTAGAACGTTGCCTTCTGGTCCTGTGATGTGTGCGATTTTTCGATGGCCAAGGTCGTATAGGTGCTGGATCGCCAACTTCGCACCCATAGCATTGTTGCTTCGAACCGAAGG
>JAKVCM010000170.1 GCA_022448605.1 Puniceicoccaceae bacterium | reverse complement strand
GATGGGGTCAGCATTGCAGAGGCTTTTTATCGAGGAGATGCAGCAGACATCGAACGCTCGGGCGATGCGTTGATCTTCCATTTTCCTTGGTATAACGGTGAACCAGAGTCGTCTATACGTCGTGGCGATTTCAAACTGTTAAAGAATTTAGATACCCAAGTGGTGGCACTTTATAAGCTCAGTGATGATTTGTCTGAAAAGCATGATTTAAAGTCATTCTATCCTGAAATGGCGGCATCACTTGAACAGCAAATGATGGAGTATCTCGATTCGGTAGGGGCGGAGGATGTGAATGAATTGCGTGCAGGCTTTCTGAAGAACATCGAGGGTGAGTGGTTAATCAAAGCCGAAGCGCGTGCGGACTCAAATCGTGTCGAAGCTGCTGCGGGAAATTCCCAAGCGCAGCGGCAACTTGCCGAAGCAGAAAAATATATCAAATGGCTTAAGCAAGAAGCTATCTTTACCCGCGAGCGCATGGCTATGAGCGAAGTTAGCAAATAAGAATCTGCTAGTATTTCAAATCTATGAATTACCGTTACCTTGGCCAAACTGGGCTGCCCCTGAGTGAACTTTCTTTAGGATCTTGGCGCACCTTTGGTGAGTCGATCCCTGAAAAGACTGCCGATGAGCTAATGACGCTTGCCTACGAATCGGGCATCAACTTTTTTGACAATGCTGAAGTTTATGCCACGGGCGCATCAGAATTGCTAATGGGGCGCATCCTTAAAACCAAAGGCTGGCGGCGTGATACTTGGTGTGTTTCGAGTAAGGTATTTTGGGGAGGCTGTGAGCCGACACGTAAGGGGCTCTTTCGTAAACATGTGATTGAGGCCTGCCATCAAGCCCTCGAGCGCTTACAGGTCGACTACCTAGATCTTTATTTCTGTCACCGTCCCGATCTCAATACGCCGATTGTCGAGACGGTCGCTGCGATGACGGATCTAGTACGGCAGGGAAAGATCCTCTACTGGGGAACCAGCGAGTGGACTGCGCGCGACATTGCACTCGCGCATGCCGCCGCCGCACGCGATAAGCTTGTCGCCCCCGTTATGGAGCAACCGCAGTATAATTTGTTTACCCGCGAACGTTTCGAGGTGGACTATTCACGACTCTACAAGGAAGTGGGACTGGGCACAACGGTGTGGTCGCCGCTATCACGTGGGGAATTGGTCGGCCACTACTTTGAAGAGAAGGACGGAGCCTTTGTCGTTTCCAAAGCAGGAGAGCGCTGGCTCAAGGATGCAGGTTTGCCACCGGGCTACGAAGTTCGGGTGCAAAAGGTCGCAGAGTTCGCGAGCCTAGCGCGTAATTTAGAGATCACTCCCGCACGCCTAGCACTCGCATGGGTATTGAAGAATTCGAACGTGACGACGGCAATATTGGGAGCCTCTAATACGAATCATTTGAAGGAAAACCTCAAAGCTATCGATGACCTTGTATTACTGGATGAGGATGTGCTAGAGAAGATTGAATCCATTTTCCAGACAAGCCCTACGCCCGAGGAAACTTTTCGTTAAACAAATATTAAGTCATACGCTGTATCGCTCACCATTTTACTTATGAATAAATTTTTTGTTAAACTTGTCTGGCTGACCTTTTTTAGTTTTAAAAGCGCATTGATCGCAGTTCCTTCCATCTCGGAATTGCAGCTGAGGTTGAATGATCTGCGTAAACAGGATCATGCGCTCGGGCAGCAAAAGAGAGAGGTGCAGAAGCAGATTCATCAGACACAGGCAGATATACGTATTGTTGAAGGCGCAGAGACCTTTGATGCCGCAGTTAAGTCGCTTAAATTCCAGCACCCAAAGGCACCCCGCGCAGTTCTGATCTATTCGCGCACGCAAGGTTTTCGTCACGATTCGATTCCGTTCGGCGTTTATGCCTTGACTGAGTTGGGTAAACGCACGGGCACGTTTGAGGTCTTTGCAACTGAAGATCCTGCGGTTTTTAATAGCCCGAGATTTATGGAGTATGATGGCTTGATTATGCTTAACACTACTGGTAACGATGCGATTCCCAAAGGGGAGGCGCGCGAGGCTTTTGAAGTATTTTTGAAACTAGGGAAAGGCTTGATCGGGATTCATGCTGCAACTGATTGCCATAGAAACTGGCCGAACTATTTGAATGTCATGGGAGGCATTTTTGATGGCCATCCATGGGGTGCAAATAGTCTGGTGTCGCTTTACAATGAGGAGCCGAATCACCCGATCTGCAGTCATATCATGACAGGCGATACGATTCGCGACGAGATTTATCAATATCGCGACGACGAGTATTTTACCCGCGACAAGCTTCGTATTTTGTTAAGCTTGGATTTGAGTGGTAAGAATATGAAGAAGGCTGGGATGAAGCGTCAGGATAACGACTATGCGGTTTCATGGATTCGTGAATACGAGGGGTCGCGCATATTTTACTCTAATCTGGGCCACAATAGCGAAACATTTTGCAATCCTATGGCACTACAGCATTTTTTGAATGGGATTCAATTTGCATTGGGCGACTTGGCTGCTGACGCACGCCCAAGCGCTCAGGTCGATAATGCTTATGCGCAACCTTTGCCTGCTGGCTTTTAAACTTAAAATTTCTTTCTACAACAAAGAGTCTGTAACTTTCTTGAATTAATAATGAGCTCTAGAAAAATTATCAAACGACGTTCTTTCCTCAAAAAAAGTGCGGTTATTTGCGTGACTTCCTCGGTAGCTCCCATGATTTTGCGGGCCGAGACCCTAGGTCTTAATGGACGCGTCGGTCCGAACAGTCGTATTAATTTAGCTTACGTTGGTATCGGTAAACAAATTGGGGCGCATTTTAGTATCGCTGGCCGCCAGGATGTGCAAGCCCTGTGGGTCTGCGACGTGAAGTCCGAAGCTCGGGCATACGGTTTGGGTGAGATCAAAAAACGAGGCGGTGAGTGCAAGGCGACGCCGTATTACGAGGATATTGTAAATGACCCCTCAGTGGATGCCGTAGTGGTGTGTACTCCAGATCATTGGCATGCTGCGATTTCAATTGCCGCGATGCGGGCAGGGCAAGATGTCTTTGTCGAAAAGCCAATGACGCTAACAATTGAGGAGGGCAAAGCTATGGTGACTGCTTGTGAGCGCTATGGTCGCGTCCTACAAGTAGGTTCGATGCAGCGTTCAAATAGTGCCTTCCGTAAGGCAGCTGAATTGGTGCGCAATGGTTACATCGGAAAGGTCAAAGAGGTATTGGTGGGGCTTGGCAATTTCCCTCAACCAAAGCTTTGGGCAGAGGAGCCGATTCCTAAGGGCTTTGATTATGATCGTTGGCTCGGCCCCGCGCCCTATGAGCCGTATTCTTTAAAGCGAGTTGAAGGTAATTATGGCGGTGGTTGGCGCTGTTATTGGGACTATGGCTCCCGAAAAAATGGCGACTGGGGTGCGCATCACTACGACATCGTCCAATGGGCGCTCGGTCGTGATGATTCTGGGCCTGTGGCTTTCTACCCGAAAGAGCATGAAGGTGTGCAGTATCACTCCTTCGAATACGATGATGGAGTCAAGGTGATCCGTGATCATGGTGACCGGAAGGGGCATGCGATTCGCTTTGTGGGTTCTGAGGGCGAAGTGATGGTCAGCCGAGGTGGTCGCATTGCAACCACACCGAGCGATTTGGCGGGTCGTCCGCTGAAACCTTCGGATGTGCACTTATATGTCTCACACAAACACCAAGTGAACTGGGTCGAGTGTATCAAAAGTCGGACCACTCCAATTTGTGATGTCAATATCGGTCACAGGACTGCAACAATTTGTCAGCTAGCTGGAATTGCCGAGCGGTTAAAACGTCCAATCATATGGGATCCTGTCGCCGAACAAATTGTGGGCGATGAGTATGCGCGTCGCTGGCAAGATCGTCCACGTCGTGCGGGTTACGAGCTGCCAGTTTGATTACTTCAATCTATTTTACATGAAATTTAAATTTCTATTACTTGCAGTTTATAGCCTTACTACATTATCGATTGCGCAGTCTGCTCAAAATCTTAGCGAGTTAGTCATGCTGCTTGACTCGAGTGGGATGAATCAGCGCACTGAGGCGCGTAACAGCATCCAGCAACTATTTACCAACTCAACTGCGTCGACGGCAGATGTAAACTCTCGCATAGTTCTGGAACAGGAAGCTTTGCAGCTATTACAATCCGACCTAAGTCATTCCGCCCAAGTTTGGCTTTTGCGAATGTTGGAGCTGACCGGCAGTGAGGCTTCAATACCATTGATCGCAAGCTATCTAAATAGCCCCGATACTGAGTTGCGTGATTGCGCTCGTCGGGCTTTGGTCGCAAATCCCGCACCTGAAGCGAATGTGGTCTTATACCAGGCAATGTTGCGTGCAAGCGATGCAGAGAAGCGTGCTTATATCGATGGCTTTGCCTTCCGTGGCGATGCGCGTGCCGCAAAGGCAATAGCACCACTTCTAAAGTCCGATGATGCTGATACGGTCATACAAGCAGCAAATGCTCTAGCCCTGTTGGGCGATTCTTCGGTTTATTCTGAATTGAACTTAGCGCGCACGAATGCACCTGACGGAAGTCGTGCAGCCATTGAATTGGCCATGCTCGCTACAGGCGCTGACGTCAGCACATGTAAGTCTTTTATTTCTTCGGCTGCGAATGTGGGTGTCGCGGAGGCGGCATTTGTTGCCTTGATAAAGAAGGACACCACTGAAGCAGTGTCAGTTTTGCAAGCTGCAGTCGACGAGGCACCTTCACCCTTACGTAGTGCGATGCTTGGCACCGCAATGACCACGCCTGCCTTACAAGTGATCTTACTGAAAAACCTAGATTCACGTGCTCCTGAGGATCAGCTGATTATTCTTTCGGGTATTTTAGAGCAGAAGATTACAAGTGCTGAGGCGAGCGTTATTGCGCTACTATCGAGCGAAGATCAGGCGGTTCGCAAACGAGCCATTTTCACACTTGGTGTGATCGGTGGCAGTGCGAGTTTCTCGACCTTGTATGCACTATTTTTAAATGAATTTGAAAAAGATGTGAGTAATGCGCTGGCGATGCTCGACATAGCTACAATAGACAGCGAACTATTTAAGATCGTAAAAAAGCCGCCTGACCATAAACAACTTTCCGCTGCAACGCAGCTACTCGCTATGCGCAATGCCGAGGGAGCTACTGAGTTGTTAAATCGTATGATCGCGCCTGATAATTCGGATGATTTACGTGTCGAATGTATGAAGGCTCTGGAAGTGCTAGGTACCCTTGAGAGTTGTCAAGCTATGGCACGCTTCATCGTGTCAGGCGACTCTGTGAAACGACCAGCACAAAAGAGCTTGAAGCGGTTGTGTCTTAATTATGGAGACCCTGATCTTTTGTGGAATTCGGTCTTTGTGCCGGCACTAAATACTGCGGCCAATGATGCGATTCGTGCCGATTTACTAGTTATTGCGGATGCAGTGGCGGGGGACGATCTTTTAGCTTATATTCAGAAAAAGATTTTCGATACTGGGTCACCCTTGCGATCAACTGCATTAAAGACTTTACAGCGTTGGCCTAACATGGAAGCGAGCGAGGTGTGGCTTGAGTTAATCTCAATGCCCAATGTTAGTGCGAGTGATATTAATGCTGCGCAATCTGGCTTAGGACGCATGGTAAAAAGCAAAGAGGTCGAAGGCTGGGAGAAGCTAAAACTCGACCAGATTGTGGTCGCTGTGGAGAAAGCGCCAACGCCAGAATTTAAGAAGGCAATGGTTAATTTGTATCTCAAACCAAACGGCTACATCCAACACTATCTGCACGATGCATTTGAGCAGTTCGCTAACGATTTAGATATTAGTTCAGAAGTATCCGCCGTATTGGCGATGGTTCCTGAATCAAAAGTAAGACGTAAGCGCTAGAGACTTCCCGTAAATTACATTAGAGAAGTTCGCTCTTTTTTAGAAAAAAGCGCGTGTAAACTATCCTGCGCAGAAATGGCTTATGTTACTCAGTTACATCCAGCGCTCTGAGGATTCCAAGGATGCTTGCCTTTCCAAGGTATTGCTATGTCTCTCGAAGTTGTTTTGTTTCGATTTTAATTGTGCTTGTAATTGCTTGCGATCATTGGGGCTCAAGTTCGGTGCCGCGAGTTGCTGTTCCAGTTTAGCGATCTCTCGCTTGCCGCGTTCGATCCACAACTTGAGTTCCTCAGCACGCGCCGCATAGACCTCTTCCATGGTCCAAGCGCCCACTTTCTCAAGGTAGGCGTCGAGCTTGCGAACCATCTCGGCGGTCTTCTCGGGCATGGCTTGCGCGAGGTCTTTGGTTTCGCCTATATCGTCGACGAGGTTGAATAGCTTGATCTCGCCTGTATTGAGTTGGCGCATGAGCTTGTAGTCGCCGTCTCGATACGCAGTGATCGGCACGGTGTAGTGCGCTGGGAAATGGAAGACGAGGCCGGTGTCGCGCTCGGTAAGTTGACCAGCATTGCCTTGCCCGAGAGCGGGACGAAGGCTGATGCCATCGAGGTCTTCGGGTAATGGGACTTTACTGTCTGCTAGATCATGAAAGGTCTTCAGGTAGTCCCATTGTGCGACAGGGGTGTCGCACTGGCTGTTGGCTGGTATTCCGGGGCCGCTTGCGATCATGGGCACACGCAGGCCACCTTCCCACATTTTGGCTTTGCCACCAGTTAGTGGGGCGTTGCTTGCACCGCCCCCGTTATCAGAGGTGAAGAAGATATAGGTGTTGCCGGCTAGGCCGAGGGCCTCGAGTTCGTCAAGCACGATACCAGTGGAAGTATCGAGGTCTTCCATCATGGCAGCATAGTTGGCGCGCTCCCAATGATGACGAAGTTTTTTGGGCATGTCAGACGCATTGTCGTCGAAACGTGATATGTCGGGAATACTACCTTCGATGCCTTGTTGCTTAGCGATAATGTCCAAGTATTTCGCGCGGGTGCTTTTTAGAGACATATTACGCACGTGTAGTGCGTAGTGAGAGATCATGAGGAAGAACGGCTTCTCGTCTTCGGCGCGTGCTTTGAGGAATTCAGTCGATGACTTCGCCAGACTGAACATGCGCTTAGGGTCGTCTAGGGGGATGGGTGTTTTTTCTGCCGGTTCCCACCAGTCGCCATGCCCGTTGCCATTTGGATTCTGGTGTATGAAATCGGTCACCATATAACCGTGATCTTTAAACCACCCCATGGGACTGCAGCCCTTACCAAAGATCGCGGTGACGTAGTCTTGATCAGACTCTAAGAACATCTCAGCCAGTGAGAGGTTTTTGCCAAGGTCGACGCCTTTTTTCGCTGCAACGACATCGTGTAGAGAAATACAACCTACGCGTGCCGTGGTTTTTCCATGCTGGATGCTAGCACGCGAGGAGGTGCAAACCGGCGAAGGGGCATAGGCATTTGAAAAACGCATGCCCTGTGCCGCCAGCTTTTCTAGGTTTGGAGTCTGGTGGAGAGCATGCCGGGTTTCGGGGCGCTCCATCATCATGGGCACACTCGTCTGTGTGTAGCCGAGGTCATCTGCGTAGATGAGGATAAAGTTGGGCGCTTTTTCGGCAGCCACAGAGACTGCTAGAGTGAATAATATAATGAGATATTTCATAGTGTTAAGTCAATTAATCGTGCACAAAAACGACTAATCCTTTAAGGGCGTTCGAATTCTTGTAGTATGAAGTATTATTTTAATGCAAGCGCCACTGCATATCAATTATTTGCCGCGTCAAAAAATGCCCCATCGCGACTTCAAAAGTCGCGGCGACCGTCTCGGGCATCGACATTTACTCCGCGGATACCTTATAGAAGGCTCTGCCTGCAGGTTGTAGTTCATCGGTGATGGTGAAGTAGTTGGGAGTGACGTTCGAGTTGACGCCAGGTGCCATGCTTTCACTCTGGTCCGAGGTATCGAAGCGGTAAATCTCTTCGAAATTACCTCTGTCGAGCTGGGTGGCTCGCTTAAGGATGACCGTAGTGTCAGACGCGCTACTGGTGATGCCGAATTGTATGCTGATTTCGCTTTCGTTGGTTAATAGTTCACTCGTCAAGCGTAAGCTTTCCGCCAATACACCGGCGGTGTCTGATTCGCTGAGTTTAAGCTCAAGTGTGGTATCCCTACTGCCCTCGATCTCGTAGGCGATGTGGCCAGGGGCGCCTTGACTGCTGTAGTTGCCGGGTGCTTTAATGATAGATTTGTTTTCTAACCACGGTTGTATGCGGAGCGACTGTTGCGTGTTGTTTTGAACTTGTATACGTTTGGTGCTCCTGTGGCCACTGGGGATACGCTCGACGCGCACGTGCGTCCATTCGACATTGTTACTGTCACCGATGGGGACGTAAGTTTCCATGTAATCCCATTCGAGCGGCAGGTTGTCTGCGACAGTGAAGGTGCTATCGACGACCGAGTAGGAAAGACCAAAGATGCCTTCGAGGATCACTAAGATCTTGCCGGCGTTGAAGTTAGAATACTGATCGCCAAAGAGCTCGTAGCTGCGGTTGATAGCCTCGGGGGCCGTGGGGATGCCCCATTTCATGTTGTAGTTTTTAAGGTGCTCTAGGGCAAATTTAGTAGCATGGTCGTCTACGTTGGTAGCAAACATCCCAAGCAACATAAATGTATTGGTATCAGGTGTAATGAAAAAGGCATTTTCAGAAATTTTATCCCAATCGTTTCGCGGCCTCACAGCTAGTAGGCCTGTACTAAGATGGCCATTTGCATCACTGAGGAAACCTGTGGGGCCATCAACAGCCCATGTCTCGACCATAGCTCTTGCCTTATCATTGGGAAATCCCTTCGTTCGCATGTAACCAAACGAACTCCAATCTAAGCCATTATAATCTGGCCTATTAGGGTTAGCGAAAGTAAAAATATTTGTTAACCCGTGATTTGTCCAAGCGTAGTTAAACCAATTATCAAAATTGGCACTGTTCACGACAGTTTGCCAGTGATCTGCCTCTGACTGAGGGTAGCCAAGTTCAAGTGCCATGAATCCTAGGCAGTCGGCGGCTTCGTATTGCCGCCCCCAAAATCCAGGCATGGTGTCCCACATCAATGTACGGTAAAATCCATATGCTTCGGAAAGAAAATCGAGGTCACCCGAATGCTGGTAGATTTGCCAAGCGCCAGGCACATGCGAGGTAACTCCTCCCCACAGACCAGAATACCAAGTCTTGCCCAAGTTGTCTGCGGGGATTCGGCCGAAGCTTAAGTCGGCATGATCGAGCATGGTCTTCCATCGCAGAACGTTGCCGTTAGCGAAGCTTACTTTATCCACAGTCCAAGAACCGACGGGGATTTGCATCGCAGCATCATACCTGTGTATCCCAAGGAAATTATTTACCGCAGTCTGAGTGTGGGGATAGAAATCTGGATCCTCATCACTTAGATCAATATAGTACATCATATGGATTGCCCAAAGAAAGTAATAGATGTCGACGATGTCCTGATCGGAACAACGGAAATAAGGGATCTGGTTATTTAACAGATCATTCATGTAATCTGTTTTTGCTTGCAGATGGGCTTGTGGGGCAACGAGGACTGTTTGAGTCTCAGCAATCGCAGTGCTGCTATCGTCGTGCATCGCCCACGTTAGAGATAGACCGTTCTCATCACAAGGCACTCTGAAGCTGTAGAATTGTTGTCCTGTGCCAGCGGTAGTGTTAGTGTAATTTTGAATAGG
>JAKVCM010000017.1 GCA_022448605.1 Puniceicoccaceae bacterium | reverse complement strand
TCGACTACTAAAGGTAGATATCGCAGACGCCGCCATGGCCGACGGCATATTCTCCATGTTAATGGGCGAAGACGTCCCCAGTCGCCGCGCATTCATCGAAGATAATGCACTCAATGTAGCTCACCTTGATGTCTAAAATTAATTAATAATTAGGAGTTGAAAATTAATCAGGGCGACTGAACGGAGTAACTTCCTCATTCTTAATTCCTTATTTTAATTCTTTAAAGCAACGTTTTAAAATCCCATGTCCGAAGAACTCACACCACACAATCCCGAACATACACACGCGGAACTTACCAACATCACCGAGATCATGCAGACGGCTTACATCGACTATTCGATGTCTGTCATCGTTAGCCGCGCCCTGCCCGACGCTCGCGACGGGCTCAAGCCCGTGCAAAGGCGTATTCTCTACGCCATGTTGCGCGAAGGTCTACTCCATAACCGTCCCTTCGATAAATGCGCCGGCGTAGTTGGGGAAGTTTTGAAGAACTACCACCCACACGGCGACAGCTCGGTTTACGATACTCTGGTCCGCCTCGCACAGCATTGGGTCATGCGTTACCCATTGATTGTGCCGCAAGGCAACTTCGGCTCCATCGACGGCGATTCCGCCGCCGCCTATCGCTATACCGAGTGTAAGCTGGAAGGTATCGCCGAGGATCTGCTCAAAGATATCGACGAAGACACAGTCGACTTCGTGCCTAATTATAAGGAAAGCTCAACCGAACCATCCGTCCTGCCAGCCTCACTACCAAACCTTCTAATGAATGGTTCGACTGGTATCGCTGTTGGTATGACTACTAACATTCCGCCGCACAATCTCCATGAGATTATAGACGCAACTGTCGCCATCATCGACAACCCAAAGATTGAACTCGATGATTTGATTAAAATCATACCGGGCCCCGACTTTCCCGGCGGCGGCTTCATCCACGGTAAGATGGGTATCGATAACTACCTCAAGACCGGCCGCGGTATTGTCCGCACGCGCGGAATCGCCGAGGTCGTCGAGAGCGGGGGCAAGGAAGAGATTATTATCTCAGCGATTCCTTATAATGTAAACCGTGCCTCCCTTGTCATCCGCATCGCCGACTTGATCAAAGAGAAAGCCATCGACGGCATCTCTGACTTACGCGACGAATCGACTGAAACTACACGCATAGTGATCGAGCTCAAACGCGGTGCAATTCCACGCGTAATTATCAACCAGCTCTACAAAAGCACACCACTCGAAAGTTCCTTTGGTGTTATTCTCCTAGCGCTCGACAACCGTCGTCCTAAGCAAATGAACATGAAAGAGATGCTCACTTGCTACATTGACCACCGCCGTGAGGTCATCTACCGCCGCACCACCTTTCGCCTGCGTAAAGCTGAAGCCCGCGCTCACATTCTTGAAGGTTATAAGATCGCCCTCGATAACATGGATGACTTCGTGAAAATCATTCGTGCATCTAAAAATCGCGAAGAGGCTAAGAAATCTCTCATGTCAAGGTATCCACTCTCGGAGATACAGACTACTGCCATTCTCGAACTACGCCTCTACCAACTCACCGGCATGGAGCGCGGTAAAATCGAAGAAGAGTATCTCGCCCTCATGGCCGTGATCGAAGAGCTACGCTCAATCCTCGACAGTGAGCAAAAGCTACTCATGGTGATCAAAGAAGAACTCAACGAAATGAAGGATAAATACGGCAACCCTCGCCGTTCTAAGATCCTCTCCATTGATGGTGACCTATCAATGGAAGACATCATACCAAACGAAGGATGCATGATCACGATCACGCACAAGGGCTTCATGAAGCGTACTTCTCTCGACGAATACCGTTCTCAGAAACGTGGTGGAAAGGGTGTAATCGGTTCCGGTCAATATGAGGACGATTTTGTCGAGCACCTCTTCACCGCATCCACGCACGACTACATTATGTTCTTTATGAATAACGGGCGTGTTTATGTTGAAAAGGTGTATCACATACCTGAAGGCAGTCGCACGGCTAAAGGCCGTGCTATCGCCAACATAATTGAGCTACAAGCCGGCGAGAAGATCGCCGCCATGATTTGCATCAAAGAATTTGCTGAATCCGAGCAACGTATCGTCCTCGCCACGCAAAAGGGTGTTACCAAGAAGACATTGTTATCCGACTATAAGAACCACCGGAAAGGTGGCCTCATTGGCATAAAAATCGATGAGGGCGACAAACTCATAGGTGCAAGACTAACCAGCGGTAACGACGACTTACTCCTAGTGACAAGCAACGCTCAATCGATTCGCTTTCCTGAAACAGACCTTCGAGACCAAGGTCGTGCGACACGTGGCGTTCGGGGAATCAAATTAAAGACAGAGAAGGATAAGGTCGTCGCGATTGAGATCGTCAACCAAACTGCAGAGCATGCGCCACTCAAAGGCAAGGAAGTCACAACTAAGAAGCTACTCCTCATCGCTGGCGCCAATGGCCTTGGTAAGCGCACAGAGTTCAGCGACTACCGCGTACAATCACGCGGTGGTTCTGGTATCATAGCCATTAAATCCGATAAGGTCGCAGGCGCACTCAGCGTGGCTGAAGAAGACGAGATCATGATGTTCACCAAAAAAGGCCAAGCCGTTCGCAGTCCGATCAACACCGTCCGCGTAACCGGTCGCGCCGCCAGCGGTGTCAAGCTAGTCAACCTAGCTGAAAAGGACGAACTGATCGGCATTAGCAAAGTCATCGCGAGCGAGGAGGAACAGTCCGGCGAGGAAGGAGCAATTATTGGAGATGCCTAGGGCGATACGTATCCGGATGCCTCGACGCATGAGGAAACAACTGGGAAATAATCTTTCGATCTGATTTAGTCCAAAAAATAGGCTTGATTCACTTATCCGCTGCGGCATCTTTTCCGTTCTCTCAAAAATTGGACGGTTAGCTCAGTTGGTTAGAGCACTTCGTTTACACCGAAGGGGTCGTGGGTTCGAATCCCTCACCGTCTACCATATTAACGTCGAATTGGAAGTTAAGTAATCAATCCCCGTTCCATCATGCGCCACATTATATCAATTCTCGTCGAAAATAAATTCGGAGTTCTTGCACGCATTGCTGGAATGTTCAGCGGTCGCGGTTTTAACATCGAAACTCTGAATGTGGGGCCAATGCTGGATAACAAACTTTCGCGCATTACTGCGACTATCGTGGGCGACAGTGACAACCTCGATCAAGCGATCAAGCAGGTTAACAAACTAATCAATGTGCTTGAAGTTACAGACTTTGCTGATGGCCAAGCGACAGAGCGCGAACTGGTCATGCTCAAAGTCACCGCATCTGCAGGCCAGCGCTCCGAACTCATGCAAATCTGCGATATATTTCGTGCTAAGATCATAGATGTTGCCCCAGGAAGTGTTAACATCGAGATGACGGGAAATGGCAACAAAGTAACGGCATTTCTCAACTTGGTCGAGCCCTATGGAATCATCGAGATGGCTCGTACCGGCAACCTCGCACTCAAGCGCGGATAATAAGTTTTACCTCTATATCACAATTGGAACTACATCAGTTATTATAATTAATTTTCATTAACCAAGGGAGTGAGTCCACTTCCACAAACAACTATAAATATGCCTGCTAAAGTCTATACAGATAAAGACGCCGACCTTCGTGTCATCAAAAAAAAGACCCTCGCCATTATAGGTTACGGTTCTCAGGGTCACGCACACGCCCAAAACCTTAAAGACAGTGGTCTCAATGTAATCATTGGTCTCTATAAAAAGAGCAAGTCTGCGCCAGTCGCACGCAAACAAGGTTTCAAAGTTTACGAAACTGCTGAAGCTGTAAAGCTTGCCGATGTCATCATGATTGCCGTGCCTGATATGAAGCAGCCTGAAGTTTACGAAAATGACATCCTTCCCAACCTACAAAAGGGCAAGACTCTTGCCTTCACGCACGGCCTTGCTATACACTTTGGTCTAATCGAAGCACCCAAGGGCATCGACGTAATCATGGTCGCTCCAAAGGGACCTGGACACGTAGTTCGTAGCCAATACGTCGAAGGTAAAGGAGTTCCAGCTCTCATAGCCGTCAACAAAGGATCTTCCCGCGATGCTAAGAAAGTTGCCCTTGCATGGGCAAAGGGCGTTGGTGGCACGCGTGCCGGAGTCATCCAAACAACTTTTAAAGAAGAATGTGAAACTGACCTCTTCGGCGAGCAAGCCGTACTTTGTGGTGGTGCATCGGAACTCGTCATGGCGGGGTTCGATACCCTTGTTGAAGCGGGCTACCAGCCGGAAATGGCTTACTTCGAGTGCTTGCACGAGTTGAAGCTCATTGTCGACCTAATGGTAGAATCGGGTGTTTCTGGCATGCGCTTTTCCATCTCCGAGACTGCTGAATGGGGCGATTACATTTCCGGTCCTCGTGTAATCAACGCATCCTCACGTAAAGCAATGAAGGCTATCCTCAAGGATATCCAAAGTGGAAAGTTCACCAAGAACTGGGTCAATGAATACAAAGCTGGCCTTCCAAAATACAAGCAATTCATCAAGGACGGTCAAAACCATCCCATCGAGAAAACAGGAGAGCGCCTCCGCTCTCTCATGCCTTGGGTCAAGAAACGCAATATTGGCGGTTCACAAGCTTCCTACAACTAAGCAATTTCATATTTGAAACTTCAAGCGGTCGTCGGAATAGTCTGACGACCGCTTTTTAGTTTATGACCACATCTACACTCATCGCAACTCGCAAAAGTCCGCTTGCTCTGAAGCAGACTGCTATGGTGCGCGCCTACTTGGTAGAAAAGCTACCCGAGCAACGCTTTGACAATCTCGAACTCAATACAAAAATAGACGAACGTCTTAACTGGTCACTCGAAAAACGCGGCGGAATCGGGCTTTTTACCAAAGAGCTGGAAGAAGCACTTTTCGAGAGACGAGCCGAGCTCGCAATTCACAGTGCTAAGGACATGCCGACGGCCTTGCCCGAGGGTCTTGCCATCGCTGGCTATCTGTCTCGGGCTCGAGTCAATGACGTCCTCGTCCATCGCAAAGACTCTCCCAATCCACAAATCATCGCATCTAGTAGCCCACGTCGCCAAGTTCAAGTTGGCCTCCTCTACCCAGATGCAAAATGGACGACAATCCGAGGGAGTATCGATACTCGCCTGCGTAAAATCGCGGGCGGCGAATACGAGGCTAGCCTGCTTGCTGCAGCCGGTCTCGATCGCTTAAATATCACGGCCTTCGAAGGCCTCGAGTTCATTGAGCTCTCCATCGAGCAAGTCGTACCCGCCCCTGGCCAAGCAGCTATTGCTGTGCAATGCCGTACCGAAGACCTCTCCAAATATAAAGACCTCTTCTGCAATGAAACTAAACTAGCCGTCACTTTAGAAAAAGCTTTCTTAAAACGACTCGGTAGTGGTTGCCAGATTCCTGTGGGTGCTTATTATAATAAAAATACCTTTCAAATTTATCACCCAAAAGTCGGTCACCGTACCTTCGAGATCACGCTAACGGCAATCGACCAGGTTGAACACGAGGTCGATGTTATTATGGATCAACTCCGTATAATTTAATATGCCAATCCAAGGAAAGGTTTATCTAATTGGAGCAGGCCCTGGCGATCCCGGGCTCGTTACTGTCCGCGCGCGCGAGCTCATCGAGCTTGCTGATGTCATCGTTTACGACTATCTCGCCAACTCCAAAATACTCGATTGGGCAAAACCAGATTGCGAGAGAATCTACGTGGGTAAAAGCGCAGGCCGTCACTCCATACCACAAGATGAGATCGAAGAGATCCTTGTAGGCAGCGCCATCAAAGGTAAACAGGTCGTCCGCCTCAAAGGTGGCGATCCCTTCGTATTCGGACGCGGCGGCGAAGAAATTGACGAGCTGCAAATCGATAAAATACCCTTTGAGATCGTTCCGGGCGTGACTGCTGCCCTTGCGACGGCTGCTTACGCTGGCATCCCTCTGTCCCACAGAGATTACAGCTCTGCTATTACCTTTCTAACTGGCCATGAAAATCCGGAGAAACACACGCTCAGCATCGACTTTCGAGTATACGCCAAAACTAAAGGCACGCTTTGTCTATACATGGGTGTCGGTCAACTGCCACGAATTACGAGCGAACTAAAAGAAGGCGGCATGGCTGGCGCCACACCCATAGCTATTGTTGAATGGGCCACACTCAACCGGCAACGCTCCGTTTATGGTACCCTCGATACCATTGTAGAAGACCTCGAGGCTTCAGGTCTCGGGGCACCTGCTATGATCATTATCGGCGAAGTCGTTGCCCATCGCTCTAAAGCCGAATGGTTTGAAGGTCGCCCACTCTTTGGCAAACGTATCGTTGTCACGCGTGCCCGTGAACAGGCTGGTCAGCTAACACAAATGCTTTCCGAGCAAGGTGCTGAAGTTATCGAGCTTCCTTTCATATCAGTAGAGCAACATTACGATGGCCAACGAGTTAGCGAAGTTCTCGCAGGTATCGCTGTTTACGAATGGATCATCTTCACTAGTGCGAATGGCGTTAAAAACTTTTTTGAACTTTTTTATAAAGCTTACGACGATATCCGTTGCCTCGGCCCCATGCGAATCGCCGCCGTTGGGGCCGCCACTGCGAGTGAGATCGAGAAACATAAGCTCAAGGTCGACCTCATACCAAAACAGGCTAACGCGGATGCCCTAGCCGCAGAACTGATCGAAAACGAAGGTGTCGAAAGCGTTCAGTTACTAATCGTGACGGGCAACCAAAACCGTGAATGCCTTGTCGAACGCCTAGAATCCGACGAAGGTCGTGCCATCGTCGATACCTTACCCCTCTATAGAACCAGAAAGACCGACCTCAGCCAAGAACCCTCCGCCGAACGCTTTCGAAAGGAAGGTGCCGACGCCGTGCTCTTCACCAGTTCCTCTACTGCCAAATCTTTTGTCGAGCAACACGAGTCGCTCAAGCTAGAGCCTGGGGCCCGCAAGCCCGCCTTCGGTAGTATCGGCCCTCTCACCACAAAAACCCTGAATGAACTCAAAGTTCCAGTTGCATTCGAGGCCACTCAAGCCAGCTTAGAACATTTCGTTGTTGAAGCAATCTCTCAAATAAAATGAGCATACTCAATGCCTAAAGAAAGACTTACCCTTAACTTCTAACCAATTAATACTTCAAACTATGAAAGTCACACTTGAAACCACGCAAGGCTCTATCACATTCGACCTCTTTGCCGACATTGCTCCTAAAACCTGTGAAAACTTCACAACGCACTGCAAAAATGGTTACTACAACGATGTCATTTTTCACCGCATCATTGAAAAATTTATGATACAAGGAGGCGACCCCACTGGAACAGGCCGCGGAGGTGAGTCTATATGGGGCAAAAACTTCGAAGACGAATGCGCCCGTGATCTTAAATTTGACAAAGCAGGCATTCTAGCTATGGCTAACGCGGGTCCTGGCACCAACGGCAGCCAGTTTTTCATCACTACCGCAGCAACTCCCTGGCTGCACATGAACCACACAATCTTCGGTGAAGTCATTGAGGGCATGGATGTCGTCGAAAAACTCGAAGGCGTCAAAAAAGGTGCAGGTGACCGTCCCGTCGAAGAGCAAAAGATCATTTCCGCAACGATCTGCGAGTAGTTTACGTCAGGACTCTTAAATTAAAACGACCACTTCATAAGGGAATCCTTAGAGTGGATTTATCATTTTAATTATTTTTGAGAGCGATTTCAGAAATGAGGAAGTTTTTTGTATTTCACTCCGCAATCACTGCTCTCTAATTTTATTCTAGAATGTTTATCCTAGCCCTCCATGGATTTACAGGTTGCGGTGCCGACTTCGCCCCGCTCGCTCAAATAATTGGCGGCGAATGGCACTGCCCCGAGCTTCCAGGACATGGACCAAAGTCTCAACTAGACTGCTCCCCAAAAGGCACTCTTGATTGTATCAACAAAGCACTCATTCATTATCGGCTAGCATTACCCACTCAAAAAATTCTTCTAGGCTATTCGATGGGCGCAAGAGCCGCTCTTCTTCACGCAACGCATCACCCTGATGTGTGGGATGCACTCATCCTGATCAGTGGCAACCCTGGGATTGAAAACGAGACCAACCGTAGCGATCGCCGTATTGCCGACGCCGAACTCGCAGATTCCATTGAACGATTGGGCGTGAAAACATTCCTAGAATTATGGCAAGAAACGCCACTTATACGTAGCCAGAAGGAAATACCTACCAATCATCGAGCCTTCATGCAGGCTAATCGACTTGAAAATACATCCGTTGGTCTAGCTAGAAGTTTGCGACAATTCGGACAAGGCAGTGCGCCTAATCTCTGGCCCGAAATAGGAAAACTCGCTATGCCTGCCCTACTCATAACTGGCGAAAAAGACACGAAATATACGAACATTGCTCAACGCATGCAAAAAGTCTTACCGAAAGCTTCCCATGTAAGCATCCTAAATTCATCGCACATGCCACACCTTGAGCAGTCTGATTCAGTAGAAAAAGCTATTAAAGCCTTCCTAGCGGAGCAATAATCAAAGGAAAACCTGACTACTGTATACTCGGTAGGTTCGGGTCTTTCACAATATGCTGGGGGAAATTTTTGATAGCTAACTTGAGCGAGTCAGTGACACGCTTTTCTGTTAGCTGCAACGCGTCAAAGATGTTAGGTAATTTCTTCCGCCAGAAAAGATTACGAGTGCTGTTCTCATAGATTTCAAGTGTCAGGTGTAGGCGTGAGGCGAATCGACTAGTTGGATCGTCACGACGATCGATCACCTTACTGTAGGGATCGATGTGATCATAAGGGTTTGCATAGATACTGACTGACTTCTTCCATTTCACTACGGCGAAGAAATCAGCGTCGGCAGGGTCAGGTTCAAAACCCCGCAATTGTAACTCTTCGACAATTATTTGCTTGGAAAGCTCCTCGAGAAGCAACTCCTCTGATTCTCGAAAATCCATACCTGTGATCAGCGTCTTCTCGAAACTGAAGGTATCGAGCGAACTGAATTTTACCGTTTCGACGAATTCGCTGTAAGGCGATGTATTTACACAAGCAGTGAAAAAAGTTAAAATGACCAGTGTAAGCAGTAAAGAAGCAACCAAATTCATGCAACATAGTGAATAGAAGAGTATAAAAGTTTCAAACTTAGATTGTTTTATGAAAACAGGTATTCTTAATAAATGAAGTATTGGCATGAATACCGCTAAGACGCTACGTATAATCCTTACTTAAAAATATTGTCCAATGTGAAAGAACATGCATTGCGTACATGTATGCGCCTAACCAGACAAGAACGTAAAAGTCTTTCCGTGACACTGATAATTCTCATCCTAGTAATGCTAGGCTTGTGGCTATTTCAGTTCTGATACTAAAGGAGTACCCTAAGTTTTTTAATTCCATTGGTGGGTGTTCCACCTTGGCGAATTTAAAAATGCAAGTATGCAAATTCAAAAATTGAACCTACGCTGGCTTTTTCAGATTTATAAAATGGTCCCAATCCGAGTCATAACTTTGCCCGATTAAAGAACTGACAAATGGCCGCCATTTTGGGCGTTCGGGCTTACGAATTAAGTGCATGTTTGCTTGATGCGGCAGGCGGTTTGCTTTGCGCGAATTACATTTAATGCATGATGTGACGATATTCTCCCAAGATGTCCGCCCGCCACGATCACGCGGAATGACGTGATCCATATTTAAATTCACTGCATCGAAATGGTTACCGCAATATTGACAGCGATAATCATCTCGCTCGAAAAGATTGTCCCGCGTAAACTTAATTTCTTGAGTTGGTAACTTGTCGTAGTTGCGAAGAAGCAGGACCTTAGGCAGCCGTATCCGTAAACGAACAGTCTGGATGTAGGCTTCACTGTCCTTTGGTGAAGCCTCCTTGGAGAGTGCTAGCCAAGCAACCGAGTTCATCAGACGGAAATTTTCGTCCCCAGTATAAATGACTTGAGCATGGTCTTGAAGCAAAAGGCTGAAAGCTCGCGCAACGCCAACAATGTTTACTGGTTGCCATAGCCTGTTTAAAACCAGAACTCGATATTTTAGAGCAGTGCTCATCTGGGAGTAATTAGTATAATCTTTAGCTGAATAATGTCAATCTTTTCGAAAAAGGTAGTGCCACAACTGATAATGTATATGTCGGTTCTCAGATCATTCCCTTTGCATCCAAGACCACTTGAATATGTAGTTCAAACTTACTCGAGTAACCTTGTTCGTCGATGTTGCTGGGGAAACTGCAACGTGATGGCTGTGCCCGCTTCTTTCCGCGATTCAATGTTAATGTGCCCGCCGTGTTCGCGCATAATACGCTCAACAATCATCATACCAAGTCCATGGCCTTCTTCTTTCGTAGTATAATAGGCTTGGAAAACCTTGGAAAGATCTTCCTCAGAAATACCTGAGCCGTTATCAACGAATTGCAAATAAACGTAGTCGTCGTCGCAGCGCGCGAGAATTCGCAAACTTCCGCTAGGCTGCATGGCTTCCATCGCGTTCTTAATTAGATTAAAAAAGGCCTGCTTAATTTGATCTCGATCACCAAGAATTATAGGTAAATCATCATTGACCTCAACTTTCACATCGAGTTTCCGGTTACTCAACTCCGCCTCCTGAACGCGAAGCACATCTTCCACGAGCCCCAACAGATCAAGCTCATTCAACTCGAGCTTCTGTGGCCTTATCGCCTTGAGAAAGTGCGTTATGATGCCGTCTAGTCGCTCTACCTCACCTTGACAGACCTGTAAGGACTCGGTCAACTTCGTAGCGTCTGGCTGCTTAGCCAAATTCTTAAGCTTACGCTCGATGAGTTGTAAATGAATAGTTAACGAATTAAGCGGATTTCCCAGTTCGTGAGCTACTCCTGCGGCTAGGCGAACGATAGAGTCAATCCTTTCGCTTTCGAGCCGTTCCTCCATGGAAACGCGTTCTTCAGTTACGTCAGACAATACGATGACGTAACCTCCACTATCATCGTGGCCGACTTGCGCGTCGATTGGAACCATGTAGAGACGCACCACACGATGATCGGGGTAATTAAGTTCGATCTCACGCGAGAGAACGGGAGCTGATTTCTTTTCTCCCATTACCGTCTCAAGATCGATCGATTTAGCTAAATCAGGCACCATTTTCCAGAGTCTGGTGACACCAATATCGTTACCCTTGAGGCCGATCAATCCCAGAGCAGCGTCATTTGCATATTGTACTACTCCATCCGAATCGATCACTATAACGCCATCCTGAATCGTATTGAAGACGGTCTCCTGCATCTTTCGCTCGCGCGCAAGGCGCTGCACAAGGATGCCCAGATTCACCGAATCAAGATCCTCGATCCGCCCAAGTATTTTTTCGAGTCCGGTGTTTTTCATTAGAAGAAGTTAAAATATAATAGTTGAAGGATAAAAGCCATTATTTCACGGGCGTAACGAGTTGTATCAGTTCCTCAGCAATGGCCGATTTAGTACTAGGACCTAACTTGACGGAACTTCCGTCGGCAGCAATCAGAACCACTTCGTTCATATCCGCAGCGAATCCTGAGCCTAGTTTGCCAACTTCGTTGGCTACGATGTAGTCTAATTTCTTAGATACTAACTTTTCCTTGGCATAGCTGACCACATCTCTCGTTTCAGCTGAAAAACCGACCACAGTCTGGTGCGCTTTACGCTCGGACATGATTTTTAGAATGTCTGCAGTACGCTCGAACTCGATATTCATAGAGGCGTCGCCCTTTTTCTCTTTATGTGTGTGGTGCATAATAGGACGGAAGTCGCAGACCGCCGCCGTCATAATGAGGATATCGCAAGCGTCGAAGAGTGTGTCGACCTGAAGAAACATTTCTTCGGCGGTCACAACTGGGTAAAGAATGGCACCGTTTGGCTCTTCAAGAGCGACAGGACCGGCCACGAGATCAACGTTCCAGCCCGCTTCAATAGCGGCTCTGGCAATGGAAAAACCCATTTTACCTGTCGAAGGATTGCTGATATAGCGTACCGGATCAATAAACTCACGGGTAGGACCCGCAGTAATGAGACAACGAATAGAGCTTGCATTCGACATAAGCATTAAAACTCTAAGTGAACTCATGTCTCATCTGCAACACATCAACTCGTCTATTTCCGATAATCCGGAACCGCCCAAAAAGAAAGACGATAAGAAGGAAAATACTTTCCTGAACATAGGTTTCAACCTAATCCTACCGATCCTACTACTCAACAAGGGTAAGCAATGGTTCGGATCCTACCTTGAGCTTTACTTCGAAAATGTAGCGGTCGGTGTGCTTCTCCTTGCGATCGCCTTTCCTGTCGGTTATTTCATCTACGACTACGTTAAGCGCTCGAAGTATAACATTTTTTCGATCCTCGGCTTAATTAGTGTTCTTTTAACTGGAGGCATTGGAGTCCTGGAAATTTCAACTGAATGGTTTGCGGTAAAAGAGGCTGCTATCCCTCTTTTACTAGGTATTGCGGTATTGATTTCTTTGAAAACACCCTACCCGCTCATCCGCACGCTTCTCTACAGCCCCGAGCTCATTAATGTAAATAAGGTACATGCCGCACTTGTAAGACACGATTCGGTCAGTGCCTTTGATCGTTTGCTTGTACGCTGCACATGGCTGCTAGCAGGCTCTTTTTTATTAAGTGGTATCTTAAATTACTTTCTTGCTCGCTGGATCGTAGTCAGCCCTAGCGGTAGCGATGCGTTTAATTCCGAAGTGAGTAAAATGATGGCATGGAGCTGGCCAGTCATCGCAATCCCAAGCATGACGATTATGATGATCGTACTGATGCATTTACTCAAGGGCATCAAAAGTATGACTGGACTGAAGCTCGAAGATGTGCTCCACGGCGCAGATCCAAAGAAGACGACCCACGGTGATGCTAGTTTGAAATGACTACCCCATTTTGCTAAGAAGGGTATCCCAGTAACGCATGTGAGAAACGTTCTTAATATGTCCCGCGATCTAGGCCTTCAAGTATTGCTTCTGCAAATCTTCTACCACTGTCGGATCAGCCAAAGTCGTTACATTGCCCAAGTCTTTACCCTCCGCGATGTCGCGCAGAATCCGGCGCATAATCTTACCAGAGCGTGTTTTAGGTAGATCCGATGAAAAGAGAATACGTTCAGGCCGAGCAAACTTGCCGATGCCCTTATCGATCATTGCCACGAGTTCATTACGTAGATTCTCGTCTTGATCGCGACCGTCAATTACAGTGACGAAGGCAACAAGCCCTTGACCTTTAATCTCATGGGAAATACCGACCACTGCGGATTCGGCCACGTCTTGATGCTCGACGAAGACACTCTCTAACTCCGCGGTACCAATACGATGGCCCGAAACGTTGACCACGTCGTCGACACGACCTAGAATCCAAATATATCCATCCTCATCGCAACGTGCGCCGTCTCCAGGAAAATAATACTTTCCGCCCCACTTACACCAGTAGGTATCTTTATAACGCTGTGGATCGCCATAAATACCACGCAGCATTCCCGGCCATGGTTTCTTTATGGCTAAAATGCCTGCTTCAACTTCGCTACCATCGTCCAATAAAATTGCTGGTTCGACTCCGAAGAATGGAACCGTTGCGCAACCAGGCTTTGTCGCGGTCGCACCTGGCATCGGTGTGAGCATGTGACCACCCGTCTCGGTCTGCCACCAAGTGTCCACAATCGGGCAACGCTCTGCACCGATCATCTTGTGGTACCAGATCCAAGCTTCGGGGTTGATCGGTTCCCCAACCGTGCCGAGTAGGCGGAGCGAAGAAATATCCTTACCTGTTACCCAATCATTACCCCACTTCATGAAGGCACGGATCGCAGTCGGTGCAGTGTAAAAAATGGAAACCTTATACTTCTCAATAATCTCCCAAAAGCGCCCCTCGTCAGGGTGATTCGGAGCACCCTCATACATCACTTGAGTGACGCCGTTCTGCATGATTCCATAGACAATGTAAGTGTGCCCTGTGATCCAACCTACATCCGCGGTACACCAATAAACATCGTCTTGCTTTAAGTCAAAAACATACTTTGAAGTAAGGTAGCTATACACTTGGTAACCCGCCGTGGTGTGCATGATTCCTTTAGGCTTACCCGTCGTGCCACTCGTGTAGAGTAGGAATAGCAAATCTTCAGCATCCATTTCTTCGGCGGGACAATTATCGTCCACATTAGCGACGAGATTGTGATACCAACTGTCACGGCCGTCCATCATTGGGCAATCAACCAAATGATCTCCACCACGTTTAACCACGATTACATCTTGTACGCAGTCGCAAGTCATTACACCTTCATCAACAATCTTCTTAAGCTCCAGCACCTTGCCACGACGGTAGCCGCCATCTGCCGTGATAACCATACGCGTCTCACTATCAAGTATGCGGTCACGAATTGAGTCGGCTGAAAAGCCAGCAAAAATAACGGAGTGCACAGCACCAATACGCGCACAAGCGAGTACTGAGATGGCCAACTCAGGAATCATCGGTAAATAGACTGCGATCCGATCGCCCTTTTGCACACCACGCACTTTGAGGGCATTCGCAAGGCGACAGACCTCAATATGGAGTTGCGCGTATGTTATATCACGCGAATCACCAGGCTCGCCCTCCCAGTGAATAGCAATCTTATCGCCTAGACCCGCATCGATGTGACGGTCGAGGCAATTATAAGAAAGATTTGTGCGGCTACCATCAAACCATTTGAAAAATGGCGCATTGGCTCCGTCGAGCACTGTGTCCCACTTTCTGAACCAGTGAAGCTCTCCAGCCGCTTCTGCCCAAAAGGCTTCGGGGTCTTGAATACTCTTTTCGTAGAGCGCCCGATAGGCCTTATCCCCACTAATATGGGCAGCATCTACAAATTCAGAAGAAGGGGAGAATTTACGTTCCTCGTGCGAGACCGACTCCATAGAAGAATTATCAATAGTCATGTTAACTTTTCAGGAACCTTAGTTAATAGCTTAAAGTGGCTTTTAGCACGTAACTAGCAAATTCCATGTAAAATCGAGGTCAATGCCGAAAGCACGCTAAATCACAGCAATTCTTGCTTAAGACATTCCCGCTATTGATAGATTTTAAAGCTCGGACTCGAGGACTTAGTGCCTACATTGTTTCAAACTCGACGATGCGAAAGGAACAATGCGAACTTCCACGCTTCACCCATCCTTGCGCTTAGGAAGAGACAGGCTGATCTTGTTTAAACTCAAGACTTTTGGATTCCTCGTCGACTGTGACTTTGATAACTTCACCTGGTTTGATCTCTCCCGCTAGTATAGCTTCGGCTAGGGAGTCCTCTAGATACTTTTCAACTGCGCGTCGTAGTGGGCGTGCACCGTATTTTTCGTCATACCCTTTGTCGATCAGAAAGTCCTTGCACTCTTTGGAAAATTCGAACGATAACTCACGCTCTTTGAGGCGAGTAGCGACATTTCGTAGCTCTAAATCGACGATCTCGGTCATGTCCTCACGAGCGAGTGATTTGAAGATGACAAGGTCGTTCAGCCGATTGAGGAACTCCGGCTTAAAGACTCGCTTAGTCTCATCTAAGATCTTTTCACGGACTTTTTCATACTCGTTCTCGGCATTGCTCTCAACTCCGAAACCCATCGATGTGTTGCGCTGGAGGATGTCCGCGCCGACATTTGACGTCATGATTAAAATGGTATTACGAAAGTCGATTTTACGACCAAGGCTGTCGGTTAATCGGCCTTCCTCGAGAACTTGTAGGAGCAATTGGACGACGTCGGGGTGAGCTTTCTCGATTTCATCGAAGAGCACGACGGAATAAGGCTTACGGCGAACGGCTTCTGTCAGTTGGCCACCCTCATCGTAGCCGACGTAACCGGGCGGCGAACCGACAAGGCGGGAGACGGCAAATTTTTCCATATATTCAGACATATCGATCTGAATGATGGCATCTTTATCGCCAAACATCTCCTCAGCCAAAACTTTAGCAAGCAGTGTCTTTCCAACACCAGTAGGACCTAGGAACATAAAGGAGCCAATCGGACGCTTGGGATCTTTGAGATCGGCGCGGGAACGACGAAGGGCTTTCGAAATGACTTCGGTCGCGATCGTCTGTCCAATAACTTCGCTTTGTAGCACAGATTCTAGCTTAAGCAACTTCTTGCTCTCAGCCTCCTCCATTTTAGATAGTGGAATGCCAGTCCATGCGGCGACTACCTGGAGCATTTCCTCTTCGTCGACGACGAGGCGGTTCTCTTCACGAGTCTTCTTCCACTCTTCGATCACGTCAGTCTGTTTTTTACGTAGCTGCTTCTCTTCGTCGCGGTATTTAGCCGCGCCTTCGAAATGTTGCTTGGAAATGGCATCCTCTTTCTTGGCGCAGACCTCATCTATCTCAGCGGCCATGGTTTCAAACTCGACTGGCTGTTTGAGTGACTCAATACGGGCACGGGCACCAGCCTCATCAAGGATATCGATCGCTTTATCGGGAAGGAAGCGTGTGGTGATATAGCGCTCGGAGAGCTTGGCGGCGGCGTCAAGTGCACTGTCGGTGAATTCGACCTTGTGATGATCTTCGTATTTGCCGCGGATACCCTTGAGGATGAGGATCGTGTCTTCAATTGAAGGCGCTTCGACTTTCACGGATTGGAAGCGGCGATCAAGCGCACTATCCTTTTCGATGTGTTTGCGGTATTCAGCCAAGGTCGTCGCACCTATGCATTGTAGCTCGCCACGACTGAGCGCAGGCTTGAAAATGTTAGACGCATCCATAGCACCTTCGGCTGCACCTGCGCCGACGATCGTGTGTAGCTCATCTATAAAGATGATAACATTCTTGGCACGACGAATTTCATCCATGACAGCTTTGATGCGTTCTTCAAATTGGCCACGATACTTGGTTCCAGCCACCATTAGGGCGAGGTCTAGAGTAATCAGGCGCTTGTCCGCGAGGATTTCGGGCACGGTGCCAGAGGAAATTTCTTGAGCAAGACCTTCGATAATCGCGGTCTTGCCGACACCGGCTTCTCCAATGAGCACTGGGTTATTCTTAGTGCGGCGGCAAAGAATCTGGACTACTCGGCGGATCTCATCACTGCGACCAATGACTGGGTCGAGCTCTCCATTTTTAGCAAGTTCGGTAAGGTCGCGACCAAATGCTTTAAGAGCAGGTGTCTTACTGTCTTTCTTGTCATCAACACCACTAGTTTTGGAGCCAGCTGTGGCGGCCTCTCCTGTCTCACCAGAAAAATTTGGATCCAGCTCAGCAAGAATTTCGTTTCGACAACGCTCGATATCTACATCGAGGGATTTGAGGACGCGCGCGGCGACGCCTTCACCTTCACGCAGGAGACCGAGGAGTATGTGCTCTGTACCGACATAAGAGTGGTTCAAGGCTTTGGCTTCTTTACCCGCGAGAGCTAATACTTTTTTGACTCGTGGCGTATAAGGAATGTTGCCAGACGGCTTGCTCTCGGGACCAGTACCAACTTGCTTCTCGACAGCAGCGCGCACCGTCTGAAGGTCGAGATCCATTTTTTGGAGTACATTGACAGCAACACCTTGTCCAAGGTTAATCAGACCGAGTAAAAGGTGCTCAGTACCCACATAGTTGTGATGGAAACGATCGGCCTCCTTGCGGGCCAGCGCCAAGACTTGTTGAGCACGTGGAGTAAAGTTATTCATAGGTTCCATAAATAGAGTGTAAACTAACCTAGTTTGTTAACCTTGTCAAAATCAAGTGCGGGTAATTGTGCAAATTCTTCGCGCAACGTCTTCGCACGGCAGAGGTCACGGGCATCAGGCTCGATGCCTTCTCCTGCGACGTATTGAATATGACCAGGCTGGCACTCGATGAAAAGCCTGTCGATATCAGAGCGATTAACCTCGGGCAGCATCTCAAGATCGACAGCCAAGCGCATTAGAGAGAGCAAATTCATGGCCTCGTTCGAATTAATTACGTAGGCATTTTTCAACACTCCAAAAGCGCGCCCGATCTGGTCGAGCAAACAGGCGCAATTTTCTTCTAAGTATTTAAAACGGGCATTAATTTCGTGATCGATGATGGTCTTGAATACGCTGCCTAAACGGGACAGAATCTCTTCCTCACTCTCACCTAAGGTCTGTTGATTTGATATCTGAAAAACGTGGCCAGTCGCATCGGAGCCTTCTCCAAAGAGGCCGCGCACGGTGATGCCGAGTTGATTGACTGCGCGTATGACCTTATCCATATTACTAGAAATTACGAGTCCAGGAAGATGTAACATTACAGAGGCACGTAGGCCGGTACCCAAGTTTGTTGGGCATGCTGTGAGATAGCCAAACTCAGAAGAAAAAGCGAGGTCGAGCTCATTTTCCAAGCTAGAATCAAATCGGTCGATTTGCTTCCAGACGGAACGCAAACTAAAGCCAGTCTTGAGGAATTGGATGCGAAGATGGTCCTCTTCGTTGATCATGACTGAACAAGTCTGATCTTTATTGATAAAAACACCGGAGCCAGATTTAGAATCGCAGAGTTCCCGACTGATAAGATGGCGTTCAAGGAGAACTTGTCTTTCTAACTGAGAAAGTTCGGCAACATCAAAAAAAGCGCCATTTTTCATTTGCGAAAGATCGGCAATTTGATTGGCACATTTAGCCATTACGTCACTACGCTGTGCCATACTGGCACGCTCAGGAAATGGGGCGTCTAGTAGATTACGAGCCAAGCGCACGCGTGTGCTGAGGACTACAGGAGCGCCCTTTTTAGTATTTTGCGTCAGTTCAGCTTTGTCTGAATTAATGATGGACTCAATCATGACTGGATGGCCTCGTATTCTGCGGCCTTTTTGTAAGCTTGGATTTCGTCGCGAAATTTAGCTGCGTCTTCGTAAGCTTCCTCAGCAATGGCCCGATGAAGCGCATTTTCGAGGTCATTTAGCTTAGCCATGCTGGTCTGTCGAGAGAGCGCGACCTTAGGAATCTTACCCTTGTGCGCGGTGCCTGCGTGCATGTCCTCCAGAACTGGTTGCAACAATGTTACAAAGCTACGATAACAGGCAGCGCATCCGAGTCGACCTGTTCGGCGAAAGTCCGCAGTAGTCAATCCGCAATCGGGGCAAGCGACCCTAGCTTCACCTTTATCGAGAGTAAGATTGGTCTTAGATAGAAGGTCCGCAAGAGAGTAACCCTCTGTGTCAGTGACTCCCTTAGCCTGCGCACAAGACTCGCATAAATCGACTTTGATAATCTTGTTATTGACGATCTGAGTCAGATGGACGTTTGCGGGTTTATTGCAATGACTACATTTCAAATTTTCAGACATAATTTAATAATAACGCTGACTTTCAAAATCGCAAAGCAAAAGCACATTTTAACTTTGGATAACCTGGTTGTTTTGTAAGTTTACGTTGAATTGAAAGCAATTTGCATAAACTGTGCCAATCTCTAAGCGAGGTAAGCTTATCAGATCTTTGTGCCATCAAGACTAACACGACGGCGGAAGGCTTCCAGGAATTTAGTGGTGATCTCACCGGGCTTGCCATCGCCAATCTTGCGGGCGTCAACCTCGACGATAGGAACGATCTCTGCAGCTGTTCCAGTGAGGAAAAGTTCGTCCGCCACCCAGACGTCGTAGCGCGTCATGTTGGCCTCTCGCCAAGGGATGCCAATTTCGTCAGCAATCTCCAATGCAGTATCGCGGGTGATACCCTTGAGGGCACCAGCACTAGCGGATGGCGTGATGAGCTCACCTTTATGAATAATAAAGACATTGTCCCCAGTACATTCGGCGATATAACCTTGGTCGTTGAGCATTATCGCCTCATGATAACCGAGGTGTTGCGCTTCGATCTTGGCGAGAATATTGTTCAAATAATTCAGCGATTTGACCGAAGGTGGTAGCGCGGCTGGATTACAGCGTCGAGTCGGTACGGTTATTATGGCAAGACCATTATCATAAAACTCTTGCGGGTAGAGTTGAATCGTATCTGCGATTACGATGAGTTGTGGCTTGTCGCAATTTTTAATAGATAGGCCAAGGTTGCCTACACCGCGAGTGACGACGAGGCGGATGTAGCCGTCTTTAAGGCCATTAGCTCGGCAGGTTTCGCAGACAGCGTCGGATATTTGCTGACGCGTCCAAGGCATCTCTAACATGATTGACTTAGCCGAGTATTCAAGGCGTTCAAGGTGCTCCTTTAGTTTGAAAACGCAGCCGTTGTAGAGGCGGATTCCTTCGAAAATACCATCACCATAGAGTAAGCCGTGATCGAACACAGAGACCTTGGCCTCTGAGGCATCGACTAATTGGTCGTTTAGGTAAATTTTCATAAAGCTCGCGATATTGATTGCTGGAGTGGTTTTGTCTAGTCCCCTTGTGAGATTTACGGGTCAACATAGCAAGTAGTCAATACCAGCTACTCGACAATTTACCGAAAAAAAGCGCCGTTCCAGAAGGAACGGCGCATTATAAACAACAAACATTAAGTAAAGAATTACAAAACAATATAGTTAAACAGACGCTACAATTGTATCTGCGTTCAATTTTCCCGTCACTTTTTTTACTTAAATATAAATATATACCTTAATCATTATTACATAATGACTTAAGTATATTATATTAATTTAGTATATTTTCTAACGACTCCTGCATCTCTTTGGTATCTACCCATTCACTCAGATAGATTGTGAGCGAGTGGAGATATTTATGAGCCAATTCATCATTTAAAATGCACTCAAAGAGAACACCTAAAGAATGTGCCGTGTTGTAATAGGCCGGGTTGATACGAGCCATTCGGAGACGAAGAATTTCGTAGCGTGCCTGTATTAGCTCTTGAACCTCGGATTTTGCTCGATGCGTCCAAATAGCACGTAAATCCAGCTTGAGCTCCTCTGTTGCTTCCTGCGACCCTGGGTTGAGACGTGTATCAAAGCGACCCAATATAGCTAACCATTCACGCGAGACTTCCATCGTTTCGACGACTTCGTATTCTTGGCTTAATATAAAACCCAATTGCTGCTCCCACCAGGTTTGAACGGGCAGTAATTCAGCGGTCGGCTGATTAGCCCATAAAGCAGCGGCGAGTGCTTCCTCGATATCGATACCAGCGATTGCTTGCTGATAGAGGCTACTTAAGACGGTGCGCTCCAAACTGCCTGATTTCATAGTTTGTAGTAGCCAATAGCCCGCAGCGCTTGGAACAGCCAATTCTGAGCGTGAAGGTTCAAGGATTCTATTTAACTCTGAGACTTCCGCCTCTTGGGCCGCTTTCAATAAATCTACAAATTTCGCAGGACGAAGCTTGAGGTAGACATCATTCGCCAAGGCAGAAATGGTCCATGAACGGAGCTGATTAGCGGCTTCAATGCCATAGTTGAAGACTGAATACTGGACTAGTAAAGCTTCCGATATGGCGTAGCAGGTACGTTCGAGTGTCATTGAATCTTCCCAAAGCAGATCCACTTGAACAGACCCGCGCTCGGCAATGCGGATACGGTAGTCGCCCTCGAAGTCGACATATGCTTCAGGCCTCAGACTGATCAAAATATTCGACGGAAAAGCCATACCTTTTGTTGGGAGATAACGTTCAGCTATTTGAATACTAAATGCGCTAAGCTCGTTCACATAAGAGACAGAACGCAAGTGCAGGCCGACCACATCAAAGCGATCATTTCCCATTGAGCGTAAGCCCGGTAGCGCTTGCTGGGCGATCGCCCCACTCCCACAAAGAGTAAGAAGTAGAAGGACAAAAGTTCTGGAAACGACTTGTGGCATTATGAGCGGCTAGCGCAAATTAAAGGCCAATTAATGCACCAACAGATACCATCAGCATAGCACAGATATAAACGCCAAAGTAACCAAACAATTTTTCAGCATTTGTAAGTGCCATAAGTAGTCAGCTAAATTAAAAAGATACGGATGGGTTTACCTCTATGCTACGATAGCGGAGACTAGTGAAAGTGATTAACAGAAGGAAACCACCAAAAATAGCAAAACCATAGAACGGCTGAAGTAAGACTAGGAAACCAAGGAAAACGAAGCCCGGTAGAATCAAACGAGGCATTTCCATTCCAGTCATTCTAATGATTAACCAGGGGTCCAACAGGTCCTTAAAGTTCTTTTGCATATTGTAGCGGTAGAGCGCGGAGCTAAAGAGAACCGTCGAGAGAAGCACTGATGTTAAAAAGAAAATACTACTCAGCGCTCCCAGGAAAACAAAAGGCATCAGCAAAGCGATTAAAGACGCTAGCGAAATTGGCAGTAGCCAATAGACCAACCAGACGACCGAGAAGCGCAGTCCATCAAGAAAGAGCCCCGACCAGTCGTGCCATGCAGGTAAAACGGGCTGGCCTGATTTGCGGACTGCACGCGACAAGCGATACAGATAACCGAAGGCGAAAATATTCACAATCGGCACAAAAGACAGAAGCCCGCCGATTAAAAATTTAAATCCAAATCCTGGTAATTTGATCAGGCGATTAAAAACTTCTTCAAATATTGGTATTTCCTTCATAAAAAGTATAACATAAGCTATCGCAGTGAATCTCGCATTAAAAGAAAAATTAGAAGCTTATCGTGCACGGGTTGAAAGCGGCATCGACCAACTCCTGCCTCACGCCGCAACGCGACCAGCTAGACTGCATACCGCCATGCGCTATTCCATGGAATCAGGCGGCAAGCGCATTCGCCCATCCCTGCTCTTTGCCGCTTACGATCTTTTTCCCTCCGAGGCTGATCCAATCGCCGCTGCCGTCTCCATTGAGTGCTTGCACACTTATTCACTCATTCACGACGACCTGCCTTCGATCGACGACAGTGAATTGCGCCGCGGTCGGCCTAGCTGCCATGTGCAATTCGATGAAGCCACCGCCATATTGGCAGGCGACGCCCTACTTACCTACGCCTTTCAACTACTCGCCCGTGGGTATAGCGACCACCCCACACTTGCAACCTACCTAATCGCTGAGCTCGCCGAGGCTAGCGGAAGTGAGCGGCTCATTGGCGGACAGCAAGAAGACATCGAAAACGAAGCTAAACCACTCGAAGCCGCAACCTTACGCTTCATCCATGAAAATAAAACCGCAGCCCTGATAACATCGGCCCTAAAGATGGGGCTCGCGTTTTCACAGCCAAGCGAAACACAGATTCAGCACATGCAAGACGCTGGGTATCATCTAGGTCTGTCCTTCCAGATAGTCGATGACATCCTTGACGCCGCCTCCGACTCTGAAACCATAGGTAAACCCGTCGGTAATGACGCCGCAGCAGCTAAATCTACTTACGTCGCCCTCCACGGTATCGAAGGCGCCCAAGCCGAAGCCAAACGTCACACTGAAGCCGCCCTAAGTGCATTCGAATCCCTTGGTGGTAAGAATCAAATATTACTCGAATTCGTCCGCGAGTTAGAGACTCGTATTAACTAATAAATTCACAATAGACTCTCCCTGTCGGGTAAGTCGACCTCCCTATTCATACAAAAGGGGGCTAGAAAGTTCTCTTCTGACAGGGAGAGCATACCTGCTGAGCGATCGGGAGGGCTTACACAATGAACTGAGTCAGAATTTAAAGCACAAATAACAATATGGCCGATATCGGAAAATACAACACCCTCAAAGTACTCGAAAAGAGCGACCACGGCCTTTACCTCGATGGTGGAGAGCATGATAGAATCCTCATGCCCACTCGTTATGTCATGCCCGAGGTGACTGTCGGTTCGGGAGTCGAGTGTTTCGTCTATAACGACTCCGAAGACCGACTTGTCGCCACCACCGAAACTCCTCTCGCAAAGGTCGGTGAATTCGCATATCTCGAGGTAGTCAGCGTTCACCCCAGCGCCGGAGCCTTCCTCGACTGGGGCTTAAGTAAAGATTTGCTGCTACCTTACCGCGAGCAAGGTGACGTCCATTACACTAAAGGTGACGGCGCTGTCGTCGCTGTTTATGTAGACGACTACACCAACCGTATCGTCGCCTCCACTCGCTTACACAATCACCTACCGCCCGAGAAGCCCCTGTACGAAGTAGGCGATGCTGTGCAAATACTTATCTACGGCGAGTCACCCCAGGGCTTCAAGTCGATCATTGATAAGCGCTACCGCGGCCTACTATACCACGAAGAGACTTCCGACGTGCTAGAACCCGGCGACCAGTTTACGGGATACATCAAAAAAGTGCACAACGACGGCAAAATCGACCTCCGCCGAGACCCATCCGGTTACGGTCGCGTAACTGGCGTGAGCCAAATCATCCTAAAAAAGCTCGAAGCCGCTGGCGGTAAAATGCCCTTCAACGACAAAAGCACCCCCGAAGACATCCGCGCGACTTTTAACACTAGCAAAAAGGCCTTCAAACAAGGTGTGGGTAAACTCTACAAAGAGCGGCGTATTCAAATCACCGAAACGGGCATAGAATTAGTGGAAGGATAGTCGAGCGACTGAGTTTGCTTTGGCTGGCACTGCACCACACAAAATGGCATAAAAAAGATCGTTAGTAATTACTGGCTCCCGCCTAGGACTGTATCGTCCCTATACAACTCACGATTGCTTAACTGGAACACAGCTTTTAGCCGCACACGGAAGTTGATCAAATCAATCACCTTCCACGTATCCAAATGCCATCGGCCATCCAACTTACCCGAGTGCGCGATACCAACAATCAAATGACTGGCGTTGTCTAAAATCTTATTTGTCTCAAATTTTGGTTCAAAATAAAAGCTGCGAAAACTACTCGTCTCACTACCCAATTTATAAACTTTTGGATCGATGTAAAAGACGCGTTCGCTAGCCGTATGAACCAAACGGAGGTCTTGGTAGCCAGAGCGTTGGGTTAGACCCGCCGCATTGGCTGGGATCGAACATTCATAAGCCTCGGCAGCATTTAAACGACATAATAGGAAGTCTTCGATATGACGGCTGATCTTGTTGACTCGGTCTACTGCATGGATCGGATTCTCCGGTTTCACCAATTCTATTAGCATCGCATCGAGCAATGCCTGCAGATGCCTGCAGATGCCTGCAGATGCCTCAGTATAGCCGCATCCACTTCTCTATTAGTATCAACGGGCAAGACCTTGAAACTGGAAACGGCTTCAGCGACTTCAGCGAAACGCACGTCTTCGAGGCGCTCGCCGTCATCGAGTAACCAGTGCAAAAAAGGCTCAATATCCCCATTACTAGCTGACTGCTCAACCGCACAGCCCACAGAGACGAGGCATAGAATCAAGTTTGGCGAGAAGGATTTCATTATCAGGGACAAAAAGCGTATACTCATCCCTCTTATCTATCAGCCTAGTGAGGCAAAACCATGAACATAACTGCCATGATTAGAGTTGGGAGGAGCGCACCAAGGAGAAGGCCGATAGGCGAGATGCCATTTTTGAAATGCTTATTGAGAATACTTTGGCCAGCGGGGTTAGGCGCGTTGGCTATCACCGTAAGGCCACCACCGGTAACGGCTCCCGCTACGACGGCGTATTCCAAACCGCGGGCATCGGCAAGGGCGGCACCGGTCTTGGAGACCCACTGCTCGGCCACAAGAATATCAGGACTAAAGGCGGGCACTTGCGAGGCTAGGAATGTAATCGCGGCGTTATCATTGAACGCAGTCAAAACAGTCGCCCCGATGAACAACGGCAGTTCCGCTAGCGAGCTGAGAACGGGTGAAATCCACCAACCTTGCAAACCGCCATGCGTGACGAGTCCCGCGAGGAAAAAGCCAACCAGTAGCGGTGACTTCAGTTGAATATCGTACTGATGGTGGTGCGTCGCCATCGTAAAGGCGAGGAAGAAAAGAAAACCACCGATAAAAAAGGCGGGATGATGAAGTGTAAATACTGTCCAAGCAACAAAACCCAGGTGCACGAGAACCACCCAAAATGGTGCAGGTTCAGGCTCTGGCTCAGCAGCCTTTGACGCTTGCAACTCTTGAGCACGCGCCTTGAGCGAGGCAAAGTTTTTACGAAAGACAAAATAGTAGATCACTGTCGCTATGACGACACCAAGTACGGCACGCCAACCGAAGTGCGTGAACATGTAGGGCAGATCCCAATGCCAAGCATCAGCCACCATCAGCACAGGCGGTGCCGCAAAGTGTGTCAGCGTGCCACCAACCGAGATATTCACAAAAAGAAGCCCAAGGGTAGCGTACTTAAACGTCGGCGTAGGATCGTGTAGGTAGAATTGTTGCCCAAGCAGTAGCGCTGCAATCGTCATGGCAGCTGGCTCAGTAATAAAGGATCCTAGCACTGGAGCGACGATCAAGATCGAGAGCCACCAGGCGGCGGGGCTTTCCTTACCTATCGAAGCCACGCTCCGCATCGCGGATTCAGCGAATTGGATCACTGGGCGACTCGATGCAATCGCCATAATGATGACAACGAAGACTGGCTCCGTATAGTTTCGCGTGTCTACGTAGAAGGCTGCCGTGCTGAGGCCATCAGGCACCATAAGCACGAGCGAAATAATTAGCGGAATCAGCCATATGCCAAAGATAGCCTCCACCTCACCGAGAAAGTGAAAAAGTGTAGCCTTGAAGCTTACAGGTTGCCGCCCCTCCACATAAATCCTATTGTGCGAACTCGCATCCGCACGGTGCTCAAGCTCGAACTTATGCGCCATCTTGTTAAAGCTGCTCGCCAAAAAGGTATGCACTACGGCGAAAAAGAAAATTATCGTCGCAACGACATTGAAAGGATCCGCCGCAGCGCGAATTTTCAACTGCTCAATCAGGCCAAGTTCATGCCCCAACTCCTCGGCATGATGCGCTTCCATTTCAGAATAAGCTGTTTCTGAAATCGGGAAAACAAGATCACCGCCATATGATGCCCCACCGCCGCCTGCCGCAAATATAAGGTTAGTCGCAAAGAGGCCGAGGGCAATAAATAGATAGTAAACGGCAGTCGTCATATTCATAGTCTTCAGAAAAAATCCTAGCTATGCATCAAGGCAAGCACCATTTGCCACAGCTTCTCTTCAGGCAGACTCGATTGAGAGCTGGTAAAAGAAAATACTCTAAGCCATAAGTAAGGTGTGAATTAACTTAGTAAAAGAGCGGTGCCTTACAGAACTTCACCAGCTCTTTTTAACGACTGGAGCCAGCCTTTTTAATTGGGATGTCACTGTCCGAACGATTTCGGCGGAACTGGTAGCGATTCAATTTGCGCAGCGAAACTTCGTCTGCCATTTCACTATACTTTTTCGAATCTCGTAACATCATATAGTAAAACTTTTGATCCGCTATTAGACGTGCCTTATCATCCATTTCTATACCCGCCTTTTTATGAAGATCACTCAGCTGCTCATTCAATTGCGACATTTCAAAACGGACCATCTTTTGCTTGAGCATCTTCGTTTCAAATAGCTGCTTATCTTTACTCTCAGTTAAAGAGATCGGCGCACGCTTGCTTCCGAGCGATGAGAAATGCTTATCCCATTGCTCAACGGGAAAGGTCTTGTTAATTAAGAAATTAGTCTGTGACTGGGCCCAGAGTTTTTTCTCAACGCGTTGTCCTTCAACTGGAGTAGCTCGCTTACCCGCAAAACCGACTGTACGTGGATTAGCTTCCAGTAATGAAATCACCATTAATTCAGCTAACAAACAACAAACTACTAAAGATAACCTTACTTTCATTGATGTAAATTTAAGACGTTATTTGTTCAGAAGTATAAATCAAGAATGAAGCTGACTCTGGCAAATCAACCTTCAGACATTGACGGACGCACAAGCAGGCTTCTAAATCCGCCGTTTTCTCGAAATGGCTAATACGACCCAAGAATACAACTTTTCCAGTATCGAGCCCAAATGGCAGGCAATCTGGGCCAACAATCACACCTACGAAGCCAAAGACTTCGAAGATAAACCAACTTTCTACGTGCTTGACATGTTTCCCTACCCTTCGGGTGCGGGTTTGCATATCGGGCACCCAGAGGGTTACACCGCTAGCGATGCGCTCAAGCGCTTTAAAAAGGCGCAAGGCTTCAACGTGCTCCATCCAATGGGTTGGGACGCCTTTGGTCTACCGACCGAGCAATACGCGATCAAAACGGGTACTCACCCCGCCATCACCACAAAGCAGAACGTTGCCACCTTTACCAAGCAGCTAACCCAGCTTGGATTCGCTTATGACTGGAACCGCGAAATCAACACCACCGATCCCGGCTACATTAAGTGGACGCAGTGGATCTTTATCCAACTTTTCAAAAAGGGCCTCGCTTATGTGGATGAGAAACCCGTCTGGTTTTGTCCCGACCTCGGCACCGTCCTTGCCAACGAAGAAGTGCTCGATACCCCCGAAGGTCCCCGCTCCGAGCGTGGTAGCTTTCCCGTCGAGCGACGCCCAATACGTCAATGGGTGCTCCGTATCACTGAGTACGCGGAACGCCTCATCGACGGACTCAAGGATCTCGACTGGCCAGACTCGACCAAACGCCTGCAGGAAAACTGGATTGGTCGCTCCGTAGGTGCCGAGATCACCTTTGACCTGTCTGGGCATGACGCTCAGCTTACTGCCTTCACCACTCGCCCTGACACGCTCTACGGCGCTACCTACATGGTGATTGCACCAGAGCACCCACTGGTCGCTACCATAACTTCCACCGATCAGCAAAGCAAAGTCGCCACATACGTGGAAAAAGCCAAGAGCAAGTCCGACCTTGAGCGCGCCGAACTAGCCAAAGAAAAGACTGGTGTATGGACTGGCGCCTCTGCAATTAACCCAGTCAACGGTAAAGAAATCCCTGTTTGGGTGGCGGACTATGTGCTAATGACCTATGGCACAGGCGCGATCATGGCCGTTCCTGCGCATGACGTGCGCGACTTTGAATTTGCTAGAGAATTTAGCCTCGAAATAATCCAAGTTATCGACGATGGCGGTTCGGCTGAAAAAGATGCGAAAGGTAAGCTCACTCAAGCCTACACAGGCGCTGGCAAACTAATCAACTCCGGCGAGCAAAGTCATAAGGACTCCGAGTCTGCAAAAAACGCTATCATAAAGCAACTCGCTGCTGACAAGCGTGGAAAAGCCAGCGTCAATTTCAAACTACGAGACTGGCTATTTTCACGCCAACGCTATTGGGGCGAGCCCTTCCCTGTCATCTGGCTCAAGGAAAGCGACTATGCTCAGGTCGACGACTCACTGAAATCCGTCAAGCGCCCCGTCACCTATGAAGTAGACGGGGAGCTACTCTACGCCATCACACTGCCAGAAACTGAACTACCGCTTGAACTCCCTGCAGTCGAGAGCTACAAACCCTCACCCGACGGCCAAAGCCCTCTCTCCAAGGCGAGTGATTGGCTTAAAGTCTTTATCGATCCCAAGACAGGCGCAAGCTCTGCGGAAGCTAGAGAAGGCTGGTTACCAGGCATCCGCGAAACAAATACAATGCCGCAATGGGCGGGCTCCTGTTGGTATTATTTGCGCTATATAGATCCGAAGAACACCGAATCGCTAATTGATTCCGAAAAGGAAAAGTATTGGGGTACACCCGATCTCTACATCGGCGGCGCAGAACACGCAGTGCTCCACCTGCTCTACGCACGTTTCTGGCACCATATTCTTTACGACATAGGCGTAGTCAGTGATCCCGAGCCATTTAAAAAGCTTTTTCACCAAGGAATAATCTTGGGTGAAGACGGCGAGAAAATGTCCAAAAGCCGGGGAAACGTGGTCAACCCAGAGACTATCATCAAGAGCTATGGTGCCGATGCGCTACGTCTTTACCTTATGTTCTTAGGGCCACTTGAAGCAATGAAGCCTTGGAACACCAAAGGTATTGAGGGCATAGCCCGTTTCCTTCGCCGAGTCTGGAGCCTCGCCACCGATGAATCGCGTATGTCCGCTGAGACCGAAGACGACAAAAAACTCCGTGTTTTGAATCAGACGATCAAGAAAGTCACGGAAGACTATGAGGCACTCGGATTTAACACTGCGATCGCGCAAATGATGATTTGCGTAAAAGAACTCTCTCAAGGCGAGTCAGTCGCCAAGCATTCGGTTGAAACTTTAGTCAAGCTAGTCGCGCCACTAGCTCCACACATAAGCGAGGAGCTTTGGCAGAGTCTAGGCCACACTAGCAGTATTGTCGAAGCTGGCTGGCCGGAATACGACTTACGCCAACTTACCGTCAATAGCGTGAAGATCATTTTCCAAGTCAACGGTAAATATCGGGGTGACGCTCAGATGCCTGCCGATGTTTCTAAAGACGCTGCCCTTACCGCCGCGAAATCAAACGAGCGCGTACAGAGCTTCATAGAGGGTAAGGAGATCAAAAAGGAGATCTATGTGCCGGGTAAAATTGTTAATATCGTAGCGGTGTAAAATGAGTATCAAATCAAATATATTCACAAGCAGCCGCGCGTCTAAGCACAGTCTGAATAGTCAAGAGGGATCCAGCTTGTTATACCTCCTTCATATAGGGACGTGCTCATGTTGCGGTGGTAAAATCGTAAACTGCTTTCGTGTCGCAACAAAAATTTGTGACCGGAGTAACTTCACTTGTAATTACAACCGTATTTCGACTCATGCTCAAAGACCTGCAAAAGTAAATTACCTGCGTAGTGCGCTACTCATACTGACCGTATTGTTTGTATTCAGCCCACTCAAAGCCCAAACAATGATCAAAGGGAGTGCCATAATCACAAGTCGTAGCGGCTCTGCCCATGCGAAAAACGCATCTGGCGAGCGTGTTTCTACTGCTTCACATGAGATCCTACTACCCTCAGGACTTACTCTATCTACGAGAAAGGATGCTTACATTTTCCTAACTTTTTCAAATGGCGTCGCTCTCGCTATGAGCGAAGAAAGCGTCGTGCAATGCACTGATTACACTCAGCGTCCTTTCGACAAAGAAGATCAAGCCCGCGATCTCGAACCATCTGTATCGAATCTAAAACTACGCATGATAGAGGGTCAAATTGCTATCGCCAGCAACCAGCTTTCTCCGCTTTCTGAACTACGTATCCAATTACCGAAAGGTGAACTACGCCTACACAAAGGATGCTGCCTGATCAGACTGAATACAACCGGCCTGCACATCACAGCGTATGAAGGTAATTTAATTTATTACTACCCGAACAGTCAATCTCGCGAGTTCGTCTCAACATCCAAGGGTAGTTTAACTTATTACTATCCGAACAATCAATCTCGCGAGTTCGTCTCGGCGCCAAAGGGCATCCGTATTAGTGAACAAAGCATGGAACGTTTACAAGTGGCTGAGAACACCTCTGTAGAGACGCTCGAGGCAGAACAAGCCCATTTCTGCCAAGCCGCCCAACACGCCAGTAAGCGCGTAACTTTTCGGGCGAATGAATCATCCAAGCTACCACCTGAACCGGTTCTCATTGCCAGACCAGAATATTTTCAACAACCTGAATTTCGTCCTTACCTGTTCAAAAAATAATTTTTTTGTAAAAAGTGTCATCATACAATCGCGAAGCTTGTGACGCTGCGGAAATAAAATCAGTTACGAGCAATTGTAATAAGCAATTTCGCTACTAGAAAGCGCTCCTTGTATCCACTGCGATTTCCAAAGCATGACCCAACACCAGCTACCACTCCCGACGCACTGATAATATGCACCCCGCATCCAAATTTCTGCCCGACAACTTTGATTCCCAACCCATAGGTCTAATCGCGGGCAAAGGCCTCTACCCAATATTAATGGCCGAGCGTATACGTGCAGCGGGCATCCCACTTCGGCTTATTTCCTTCCTTGGGGAAACAGAACAGAACCTCATTAATTCGACACCCGACAGCGACCATCTACAACTTAAAGTCGGTCAATTGGGTAAGTTACTTAAGTCGCTCAGTTATCTTGGTTGCAAATACGCCGTGATGGCAGGACAGATTACCCCAAAGCGACTCTTTAACGGTCTTCAACCTGACTTAAAAACACTAGCCATTCTCAACAACCTAAAAATAAAAAATGCTGAAACCATTTTTGGAGCTATCGCCGCAGAAATCGAAGCCTCTGGCGTCGAAATGCTCGATGCTCGAAGCTTACTTGATGATCAACTTGCAAGTGAAAGCCTGATGACTCCAGGTAAGATCAAAGTATCTAAAGAGTTCATCGAACACGGGATTAAAATCGCCAAAGGCATCGCCGAACTCGACATCGGCCAAGGAGCAGTTGTTTGTAAAGGTACCGTTCTTGCCGTCGAAGCCTACGAGGGCACCGACTCTATGCTCAAACGCGCGGGCAACTTCAAGACTGACGGTCTCATTTTTGTCAAGACCGTCAAGCGCAAGCAGAACTACCGCTTCGATGTGCCAGTCTTTGGCGAGCGCACCCTCGAAGTGATGCTGGAGTCAGGCATCCACACCGCCGCACTCGAAGTCGACCGTGTGATCATGCTTGATAAAATGAATCTACTGAAAAGAGCCGCTAAGCTAAAAATTGAGCTTATCGGATACTCTTGATGGGTGAAGAGAGGTAAGTCCGATCGGCAGCTATAAAAATAAAAACAACAACTCTGACTTTAACTTGCGACAGGCTGTGCGGTAGATTTTTGCAATGATTGATGAAGAGCTATGTCAGGAATATCAACCAACACATGCATAAGTAGGCGAGCGACCACTACTCCGATAATTTGTATCCCCGCCCAAAGTAGAGATATAATTGCGCCAGCAGCGGAGGTGTAAAAAAACATCGAGAACACTGCAATCAGTATGAAAACTGCAATCGAGACCCATGCTAAGATGTCGACAATTAGACGAAGATCGGAATAGGCAGATTGCTGACGCACAAATCGGCGCAAATTACTCAAATCGGAAACTGCGCCAAGCTGCTGTGAAGCCCTCAGCAAACTTTTAAGATCGGACGAATTCGTCGACTTTGATTTTTGGCGTTTATTTACTTTACCGTCCGAGCCTGAACCAGCACCTACCCGCTCACGCGCACTTAGGTTAGCAGCGTAAGATTGTTTCCATTGGTGATCCGTCATTTGACGCGAGCTAGGATCCATCTTCATGCGTGAGACTTTAAAGCTTTCAAAATCTTCCATAACTTTATTCTACTTTAAGATCAAATCGCCCAAATACAGCTTCACCTTTGACCTGAATCTGAGCGAAAAGACGATACCAACCTGGGTTGGGCACGTTAAACATGAAGCTTAGATCCGTGTCGCTAGAATCAAAAGCGCCGCCACCTCCAAGGCCCGCCGTGCGAATTGAGGCCACACTCCCGACTGGATGCATGTGGGCAAACCCAGTACCGGCCGAGTCAAAGGCAACCATGTGCCCCTTTGCACCCATCACTGTCTCGAGAGCGATCGCATTGCCTACAAGATCGGTAATTAGAAGTTGGAGACGATAGTCACGCCCCGTGTTAAGGATATCAGGCACCTTGAGTAATTCAAAACGAACGCCGTCGACCAAGCTAACCATGGAGCGCTTGAATTTAGGCGCATTCGATTGTCCTGGTACTTCAAGCTCAGAGAGCGCGATCGCTTGTCGCCGACTACGAAGAGGCACGATCTCGGTAAAAACTTTGTAGGTTCCAGCCATCGCTGGCGTAAAATCGAAAAAATACTGACCGTCTAGCCCCTCTGCTTTGGGGTGAACATGACAGTAGTCCTCAAGCGAGGGATCGATCACCATGACGTGCATTTTCTCCGTATGCGTTACTGCCAACTCGTGCGGCGCGATCGACATACCGCCAGCAGTCTTTAAATCCAGTCGCACTCGCAAAGGCTCGCGTTGAGCGATCGTATTTTCACAGCTCAACCTCGCTTTGATAGGATACTCCAGTCGTGAAAGATCTAAAAAGCCTGCATGATTCGTCGCGCAGAACTCAATCTCCCCATTCGCATTCACAATTTCGATGTAGTGTAATAAGCCACACTCCACATCCGGTAGCGCACGCAAGAAGAAATAAGCACCTACAAAGATTACGCTTAGTGTGGCTATCGAAAACCAAGTAGCCATGGGTGAAGATTTAGAGGGAAAAACTGCCATATACTATTTCCTAAATGTGTCAGTGTGATACTCTTTCGCAAGCTGGAATCATTTTTACAGGAGCTTAGTCGCTGCCTCCATAAAATCTTTGGTCGACCAGGTAGCGCCTTCTTTGCGGTAAGCCACTCGACCGTTAGCATCGACCAGGAGGGTCGCCATCGTATGGTTAATGGTGCCATCCTCTTCCATGGTCAGAATACCAAACTGACGAAGGAGATCATCGACCACACTTTGACTCATAGTTAGTAGATGAAAATTTTCCGACTCCATGCCGTAGCCATCGGCATACTGATTTAGAATACCGGGCGAATCGAAGTCAGGATCAAAGGTAATACTGACAAAATGGAGGCCTTTGAGCTCCGCTTCGCGGGCAGCGTCTTGCATGTCCGCCATGCGAGTGCTTGAGGCAGGACACATCGTAGGCACTGTGCAACGGGTGAAGATGAAGTTGAGCATAAAGGGCCTACCCTGAAGCTGGCGTATTTGAAGGAACTCACCATGCTGATCGATCATAGCGAAGTTAGGAATGTATTCACCCAGCTTCACGTATTTACGACGGCTCATTGCAGCGGTGGCCTGATGGAGCTGATGATTAACATCGCGCGCGGCCTTCGCGCCTAAACCATCAATGGGGAATATCTGCTCCAAGTGCCATTGCTTGCCATAGTAAGCTGCGTTGGCTTTGATCTTACGGCCTTGATAGCCAATCATGAGATCGCCCGAACCAACACGAAAGATGTGTGTGCTACCTAATTTGAGCTTTGCGTCCGCCGATTGTGTTAACTCAAGTTCGAAGGAACGTGTATCCGACAAGACTTTGAGGACACGACCCTCGATGGAGGCTGCGTGAACAGCAATTAAGGCCAGAAAATGAAAAGCAGTGAGACTGAGTAAAAAGCGCATACTTATAAAAAGGGATTTCTTTGCACAACTTGCAAGCTTGAGGAACACTAGCCTAACTTAATACAAAAGGCTAATGTATCAAGTAGAGGACAAAATTCAGAATACCCTCCTGTGGGACTTTTAATCAGCTGCGTATGCCGAGTTTGCTGCACATTACTTCCAAGTGCCATCAGATTGGCGGCGTATCCACTGCTGACCATCCTCGCCTAGGGAGATAAGGTGAACCCAAGCGTTCTCGACGAGGTCCCGAACGTGATTTTGACGCTCTAGTATACCGTCAAGGATCTTTGTGTCAGCTGCGATACAGGCGTGTAGACGAAGGGGTTCGTGGATAAGCTTTTTGCCATCGTGCACAGACTGGAATGGCAAACCAGGGCGTAGGTCGTATTCATTACCGAGCGCTACGCCGACACCGCCGACTACATTGTGTATCGATTTGTGGCCGCTACCAAAATGGGCGTTGTCGGTCGAAGACCCGAAGTATTGCAAGTTGATCCAGCTAGCGACGACCATGGGTCCAGCGATAACGTTTTCTAGGACGGCTCCTTGAGGGTCGCTCTTGGCGGAATATTCGTGAAGGAAGACGCGGCTCTGAAGATTCGCCTCTGCTGTCCACGAGCGAGGCGCAATGACAATGGCAGCGTTACCTGCTAGCGCCCACTCAGGCCGGACTTGCGCCCAGTCGCGGCTACGCAAACGGACAGCAGATGTAATCTCACTCTGTTCGGCGGCTTCACTGAATCGAGCAAAGCGTTCGGTCGCACAGAGTAGGCCAGCTTGGTCCAACGATTCAGTCAGTTCTTCGATCAGTCTTGCGTCTACGGCTTCATAGTCGAAGAGAGAAACCTCGTCGGTTGTAGTATTGTGAAAACCACCAATAAATACGGTATCAGAGGGAATCAAAATGCCGCGCTCAGATAGTTCGATACGGACATCGGCTTGGTTGAGTAAGGCAGCAGCAAGACGAGCATTCGCATCTCCTGCGTGACCACCACAAGCACCGCAATCGAGACCAGAGGCGTAGGGATTGTTCTTAGTCGCACTGCCATGCCCACAGAAAAGCACGATGCGAGCAAAATTTTCTAACAAATCGAGGCCCTTTAAGATATCTTCAGCCAGACTTGCACGATCCACAGTCGAAAATACATCCAAAAATGCAGGTGCACCTTTATCTTTGCTAGATTTCGCAGTGAGACCAAAAGCATCTTTGACTAGCTCCACTGCGTAACTAAGGCCAATTGTCTCTACGAAGGTAAAGCAGGAAGAAGCGGCTTCCTTGAAGCGCTTCCATGAGCGTTTGCTCTCGCGTGCATCGACGCGCTGAAGAACAAGTTGATCGAAATCAGAAACTTCAATGCCTAACATGTTCTCGGAAGTCCGTATAGGAGGTGCCAGGAGTACGGGGCAGCGCGATTGCGAGCCACCAAGACCAGGGATTCTATGTTCGATCGGTAAACCGAAGAAACCAGCAAAACCGATCGTTTGAATGTTTGAATTGGTCAACTCGAGCGAGCGGCGGTAAACCTCAGAGCGCACATCGATGCAAAAGATCGCTTGGACGTCAGGCCTCGGGGAGTCAGTCTCACTTTTGGCTTTTGGCTTAATATCTGCGCAAAGTTTTTCCTCAAAAACGTGCTCTATAGCCGACTGCCAGACGAGGCGTTGCGCCAAGTCGATGGGAAGCTTAAGCGAGCCGTTTTCTGCGGGGTCCTTTATCAAATTACGCTGCCAACCGAGGACGCAATCTTTGCTTTCCGAATGGTTCGCGTAAAGTGCCATATCGTAACTGAGCAGGATAGCCAGAAGTTGGATTAAGGAGTCCCCTGACTCACCGCGAATCTCAAGCTCACGATCCTTGTAACGCAGGTGCCCTGCCCAGCCAGGCAGAGTTAGCATAATACGGTAGAATAAGGACTCGATGCGCTCCTCTGGCATCTGGAGCATCTCGACGGCTTGATCGATCAAAGCGTGTGGATTGTCTGGCAGTGAGACAACGAACTTGCGAAAACCAGTCAGTCCATTCAGCTCTGGGTTGCGGTCGATCCGAGCGGCAGCTTTCCATCCTTCAAAGAGACTGAGATCCTTCCATGGGAACTTCCAGGAAGATTGACCCTCGTCGTCATAAGCAGCAACCCACTTGGCTACTTCTTCGCGTATTACGTGCTGCCACTGCGTGCCTTCACGCGAATCGAGATACGCACTGAAGGAGCAAGTCTGATACAGCGGATCAGGGTTTTTTTCTGAACTAGAGAGCAGTGCCACTACATTTTCAGCGCTAAGTAATTGATCAGCTGATTCAAAGCTCTCAACAATTTCAGGAGTGGCGACTGCAACGGCAGCGCGAAGATTCTCGAGCCTAACATCACCTGATTCGAACTTCTCTTTAAACCAAGTAATCGGCATCACTAGGTCTGATCCTTGTACTCGTTTGTGCGCCTCGGCGGTGTAAGCAAAGTCTTGGTCGGCAAAACCGATAAAAGGGTTAACCGCGACAAAGTGCGAAAGCGGCCAAAGCGGTGCGATTTTAGAAGTCGCTGAGTCGATCTGACTAGATAGTGTGTGTAATCTATCTTTTTCAATGATATCCATCGTTCAAATTTAGTCAAGAGGTCTAGCGCTTGCTCGGCATGAGGCCGATGGCACGAGCAAGCCGATTAGCCAAGCTATTCATGTAAAAACCATTGAGCGCATGGACATAGAGACGGCGTTTGTAGGCGACCGTTAAGAATCCGGGCTCACCGTCTTGGAAGCGAATTGACGTGACCAAGAAACCAAGCAAAAGCACAGCAATAATCGTTTCGAAGACTGGTGCTATTGGTATCTTAGCTGGCACCGCAGAGGATAACATCATTTCAGCAACCATCGCGAGTAAGTAGTAAAGTGCGGCGATACTGCAGGCGACCCCCGTGGCTCCCGCGAAAGCGATACCAGATTGGCCCCGACGCATCGCTGTCCAGAGAAGTTGAGTGAGCGCCATCACAAGCACCATACTCAGCACCAGCATTCCTGGCTTATCAGATGGACTGAGATTGAAAGGAATACTTAGACCAAGGACGATCGCGAAAGAGATGCCAATCGCAAGCCAAATGCGACTCGGCTTTAGCTGTGCATAATGCGGCTTCGCATTGAGCTTTTTTGCTGTTTCGACGGCAGACCCACAGGAAAGGAATGCGTGTCCTTTGTAGAGCGAATGTGCGACCAAATGAAGCACCGCAAGGTGGAAGGCGCCGAGACCACATTGCAAAAGCATAAAACCCATCTGAGCGATAGTGGAGTAAGCGAGTGCACGCTTCACACTGGTCTGAGAGAGCATGACCATTGAGGCATAGACTGCAGTGAGTGCACCGACGATTGCCAGCATGTGAAGTGCACCGAGTGTATGCACAAGCACAGGACTCAGACGAACCACCAAGTAGCCGCCGCCATTAATAATACCTGCGTGCATAAGCGCGGACACGGGTGTAGGTGCGCCCATCGTGTCGGGCAGCCAAGTGTGAAAAGGGAACTGAGCTGATTTAAGGATCGCACCAAAAATAACCAACCAACCAATCCAAGTGTTATTAGATAGTAAGTTACCCTTAATCTGCGCGACTTCAAAGATATGACCGAAGTCTTGAACACCGTAGATCATGTAGATACCCGAGAAAGCTGCGATCAGGCAAAGGTCTCCTACCCGACTAACCATCGATTTCTTTCGCGACGAAAGAAGCGTGCCCAAGCGATCAGGGAAGTAAATTAATAGCTTATGTAAGCCCAAACTAGTAGCTACCCATGCTAGGGCAAACTGCACAAGCCCCGGAGCGAGCACCATGGCAATGACAGCGCCTAGTGTAATGCACATCCATTTAAAAAAGTACCCCTGATTTTTATCTCCAGCGAGATAGTTTCTCGAATAGCGTAGAATGATGGCCCCCATAAAACAGACCAATAATAGGATGATCGCGGAGAGCGCATCGAAGCGAATACCGATCCAATTGGCACCTGTTACAGAGATCTCGACAGGACTTTTTGCAAACAGCGCCCATAGCACGGTGGCAACTGTCGCACTGGCTACACTCAACAAAGCAATAACCTCAGCTAAGCGGCCAACTGCGAATGCTCGAGCATTGAGCCATTTAGAAGTAAGCATAACCCACAAGAGCGATGCAGGTGCGATCCATATTGTCAGACAGCTGATAAATATTTCCATGGAATAAATGTAACATATTTTCTTGAATTTATCTAATATAAGTAAATTATACTTTTATTCTATAAAATATATATATGAATAAGCTCAACTACCATCATCTAAGATATTTTCATGCAATTGTTCGCGAAGGTACTCTAACTCGTGCGGCAGAAAGCCTTCATGTTTCCCAGTCGGCCCTGAGCATCCAGCTAAAAAAATTAGAAGATAGTCTCGAATGCGCCCTCTTTGACCGCCAGCACAAAACACTGTCATTGACGGAGGAAGGTAAAATGGTGCTCGATTACGCAGAGACGATCTTTCGTACGGGTGATGAAATGCTAGCCACCCTTCATAACCAAAAAAAGCGATACCGTGATGTATTACGTGTTGGCGCTGTTTCGACACTTTCTAAAAATTTCCAGCTCAGCTTTTTAAAGAAAGCCTTGGATGACCAAGCCCTCGAAGTTGTAATACACACTGGTAGTTTACAAAATTTGATGACCCAGTTAAAAGCACACACGGTTGACCTCGTGCTTTCGAACAATCCCGTGCTACGCGATAACGAATCGAACATACACTGCCAACTACTGGCCGAACAAGCAGTCAGTCTCGTTGCCCCGCCTTCTTTTAAAAAGCGCCGCAATTTTAAGTTCCCGCACGATTTGAGAGATATTCCCATGATACTACCCAGCTTGGAAAGTAATATTCGAGCAAGCTTCGACCTAATCATGGAGCGCGAGGGCATTCGCCCACTCATTGCAGCCGAAGTAGACGCCATGGCCATGCTTCGACTGATAGCCCGCGAGACAGAGGCCATCACTATAGTCCCACCAGTCGTAGTCCAAGACGAACTTAAGAACGGTCGCTTAATCGAGCTCTACCAAATTCCTGAAATCCGCGAAAACTTTTACGCTATTACCGCATCGCGTCGCTACCCAAACCCATATTTGGAAAAACTGCTAAAAAAATAAATCGATTACACTAGTGGTTTAAGTAAACATCGTAACGATTGCTCCTTCCTTCCAAGGTATAATTAGGCTCAAGTCCTGCTAAAAATGGTGCTATCCTAGGGCGCTTAACGACCACACGTTTCTGAGCACATTCTTGGGCTGTTTGCAGGAGTAAGTCGGCGTCGACATCTTTGCCGATTAACTGTTGTAAGACGTGCATTTCCTTTTTTACTTGGGTGCTCTTAGTGCGTACAGGAAACATGGGGTCGAGATAAACGACTTCAGGCTTCTTAGTATCTTCAAGCGTTTGCATGTATTTAGCTGCATCAGACTCAATAAGTGTCATTCTCTTGAGTATCGCGATAAGTGTTTGGTCCTTAGCGCTGCCCCACGCACCTGCGACACGAAGGCCGTCGGCGAGCAAAGCGTGCACTTCGGGGACGCGCTCCACCATAGTGACAGGACAACCCAAGCTAGCTAACACGAATGCGTCGCTTCCGAGACCTGCAGTAGCATCTAATACATATGGTGCTGAAAGAGAATTTAGGCCTATGGCCCTAGCAATCATTTGACCTTTACCTCCCCCTTTCTGACGACGGTAGTTTACTGATGGACTGTAAAAGTCGGCGCGAATGCTCAGTAGATTGTCTTCGGCGATTTGGGAGAGCGAAAGACCTAAATCAGAAAGCATAAAAACAAAGCGCGTTTCGCTATGATTTGGTTTAACGATGGAGCGCACGAAACCTTCAATCTCACGCGGCTTAGCAATTGCTAGGTGCGATCCGTCAACAATAGGTATTGAAAATTGATCAGCGAGAAACTGCGCTTGTATCTTTTGTGTCGGACAAAGGATGACTAGAAGTGAGGCTTTCAAAATCTATTGTTTACCTATTAAATCTGCGGAGAAAATGAAGTATGAAGATTGATGGCGTGGCATGTAAGCTTGTGGAGGGCTATGCCAGTGAGTCGCTCTGAAATCTAACAAGTGAGATTCGCCACATTTGCAATGAAGCAAAAACTTCATCGGCTTAATACGAGACAGGTTTTTGCTTGAATATTTGATTTACAGCAAAAGCTCATCTCAGAATTTTCAGGGAGATTGAAGAAGTTTTCATGCTTACAAATTAAGGTTATTTGTACTTCATCTAAAAGATTGCGGAACTGGGCACAAGGAACTTAATAGATTAATGAATTTCATGCAAAACTGGGGTAACTTACTTGTACCCGAAGGAGGCTTTCATCACAGCGATTTGTGGGAAGTTTTAATCGTCGTCATTCTCCTTTGGCTATGCACTCGTATCTTTGGAAAAAAATACAAAGTCTCGACTACAGATAACATTACTCCCAAAGACTGGCTTAAGCAAAATCTTGGCTTCATTACCCAATGGTTCGCGCTACTCGTAATCTATTTAGCATTTAAATTTCTGATCAAATTAGAGGTGCCAGTCATACGCTTTTTTACATATATTGGAGGCGCATGGATACTGATTGGACTGACTAGCAGCTTATTAAAAAAACGCTTTTGGGCACAGCCAGTTGCTGCTGTTGCTTACATAATAAGTGGTTTTTTTGGACTAGCATTAGTCGAAGATAGCATCGCTTTACTCAGTGGGTTAAGTTTCAAGTTGGGAAGTTATTCATTCTCAGCTTGGACAGTTCTAGCCGGCATACTAGCCTTCGCCCTAACCCTCTGGATCGGCCTTGCACTAGCTCGGATCGCTGAGAGTCAGATCCAATTAATCCCTCGTTTGAGTCCTTCACTCAAAGTACTCATATCGAAGATCGTGCGGATTATACTTATAACGGTCGCGGTGGTAACAGCGATTGGATCCATCGGAATTGATCTATCTGCTTTCGCATTTCTAGGTGGTGCCATAGGCATTGGCCTCGGCTTTGGTCTCCAGAAAGTAGTTTCTAATTTTGTTAGTGGCATCATCCTACTTTTGGATAATTCGATCAAGCCAGGCGACGTCATTGAAATCGAGGGCACCTATGGATGGATCAATAATTTACGCGCTCGCTACGCCTCAGTCATCACTCGCGATGGCACAGAGCACCTCATACCAAATGAAGATCTCATTACACAAAAAGTCATTAATTGGTCTTTCACAGACGACTTAGTACGGGTGCGGGTGCCTATCGGAGTATCCTATAAAGCCGATCCCCACCATTGTATCCGACTCATCCTTGCGGTGGCGGCTTCTACCAATCGTGTATTAGATTCTCCCGCACCGAACTGCTTACTACTTGGCTTTGGAGACAGCTCTATAGATCTAGAGCTTCGTATGTGGATCGCAGATCCATCTAACGGCATCGGTGCCGTTCGCAGTGAATTACTACTTAAGGTTTGGGATACTTTCAAAGATAATAATATCGAGATCCCTTACCCGCAAAGGGATCTCCACATTCGCTCAGGCGAGATACTCCATGTGAAGCGAGATAACCCCGACCCAGAATAAACAAATAATGGCAGCTGTTAAGAAATCCCGCCTTGACGAACTTCTTGTCGCTAGAGGGTTAGCCGACACGCGCTCGCAAGCCAAAGCTCTGATCCTTGCAGGCAAGGTCAAACTTGGCACCGATCGGCTCGACAAACCTGGACGTAGCCTACCCGTGGATAGCAAAGTCACAGTACAGTCGCCGTCCCGCTTCGTGAGTCGTGGCGGTGAAAAGCTCGAAGGTTTCCTAGATCATTATGAAATAAGAATGGAAGGGGCGCATATTCTCGATGTGGGTGCTTCGACTGGAGGCTTTACTGATTGCTGTCTGCAACGCGGAGCCGTCAAAGCAACTTGCGTGGACGTTGGACGCGCGCAGATGCACAATAAGCTGATCCAAGACAAACGCGTGACTAATATCGAGAAGACGAATGCCCGCCACCTGCAGTTAGGCGACCTGCCCTGCGATGCCTACCCTCGCATCGTAATGGATTTATCCTTTATTTCATTGACCAAAGTATTGCCATCCGTGTGGCAATTCCTTGAAGCCGGCGGCTACTTAATTGCACTAGTCAAACCTCAATTTGAAGCTGAAAAGCACGAAGTTGACGCTGGGCGTGGTGTCATCTGCGACGAGACAATTCATAATCGAGTGCTAGCCAAGATAAAAGGCTTTGCTCTCGAGCAGTTGCCATGCGCCGAGCTGCTTGGTACGATGGAATCATCAATTAAAGGTGCCGACGGCAACCGCGAGTTTCTCCTCGGTCTTAGGCGCGGCAAGATAAGTCCACGCCAATAGCAACTAAGCAATTGGAAAGGCTAGACTTGAGTTTCCGCTCCATTGGAGGTGGCATCGGAAAAAAGCGCCATGTAGTAGTCTCAAAATCATGGTTAATAAGGTCAAATGCGTATGAAGATTTAATATTAAGTAGAAAAGCTTTTAGGAGAACTTTCGCTTTGACAGGACTCGCTCAAGTAATTTTATACTTACAAGCATGGATAACACTCCTTATCAAAAATTGCTCACACCCGTGCACCACATCATCGGCCTAATTCTCACCTTTTTAGTATTCGTATTGATGTCAATTTTGCTTGTCCCGTTTACTTTCTCTACTAGAACTTTAATCGCACAGGGACAAGCTTGTCTGACTGCGGTCCCAATCACTGCAGTGTTCTGGTTCGCATACAACATGTTTATGTTGGTGCTGCTCGACCAAAAAAAGCAAAAAAAGTAAACGGGTATTAGATTTCACTCATTCATTTCTAGGCCGTCCGATCTGGACGGCCTTTTTATTGGTGATTTTCCGCGCAGTCTCTTCGCGACCACGAGATAATTCCGCAATCTAGTAGTTTGTTAATCCTATTGCCCAGAGGTATCTCAACGAAAGCTTAAGTAGAGTAAGCAATTACATGCTCGAATGAAACCAATTTAGCACAAAATCTACCTATACACTCAGTAGTCACGCAGAACGCGAACCTAAACTATTCAATATCCCACTCCTCCAGTTCTTCTTGGCGCTTCTTCTCCACGCGTATGCCCACCCAGATGGCTAGCTCGTAAAGACCATACATGAAACCCGTTATAAGTGGTAAAGACACAAAGTCGCCACCTGGGGTCATAAATGCGGCAAAAACCATCAGTCCAACAAGAACTTCTCGACGGATATCTTTAAGCCTCTGAACAGGAATTACGCCAAGATAGACGAGTATTACGATTATTAGGGGAAACTGAAAAAATGCGCCTGTTGCCAACGAAAACCAGACGACCATGCTATAATAATCGGAAGCCGCCCAGAAGAGGTCGAAATTGAAGAACATATTCAGTCGCACTGAAAACGACAGGGTAAGCGGAAGAATAACAAAAAATGCAAAGCACACTCCGGTTAAAAAGAGTAAGAAAGCTGCAAAGCAGGCGGGCCTTACAACTTTACGCTCCTTATCAGTCAGTCCTGGAGCTACGAAAGCTGCCAAAAAATAAAGTACGAAGGGCATCGAAAGCGTTAAGCCAGATAAAAATGCTATCTGAATGAAGACCGAAATCACTCCCATCGGCCGGTAGGTGATCAGGTTCTCGTCCGCCATCTCAGCCGATCCATAAGCAGTCACAATCGGTAACTTTAGAAAATCAGCTATATCCCCAATAAATAAAGTCGCCAGCACAATACCCGTGATAAAGGCCAATACACTACGTCCTACCGTCCAGCGAAAGTCTTCTAAGTGCTCGAGAAAGCTCATACCTCCCCCTTCAGAGGCTTCAAGCTCTTCATCTTCGTTATTTTCGCGTCGGTAATCCGTCATTTCAATTGAACTCCTACTCGCCTTTTAGCAGATCGGGCAAACTCCAATCTAAAAATTACAAATATTTTTTAAAAATAAACTATCACTAGTTGGGTCACCACAATCTTTACATTCCACCAGCCAAATCCATTGACAGATAGTATAAATTGGCTTTTCTACGAGCTTTTCTAACATGACGCTACTTACGGTAGCGAAATTACCTCAACTCGATCCACAATAAAGATCGTTATCTTATGCCAGCTAAAAAAGCAAAAAAAGCCACCAAAAAGGCCGTCAAACGCAAGAGCGTAAAATCGGTGAAATACAGCTATGACTTTGGTCAAAAGACCGACGGAAGCTCCAAACTCCGAGAGCTACTCGGCGGTAAAGGAGCCAATCTCGCAGAGATGGCCCGCATCGGCCTCCCCGTCCCTCCTGGTTTCACTATCACGACTGACGTCTGCACCTACTTCTACGACCACGGTCGCCAGTATCCCAAAACACTTGCTAGTGAAGTTAAAGCTTCCGTCGCTCAAATCGAAAAAGAGGTCGGCAAAAAACTCGGTGCAGCCAAAAACCCGCTCCTACTTTCTGTTCGTTCCGGTGCTCGTGAGTCGATGCCTGGTATGATGGACACAATTCTTAACCTTGGTCTCAACGATAAGACTGTGAAGGCACTCGCGAGAGAGTCGGGCAACGCAGCATTTGCATATGATTGCTACCGCCGCTTTATCCAAATGTATGGCGATGTCGTCATGGGCGTCCAAGCCCTTAACGAAAATGATCACTGCCCCTTCGAAGGTATCCTTGAAAAATTACGCAAAGAAGCAGGTGTTGAACTGGACAACGAGCTCACTGCAAAAGACCTTAAGGAACTCATTAAGCGCTACAAAGCAGTCATCAAACAACGCACTGGTACCGCTTTTCCCCAAGACGCTTACGAGCAACTCTGGGGTTCTGTGAGCGCCGTTTTCAACTCATGGCAGAACGAGCGAGCAATACTCTACCGCCAAAAATACGGCATCCCTGCTGCATGGGGCACGGCTGTTAACGTTCAGGCCATGGTCTTCGGTAATATGGGTGATAATTGTGCAACTGGTGTTGCTTTCACACGTGACCCTGCAAATGGTAAAAAAGTATTCTATGGTGAATATCTCATCAATGCCCAAGGTGAAGACGTAGTTGCAGGTATCCGTACGCCGAACGCGATTGCTGAGCTGAAGAGAGAAATGCCTAATGCACACGCTGATCTTGAGGCAGTTCGTAAGAAACTCGAAAAGCACTTCAAGGACATGCAAGACTTTGAGTTTACCGTTGAAGACGGCAAACTTTGGATGCTACAAACTCGTAACGGTAAACGCACTGGTCTCGCAGCCGTTCGAATTGCTGTTGAGCTTGTTAAGGAAAAACTGATCGACCAAAAGACAGCACTTCTTAAGATCCCAGCAGACTCTATATCTTCACTACTTGTCGCGGTCTTCGACCCAGCTGCAGTCGCGAAAGCAAAGACACTTACTACAGGTCTTCCTGCGGGCCCTGGTGCTGCGTCCGGCAAGATCTGCTTCACAGCTCCAGAAGCTGAAAAGGTTGCTGCTAAAGGTGGCCGTGCGATTCTCTGCCGCGTTGAAACCACACCGGAAGATCTACGTGGAATGATCGCAGCTGAAGGTATCCTGACATCCCGTGGTGGTGTTTCTTCTCACGCCGCACTCGTCGCTCGTCAGATGAACAAGGTCTGTGTTTGTGGCGCTGCTGAAGTTGTCATCAACTACAACAAAGAAACACTCAAAATCGGTAAAAAGACATTTAAGAGCGGCGACGATATATCCATCGATGGCACAACTGGTGAAATCTTCGCTGGTGCAGTGGCCACCGCTCCATCCGAGGTTGACCAAGTGCTCAACGGTGAGCTCAAGGCGCAAGACAGCTATACTTATCAGATGTATAACCAAGTCATGAAGTGGGCTGACAAGCATCGTAAGCTTAGAGTTCGCACCAATGCCGATTCTCCAGACCAAGCTAAGTCTGCAATTGCTTATGGCGCTCAAGGCATCGGACTTTGCCGGACAGAGCACATGTTCTTCGAAGGCGATCGTATCACATTCATGCGTCAGATGATTCTGGCCGCAGACGAAAAACAACGTCGGACAGCGCTGAGGAAGCTTCTTCCATTCCAACGCAAGGATTTCGCAGGTCTCTTCAAAGCAATGGGTGGTCTTCCCGTCACAGTCCGCCTTCTTGATCCACCTCTGCACGAGTTCCTTCCCCACGACGATTCTTCCAAACGCGAGCTAGCTAAATCTCTCGGAGTCAAAGTCGACGTGATATCGAAACGCGTGCATGCACTACACGAATCCAACCCAATGCTTGGTCACCGTGGTTGCCGTCTCGGCATTTCCTATCCGGAAATCACAGAGATGCAGGCACGTGCGATCTTTGAAGCAGCAGCAGCTTGCTATAAGCTCAAGAAGCCAATCAAGGTAATCCCTGAAGTTATGATCCCTCTCGTCGGTTTCGCTGACGAGCTAAAGAATCAAGTCTCAGTGGTTCACCGTGTAGCTGCTGAAGTCATGGAGAAAAAAGGCGTGAAGTTCAAGTACCTCGTTGGCACAATGATCGAAGTGCCTCGTGGTGCTTTGACAGCAGATGAGATTGCTGAAACTGCAGAGTTCTTCTCATTTGGCACTAACGACCTGACCCAGACTGGTCTCGGCATGAGCCGCGACGACGCTGGATCGTTCCTTGGCCAATACAAAGATCTCGATATCCTTCCACAAAATCCGTTCGCATCGATTGATGCAGCTGGCGTTGGTCAGCTCGTTGAAATCGGCGTCCAAAAGGGTCGCAGCGCGAAGAATAATCTCAAGCTCGGCGTTTGCGGCGAACACGGTGGCGATCCAGCCTCGATTGAATTCTTCCACAATGCTGGGCTCGACTACGTCAGTTGCTCGCCTCCTCGCGTTCCAGTTGCACGCTTAGCTGCCGCGCAATCAGCACTCAAATAGCCTTATTAACTTCCATCTAATACTAAGCCCTTCCAATAAATCGGAAGGGCTTTTTTTATGACTTTCTAGTTCTGTCCCACAATGCAAGTCACAGCCTATTGGGTCGATGATCCATCCTCGTTAAAAAATGAAAGCCGCGCTCATACAATTTAGCAACTAAGATTTAAAACGCCGCCTCGTGAGTATAGGGCTAGGTGTCTGCTTGGACTGTGCTCGTTTTAACCCAGGTCTGTAATCCAATACAGTTTGAAAATCTTCTGGCAAATCAGACTTGGCCGTAAATTGACATACCCTCCCCTCAAAGCAGTAATTCACAATCGTTTCAGCAGAATGCAGCAACATCCGCCTTATCTCGGTCCGCATCGCCACTTCCTTATTAAAACTAAAGCTCCCATAGGTGCGATCACCCAAAATCGGTAGATTATGCTTTTTACACTGTATTCGCAACTGATGCGTACGCCCAGTTACAGGCATCAACTTCATCAGTGTAATGGGAAAACCTCCAGTAGGCGACTTGATTGTTTGATAACGAGCCTTAACGGGGACGATCTTCCCTTGCCTAATGAGGCGATTACCCTGACGCACATCTTTCTTCAGGTTATCCGTCCACGCACCTGCAGATGTCCTTGGCACACCACGCACAAGCGCGTAATAAATTTTCGAAACTCGATGCGTCGCAAATTCTTTCTTGATCGTTTGGCTTATCCCCTGGTTCAGCCCAAGCAATATGACTCCCGAAGTTGGTGAATCTAAGCGATTGATGAGCCAGGCTCGGCGTGTCTTACCTGCACCGTCTATCCACCGATAACATTCTTCCTTTAAATCATAGTCAGACATAAGTAAGGAGCGCCGACTTTCTCCCTCTGCACTTGGGTGTGAGAGCGCGCCAGCTGGCTTTTCCAAAGCAACTAGACCATCTTCGTTGTGTGAAAGTAGATGCACTCCTCTATTCAGAGGCAAGTGATCGATCAAAGTATCTTCAAAGTCTATCATTTCCGAGTTTCAATCGATATGATTGATCTTTAAACGAAAGCCTCAATACATAATCCAATAAATCGAAAGTATACGGATACTTTAACTCCTGAGATCAATCGCGCATTCAACGATAATGAAAAACCACATTTAGCGTCCGTTGCTGTCCGAAAACATGGACCATTTCCTTAGTCCAAGGGCGGAAAGGGGATCGCTTAGTAATGGCAGTCTCGCAAATGAAGGTCGCTATTTCACTGGCATTCGTCTGCACAGCTTTTACCTTATCAACGCGACCATCCGCATACAATGTGAAGCGCACTTGCACGCGTGTTGACGTATCAATCGGTTGGAAGAACTCGATTTCTTGATACCACCCTGTCTGAACGGCGGCGTAGAATTGCTGTTCATACTCGCCAAACTCGCTAAAAGTCGCGTCAATCGCAAGTGACCCACGGCGACTAGTAGAACCATGCGAGCGCATAAGTGGGCCTGTGATGAGCTCAGGTGCAAGTCTTGGTCTCGCCCGCGGAACGGGTTGCGCTTCGATTGAGCCACCCTTACCATCACCGACATTTTGCGTTTGCTCAACCGTTGGCTGCGGACGATAGACATCAATCGGGGCATCTGGATCGGGGGCTTCGATGACTTCGGGTATTTCGCCCAAAAAGTCCACCCGACTGCCGGGTCCTAGTGCAGAAGCAGGATCCTGTTGAATGAAATTAGGCGCGGGCAAAGGCTTCGCAAGTTGGGGTAGCACAAGTACATTGGTTACTCCTAGTTTACCTCCTTGGACGCCATCATCTTCGCCAGGACGTGCGACAGGCATATAAACCCCTGGCTCAAGAGGCGGTGCTTGTTCTAGGCTACCTTGTAGTATCTTCTGCGAATCTTCCTCGCCATCAACTTTTGGCTTATTTTCGGCATCAGAAAGTGGGCTATTATCAGCAGCCTGTTGCGCTCGGTAGGAGTATTGATCCTTGCGGTCAGGCTCGTTCTCAGGAGCCTCGGGACTGGCCTCGACGAACCGCGCTTCCGCAGGATCAACTAGACTGAATTCATAGGCCTTTACTTCCTTCTGCACTTCATCAGTGTCACCCTGATTCCGAGGCATAAGCTTCTCAGGAACGACTAGAATGACGCCAAGGTGCACAAAAAGAGTTACCAAAAAAGCCAATAGGGTCACCCAACGAGATTCACGATCATACGGTGTAAACGGGTTGGTCGGTAAAGGCTCTATGTGGATTTCGGACACAATATAAGACTCAGATGAACTTACTTAGTTCATAAAATCTAAACCAAGTTCCTCCATAGTTAGAGCGAGCCTCTGGATTGGCAAGCCCATCACGTTTTCGATTGAACCTTCGACAGATTCGACAATCAACTCGCGACCAATTTGGATGCCATATGCGCCCGCCTTATCCATAGGATCAACGAGTTGAAAATACTGATTAATCCGAGCGTCATCCAGCTCCTGAAAACGCACTTGACTGCACTCGACAAACACATTCGCCAAAGAACCTAATTTCCAATACAGAGCAACCGCAGTAAACACGGTATGAGTACGTCCAGAAAGCATTTGAAGCATACAGCGTGCGTCTTCCATGTCGGTCGGCTTGCTAAGCACCTGCTCGCCGAGTGCTACAGTCGTATCCGAACCTAGCACAAGTGCATCTGGCTCCAAATTAGACAAGGTGCAGGCCTTCAATTTGGCATTTTCTATTACCATCTCCTCAGGCCCTGAGCTGCCCGAGTCATCCTCCTCAACATGTGTTGGGCGAATTTCAAATCGAAGGCCCATACGGCGCATTAGCTCAGCGCGACGCGGTGAAGCGGAGGCAAGATAAAATTGTTCTGGCTGTGTATCCATCAGTCTAAGTCATCTCCCGTTCAGTCGACTCATTCAAGGGAACAAAGGCCATCATCTCAAGCGGAGAGGGTCGTATGATAATATGCGAATAGGTCAAAGAGCAACACTTAGACGGCAGGCGCTACTTTGCTACCTCCGTTGAATCTAAAGATGATAATAAGATCAAGCAGGAGACTTTAAATAGCGAATGTCTTGTATTCTCTAAACATAGAAAGTATTCCTAGGACTTGCGTGTAAGCAAGAATTCCAGCTAATTCTGCATCAGAGCCATTCGCCAGTAGCAGTTTAAGTAATTGTTCAAAATCCGCACATTCTATGAAAATCGGCATCGCACAAATCAACACCACCGTCGGCGACCTTTACGGTAACTCACAACTCATCGTGAGAGCCTACAATTCCCTCGTCGCTGATGGGGCTGAACTCATCCTTTTCCCTGAACTCGCACTCTGCGGCTATCCACCCCGCGACCTACTCTTTAAATCACGTTTCGTCAGCGACATCAAAGACGCCCTAGAGTCCATCGCCCAACAAATCGGCGAAGTTCCTGCCGTGATCGGTTACGTGCAAGATCGCGGTTCATCTGTCACTGGGCGTCCCTTTTACAATGCGGCAGCATGGTGCGAATCAGGCAAAATCAGCGCGGTCGGGCACAAGTCACTTTTACCAAGCTATGATGTCTTCGACGAAGAGCGCTACTTCGAACCAGCGGAAGGCCCCATGATCTATGAGTGGAAAGGGAAGAAGGTAGGCATTACGATTTGTGAAGACATCTGGACGCATCCCGACCTCCAGACCAGTCGGCGCTATTGCAATGATCCTCTAGGCGAGCTCGCTCAGAAAAAAATTGACCTCCTCCTAAACCTCTCGGCCAGCCCGTGGCACGAGGGTAAAAACGAGGCCCGCGAACGACTCGTGCAAGACGCTTGTGAGCGTTGTGCTTGCCCTGTAATTTATTGCAATGCGGTTGGTGGTAACGACGAACTCATCTTTGATGGCGGCAGCCTCGCCGTTAGTCCCGAGCGCGGACTCTTGGCGGGACTTGCGGCCTTCCGCGCTGAGAACTACATCATCGACCTCGACAATCCACTCGCTTACATCTCCGAACACTTCAACCCCAAGGGCAACACAGCTACGCAGGAAGCGCTCGTACTCGGCCTACGCGATTACGCCCACAAGAGCGGCTTCAAGAAGGCCATCATTGGTCTGAGTGGTGGAATTGACTCCGCAGTGGTCGCCGTCCTCGCTGCTGAAGCCTTCGGTGCAGACCAAGTCGTCGGCATTGCCCTGCCATCCGCAATTTCTAGCCAACACAGTCGCGACGACGCCGCAGCGCTCGCCAATAATCTTGGCATTGAATACCACGAAGTTGCCATCGCCGACACAGTGGCCTCCGCTGAGTCCGCTTTAGGGGATCTCTTCGCTGGACTTGCCACTGATGTGGCCGAGGAAAACATTCAAGCTCGCGCCCGCGGTCTCCTCCTCATGGCCATGTCAAATAAGTTTGGTGCCCTCCTCCTCACTACCGGCAACAAGAGCGAAATAGCCGTCGGTTATTGCACACTCTACGGCGACATGTGCGGTGGCCTCGCTGCCATCTCTGACTTACCCAAGATGAAAGTTTACGCCCTAGCCCGCTACATGAACACCGCTGCAGGCCGTGAGCTAATTCCGGTCAGCACAATCGAAAAGCCACCTTCCGCTGAGCTCCGCCCCGACCAAAAAGATGAAGACTCCTTACCCCCATATCCTATACTCGATGGCGTTCTGAGACTCTACGTCGAAGAGGGTCTCTCGCGCGCCGAGATCGTCGAGCAAGGATATGAACAAGCAGTCGTCGATGACATTGTTCGCAAAGTCGATCTCAACGAATACAAACGCAAACAGGCCGCACCTGGCCTCAAAACCACCCCGCTAGCCTTTGGCGTCGGAAGACGTATTCCCGTCGTGCAGAAGTATGTCAGCTAGTCGCTGTACTCGAAAATCGAACCTCACCCTTATGATTTCATCCGAACAACTCTTCCAACGCGCTCAGCAACTCATACCCGGTGGTGTGAACTCTCCTGTCCGTGCATTTCGTTCCGTCGGCGGTGCACCCTTCTTTACCAAACGCGCGAACGGCGCCCACCTGACTACAGCCGACGACGTTGAACTTATTGACTTTGTCTGCACATGGGGCCCTGCCGTCCACGGGCATAACGATCCCGACATTCGCGAGGCCATCGCCACTGCCTTAGAGAATGGAACCAGTTTTGGTACACCCAACCCTTACGAGGTCGAAATGGCTGAAAAACTCGTTGCGATCGTGCCCTCCGTCGAAAAAGTACGCATGTGCAACTCGGGCACCGAAGCGACCATGTCAGCCATCCGCCTTGCACGTGGCTATACGGGGCGTAACAAGATCATTAAGTTTGCAGGCTGCTACCACGGCCATGTCGATTCACTGCTGGTCAAAGCAGGCTCTGGCGCGCTCACCCTAGGCAACCCCGACAGCGCTGGTATACCCGCCAATTTCGCTGCTGAGACCATTGTAATCGATTACAATGACGCGGAAGGCGTTCGCGAAGCTTTTGCCAAAAGCGGCGATGACATCGCGGCCATTATCGTCGAACCCTACCCCGCAAACTGCGGCATGATTCTACCGGATTCGGGCTACCTTGAATTACTACGCAAGCTCTGCACAAGGAACCAATCACTACTTATATTCGACGAAGTCATGACAGGTTTCCGTCTCGCCCTCGGTGGCGTGCAAGAGCGTGTCGGCATTACACCCGATCTCACCGCATTGGGTAAAATCATCGGTGGCGGACTCCCCGTCGGTGCCTTCGGCGGCAAGGCTGAGATCATGGATTACCTCGCCCCACTCGGACCAGTCTATCAAGCTGGCACCCTGAGTGGTAACCCGCTTGCCATGGCTGCAGGCATCGCATCTTTGAAAAAGCTCAAAGACACCAATCCCTATCCGCTCTTCGAGAAAATGGGTGCGCAGATCCGCGACGCCCTATTGGAAGCTGCTCGAGAAAAAGGCTTAGCACTCCAAGTCCCACAAGTCGGCTCGATGTTTGCAATCTTCTTCGCTGAAAAATCCGTGCGCAATCTAGAAGATGCTACCACCAGTCAGACTAAGCATTTCAACCAGCTCTTCAAATATGCGCTCGATCACGGCGTTTACCTCCCCCCCTCCGCTTTCGAGACTTGCTTTATATCCACCGCCCACGACGGGCCTAATATTGAGCAAGCCGCCGAAGTTTTGGCTTCGGGCATTCGATCATTTTAACTATAAAGCCAGTCTTGCCATCGAATCCATGGATTGCTGAATTGAATTATGCCCAGCCCACACCACACCTTACTCGCTCCATCTATCTTAGCGGGCGATCATGCAAATCTGCGCAATAGTCTGAAAGTAATTGAAGATGCAGGCCTGGGATGGGTGCACCTCGATATTATGGATGGACACTTCGTATCCAATATCAGTTTCGGTCCGCAAACGGTCAAAGCGATGCGTCCAGACTCAAAGCTTTTCTTTGATGTTCATTTGATGCTGGATAATCCACAGCTCTACATCGATGCCTTCTTGGATGCAGGTGCGGATCAAATCACCATCCACGTCGAACCTGACTTCCCAGTCGCCGAAACCCTAGCCTACATAAAATCAAAAGGTTGCAAATGCGGCGTGGTGCTTAAGCCCGACACAGCCGCAAAAGAGGCAAAAGAATTTTTACCAGCCTGCGACATCGTCTTGTTGATGACGGTAGAGCCAGGCTTCGGCGGTCAGAGCTTTCGTCATGATGTGCTGCCTAAGATCGAGCAATTCGACACTTGGCGAGCAGAGATGGGATTGAACTATCGTCTAGAAATCGACGGTGGCGTAGACCTGGAGACAGCGCCACTTTGTACGGCACTGGGCGCAGATACCATCGTGGCTGGCACGGCATTTTTTAAGGCAGCCGACCCATCGGTTTTTGTTGCAGCGGTCAAAGCGTAGAGCTTTCACACAATTCGAAATACTTGCTTTAAACGGCTTTAGTCTAACAAATCCACTTGGTTAATTTGAAAGTCCAAATTAATGAAAAACATCCGTCCGGCGATCAGCCCAAGCGCTGAGCTCTTTACGAACTCTGCTTACATTCGAAAGATCGATCTCCACATGGAGCAGGCATTCGCCCTCATCCGCTTCAGCCAGGATCTCTCCCCATGGGCCGACCACCATTGAG
>JAKVCM010000169.1 GCA_022448605.1 Puniceicoccaceae bacterium | reverse complement strand
ACACTTGGCACCGACCTCGCCAAGGGTAAATTTACCCTTCCGCTGCTGCTTTTGCTCGAAAAGCTCCCTGCTGAAGAACGCGATTCTTTAATTGCTCGTTTTAAAGAAGGCGACAAAACCGTGGCTGCCGATTTTACTACGCGGCTTCAGGACTTTCCCATCTTTGACGAAGTAGTGGCTATATTTGAGGCGGAGCTAAGCAAGGCGACCAGTGCGGTTGCGCCTTTTGTCGATCTACCTCCAGTATCCGTCATGCAAAAGATCGCAGATTTAGTACGTGCTCAGCTCGGGCAAATTGGCTAATTCTCGCGACTGTGCTTGTTGGGCTCCCTCAAGCTGGAGCTGCACATATTAGGGCTATACCTTTAAAACCTCCGCCGATTTCCATTGCCAGCGAAGGCCGCTATAAATACCGTAATAATCATACATTTATCCTCGCATGCGTTATTGACGAACCCTCAATCGGGTGTTCTTCGTTTGCCGAGCCAATTTCTTACAGTTTATGGACATTGCAATTGTCACAGGCGCCGAGACACCTCTCGGGCTCAGCCTTATCCAACGCTTGGTTCGCCAAGGCTATCAGGTTCATGGGATTGGAAATAACTTTTCTAAAGTTACCTTTGCCGATCCTCAGTTTTTCGCTCACCCTGTGGACCTGACCGACTTGCCCGGCGCCACTGACACGCTGGAGAAAATCCTCGAAAAAGAGAAGTCGCTCGATCTTTTGATTCACGCGATTGATGTCACTCCTGGCGCGGCCTTTGAGAAATTGCCCGTCGGCAATCTCGAAGCTATCCTAAAGATCGGGCTGCTCGGGCCCGTTATGTTGACGCGTCTCGCCTTACCCAATCTTCTGCGTTTCCGCGGTCAGTTGATTAACGTCATCCCTACCAATAAGAGTGGCGCTCCAGCAAGCGCGGTTAATGCTCTGCTCGAAGGCGGCCTACGCGAGATGAACCGCGCGCTTTTCGACAGTGCCCGCGACGCTGGCCTGCGCGTGACGAATCTGATCCTTCGTCAAAATCCTGAGCCCGACACGCTTTCTGTCCAGAGCAGCAAACAGACCCATATCGACCTCGAAGATGTGGCGCGCGAAGTCGAGCATTTGCTTGATCCTAGCTTTGCCAACGTGCCCTCCGAGGTGGTGCTATATCCACGCAGCAGTGCCAACTCTGAACGTGTTCTACCAGATGTGGCCGTGCCCTTAGATCCTTACGCCGAAGTCGTGCTGCCGCCGACTGCATATTGCCCGCCTGAGCAGTCAAGAATCCCGACTCAGGAAAAGGCGACAGTTGACCGCACGATTCCGTATACTGACGACGAGATGGAGGATAAGATTGCCGCTGCCATCGAGGATTTTGAGTCCAATCCACAGATTCATGAGCGTAAGGGAAAGAAGTCCTTACAACAGAATAAGCATGAGGGCTCTGAGCCCAGTGGGAAAAATAAGCGCCGTCGAGGCCGCCGCCGTGGCGGACGAAATCGATATAGAGACATAAAGTCGGATCAAGCAGATGGCGCACTATCTCAGGGAAGCCAGAACGGAGACTCCAAGTCAGAGCAGAGCATCCCTAAGTCTGCAGGGAAGGGCTCGAAGCCCAAGCGAAAAGCCAACTCTAAAAAAGAGCCGACGAAAAAGGCTGCTAAGAAGCTTACAAAGAAAACAGCGACCAAGCCTTCGGCGGGATCTTCTTCTAAAAAAACCGCGAAGAAGGTCGCTGCAAAAAAGGTGGTAAAAAAGTCGGTCAAGAAAGCAGCTGCCAAGAAAAAGTCGGCCAAGAAAACGGCTGCCAAAAAAGCTATGAAAAAGAAAGCAGCGAAGGCGAAATAATTAGACTGGCATGTGTGCTTTTCGCGCCCTACTGGGTCAGCACCTCATCGATCGCCTTTACGGCCTTGCAAAGGCGCAGGGGCCGATCTCCGCAGAGCTGGAAATAGGGCAGCTTGAATTTATCCAAGCTCTTCTTATACATTGAGTGGAGCTTTTTGCGTGCGCTTGGGCTGTCGCGCTGACCGGGATCATCTTTCCATTCGATGCCATCAGGGGAGCAGAGTAAGTAGAGCGTATAGTTGCGCTCAAGAAAGGCCTCGTTGGCCCAATCAAAAGTGGTTTCAAAGTAGTGTTTGGCGTAGATGATTGAAGATAATAAATTGGTGTCGTGGATGACAAAACGTTTCGACTTTGCCCAGCCAGCATCTTCGGCGGCGATCTGTCCGCAGAAGATTTCTTCAAGGTCTGCTTTGATTAATTTACGGTCGAGTTGGTCAACATAGCCACGCACAAACTCAGCCGTCCAGGGCTCTCCATAGTGGCACGAGAGTGCTTGCGCGAGAGTGCTTTTGCCAGTGCACTCGGCACCCGTTAAAACGATGCGTTTCATGGCTTTGATCAGGCGGTCTTTTTAATAATCGTCTTCCATTCGGTCCATCCTTTGATGGCCAGAAAGATGAATGTGAGAAATAGAAATACGCTTGGCCAGATACGGTCGTTAACGAAAAAGCATAGGTAGACTATGTCGGCGAGTATCCAAAAAAACCAGTTTTCAATATACTTGCGGCTAAGCATCCATTGCGCGGATAGCGTGCATGTCGTCGCGAAGGCGTCATAGTAGGGAAGACGCGCTTCTCCCGTTGATTCTAGTAAATATCCTAGCCCCAAGGTGCCCACGCAGATAAATGCCGCTACGATCCAGCAATGCGCCGGTGCGAGATGCGAGATACGGATCTCGCCACCGCCCTTTTTTGATGACGTGGACCACCTAAACCAGCCGTAAGTAGCCACAAAAACGAAAATAACATTCATGCCTCCAAAGGCGTAGTAGCCGCTGCGAAAGCTTATATAAACGTAGGCGGCATAGCATAAAATGAAGAACGGCCAGGCCAAGATCCTCTCCTTAATACTTAGGTAGACGCCGACAATACCTGTGATCATAGCGAACCAGTCAATGGAACTGATTGCACTAAGCTGTGTTAATAAATGGTCCATATAAACGCCTTAATCAGCGTCGTAGACTTTAACTTTTTGCCACTGTTCCTTATGAGTAGCGATGAATTTCTGGTGTTTTTCGTGCGATTGGTAGGCGTCGTGTGCGGGCACATCTTTCAAAATAACTGTCAGACAAAAGTCGTAGCTGCTGTCGCAAACGGGGCGCTCGGCTACTGAGGCAGGTCTACCTATGAAGACCGAATCAGCGTGCTCGATTTCTTTAAGGCTTTCAAGCCCCACGCGGAACTTGGCTCTCTGCGCGCCGTCGAGGTCTTTGCGTAACCAGAAGAATACTGTGTGAACCAGCATGGCTTGTCGTCGGGGTTGGGTGAGTTATAGGATGCCTTCGATGATTTTGCGAAGCTCGGCATGGGAGCGAGCAACGGGTAGCTCTGGGCGTTCAATAGTGAGTCGCTCGGGTGGGCAATAGAGTGCCCGGGTGTCAGCTACATTGATCATAGATAGGTCGTTGTAAGAATCGCCCGCCGCAAAGGTATCAAATTTGAGCGCCTTGAAGGCCTCGACCGCCTTGCGCTTATGGTCTTTGAGACGGAGGGCGTAGTCGGCGATGCGACCCGACTCATCGATTACTAGATCGTGGCAAAAGAGAGTAGGGTGCCCGAGTTTGGCCATGAGAGGCCCTACAAATTGGCGGAAAGTGTCGGAAAGGATCACTAGGCGCGTCTGCGAAGTGACCCATTCGACGAATTCCGATGCACCCGGCATCGGATCAAGCGTGCCGATGACTTCCTCGATATCGGTAAGTTTGAAGCCCTCTCTATCGAGAATGTCCAAGCGGTAACGCATTAGCACGTCGTAGTCTGGTTCGTCGCGAGTGGTGCGCTTGAGCGCCTCGATTCCGGTCTGTTCCGCAAAAGCGATCCAGATTTCGGGAATCAATACTCCCTCTAAATCGAGACAAACGATATTCATGCCTTTAACCCGTCAGAAAGCTCTCCAGAGTCAATCC
>JAKVCM010000168.1 GCA_022448605.1 Puniceicoccaceae bacterium | reverse complement strand
TTGGTGAAGAGACGCGACGCTTAGCACCAGATGTTTTGATTTTTGGAGAGCGCTATTTGGCCCATGACCATCCGGATTGTGTTATTGAAGAAGCTCTACCTTATATTGATGTCCTGTCTATCCAACCAGGAGGCGTACAATTCGAGGCAGTCTATTTTGACCGCATGCATGCGAAGTTCAAAAAGCCGATTTTAGTTTGTGATCACCAGAACAGTTTCCCGACGCCGAAGTATCCAAATACGATGTGGCAGCAGCTCGAGAGCGAAGAGGCGGTGGGGGTGGCTTATGAGCAATACCTGACCGATGCCTTTAAAAAAAGTTATATTTTGGGGTATCAGCGGTGTCAATACATCGACCGCTTTGCTGATGGCGCTGGAATGCTGAAGCAGGGGATCGTGCGCGAGGATGGAACCGCATACAAGACTTTGACTCAGGCGCTCCGCCAAGCTAACTTGCAGGCGCTTGAGCGCTTTCAATTACATTGTAATTTAAAATAAAAAATACAAAACCATTATGGAAAAAATATCCCTGATACTATCTGGAGCGCTTACTTTGGGCGCATTTGCTACAGCTGTAGAGCGACCTAACATTCTGTTTATTTCGGTGGATGACCTACGGCCGGAGTTGGGGTGCTATGGAAATACTGCGATTCAATCGCCCAATATCGACCGCTTGGCAGACAGTGGTATTGTCTTTGAGGAAGCATACTGCCAGGTGCCAGTCTGCGGTGCGACGCGCGCCAGCTTAATGACGGGGCTCTATCCCACAGAAAACCGGTTCGTGACCTATTATACGACCGCTCAAACAGATGCTGCCGGTATTCAGGATATCCCAAGTTGGCTTAAGGACTTTGGTTATACTACGATCTCCAATGGTAAAATCTATCATGACCGTAACGATAATAGCGCGTCCTGGGATGATGTCTTCCGCAGCAAGGATTTCAAAATTTATCATAACCCGGAGAACATCGCCTTGCCTGATAGCGAGAAACCAGCTTTTGAGGGAGCAGATGTTGGCGATCTGGATTATGCGGGTGGCCCAGTCATGCAAAAGACCATCGAGGATCTGCGTCGTGCGAAGGAAGCGGGCACACCATTTTTTATCGCTGCTGGATTTACAAAGCCACACCTGCCGTTTAATGCACCTAAGAAATATTGGGACTTGTATGACCGTGAGAGCTTAGAACTGGCGGATAATCCACTGCCACCCGCAGGGGCACCTCAGGAAGCGATCCACCAGTGGGGGGAGCTACGCAACATGTATGGCGGTGTACCGCAGCAGGGAGCCGTATCGGATGATTATGCGCGCACTCTGATCCACGGCTATTATGCCTGTGTCTCCTACACCGATGCGATGGTAGGGGAATTACTAGATGAGTTGGATCGCCTCGAGCTGCGCGAGAATACCATTGTCATTTTATGGGGTGACCATGGTTGGCAGCTGGGTGAGCATTCGCTCTGGTGCAAACATGCGCTCTTTAAAACCTCACTCAACGCTCCGTTGATTATCAGTGTTCCGGGGTATAAGGCGGGGCAACGTTCCACCTCCTTGGTTGAGTTTGTGGATATTTACCCAACCTTATGTGAGTTGGCTGGTGTTCAATCACCGACGCACCTGCAAGGCAAGAGCTTGGTGCCGATCTTGGAGGATACTTCGACTTCGATAAAGGATGCTGTATTCAGTCGCTATCACTCAGGAGATGCGGTAAAAATGGAGGGCTATCACTATGCTGAGTGGGGCAATGGTGCTCAAATGCTTTATGATCATTCGCGTGATCCGGGCGAAAATCTAAATGTCGCAAACAATCCAGAATATGCCGAGGTCATTGATAGGATGTCGCGCCGCTTGAAAGAGCACCGCGCTAAGATTTTAGCGCTAGAGCCTGCGATTCGCGCGGCAGCAGGCGTTGTCGGCGACAATAGCCCGCCTAGGTGGCAAAGCCGAACCTTTCAGCAGAAGGGTGCAATCGTTGGGCAAGCGCTACAGATCTATGTGAACTGGCGAGCCTCGGATGATGATGGCGACCGTTTGATGTATTCTATGGTTTCTGGTCCAAGTTGGATCAAGTTGGCCAACAAAGAGTATGGTCGATTCGATGGCACCCCGCCCGCCGATTATCTGGGAGAGAATGTTGTCATTGTCAGTGTATCCGATGGTTTCAATCCTCCAGTGCAGGCACGCATGGAGCTCAATGTTGAGCCAGCGCCTTAAGCTTAATTCGTTAACTAAATGCACATGCGGATCATTCTGATTCTGGCTCTTAGTGGCTTCATTTGGCTGACGGCTGCCGCTAATGATCAGCAGCCCAATGTCATTCTGATCATGGCGGATGACTTGGGGCAGGAGTGTATCGAAAATTATGGTGGTGAGTCTTACCATACCCCACGCCTCAGCCAACTGGCGCAAGAGGGTGTGTGGTTTTCCAACGCTCACTCCCAACCGATTTGCACGCCTTCGCGAGTGCAGATCATGACTGGCAAATATAATGTGAGAAATTACATCCGT
>JAKVCM010000167.1 GCA_022448605.1 Puniceicoccaceae bacterium | reverse complement strand
TTGATCTCTCATCTTAGTCCTGCGATTGCAGTCGTCGTTGTGATGGGTCATCATGACCCTCGTCCTCCGTGTCCATAGGGTGCAACTCGGGCTCATCCGCCGTTCCTTGTAGTGCCATATCAATCCATCCTTGTTCGTCAGGAGTAGCACCAGGTGGAGTTGCTTCTGGATCTGGAGGAGTCAACAAAACTTCGCTCGGGTCAACAGCGCCTTCAGGGTAATCAGGCATGTTGGATGGGTCCCAAGCTGGTGCACAATATTGAGATCGTCCATCTGGTGTAATATGTGATGAAAATATCTCCTGTGATTTCCACAGGTCGTGAGTGTATTGATTCTTTAGCTTACTGGCGAGAGAGCTGTCAGCCACACCGCTGGCCGGGCAGGCGGCACACAAGTCCTCGTCATAGTACACATACGTCATAACATCTGTGGGCTCCTTGAAGGCACCAGCGAGACAAGACACTTTATCCGTCTGATGCTCACAAGAAACATCACTCAGAATCCTACGTGTGTGTAGATCCATGATGACTCTGCGATGGACAGAAGAGGTGGGTGGACCACCGGCGTGAGTGAACTCGCCAAGGTAGTCAGTCGCCCCGAACTCTACAAAGCACCATGGTCGTCTACTTACTTTTACAGTAGCCGCGGCGACGGTGGCTGTGTCATCCTCCGTCAAGCCTGCGGAATCAAGCATGGGTATGAAGTCCTCTACATCACACTTGATTATTCGGCCACTAGGTGATAGGAAATATGGCTCTTCATCCGGAGGCCAATAGAACCCATACCCTGCTAAAATGCATAAGCGACCGATGCTGACAACAGCTGGTGTGTCATCCAGGACATTCGCGACAAGTTTACCTTCGTCTATCGCTGGAAACTTCACCCCCAAGGCGGTGGTGCAACGGGTATCACCGCCAGCTGTTTCAAAACAGATAGCTCGCCTGAGCATCTCCATCTTGCTAAGCAGGTTTTTGGACTTCACCTGCTTTTTGGGTATCAAATGGTGTCCAGATCCTGTGTCAGCTATGTATCTTCGAATTCCTACTTCATATGCTCGTGCAACGGCCACAACTCCAGCATCACCTGTCACCCAAGTAGAATCAGCGGCAATAGAGCCGCCACGACGTCCACTGGACGTTCGCAAATCCTCTTTTGATGACGGAGCCGTCGATGTATCACCGCCAGCCTTTTTGGCCACACTTACAAAGCGTTGTTTCCATTGTTTGTCACCTGGTTCGTTCAAGTCTCGCATGACGGGAGGTCTATACTCGTAGAGCCTCGGTCGAAATTTGTCTGACCAATCCTCATCGTCCTCATTGAGCTGATCTTCGTTAAAGATAGCTGTCATCGGAAACTGATAAAGAATTCCGTCACGGATAAACCAGGATTTACCTCCATAATAAACCAATTGTGGTGGTGGCGTTCGCTGAAATTTTCCTTTGGCGAACTCATCCCTCAAAGTCGGACTCATTTTCAAAGATGAAGTCGAAGAGCTTTGTGGGGTAAACATCAGGGTAGCAGGTTCCGCGCCCTGAAAATCCATTGGATAGCCTCGTGGGTAGGGCTCATCCTTTGCGCGTGTCCGCGCATCGTCAGCTGGTACTCTGTCAACTTGCATTGCGAGAGACTTAGCATTGCGAATTGCAATGTGCTCACTGATTTGTGTTTTTAATGATCCAACTTCTGGTTGAACCGGAGTTTTGCGATTTTTATGACTTGGGCTTTGCCTTGAGTCAGTTTTCATTTGTTGGAAAGTCTCTCCTTCGCCGTCGATGTAGATTCGACCTTTAATTTGTCCAGCCCGCCAAGTCGGGCGAAATCTGGGCACATGGCCCCAGAGTTTGTCATCCAGCTGGATTGGAATAGCTTTGATTCGTCGTGTAGTGGCAAATTTCACCGATAGCTGCTTTCGTTGAGGTAAGTCTACCGGGTCACCTGGTGGCACTGACACGTCGAAGTTGGCATTAACTTGGAGTGATTTGCGAAGTGTGGGTAACTTCAATTTTGCATTCGT
>JAKVCM010000166.1 GCA_022448605.1 Puniceicoccaceae bacterium | reverse complement strand
TATATTGAGACCATCTTGTCTCGGGGTGTCTTATATATATATATATATATATATATATATATATATATATTGCGTCCATATGCACGTTGGGGATGAGTAGTTTTCCGCGAATCTCTTTAGACATTAGATTCAGAATAGCATCGCTATCCACTCGCTTCTGTTGTTTTCTCGTTGCCCTCTCTTTTTTCATTTCAAGGGATTGTGGAGTCGTCTCCGAGTGGCTTGGATTCATATTGTCTTCGTCAGGCTTCTGCAACGACATCTTAATGATGAACATTTTAGTCATGACTCAATATCAACGAAGCTCACGGCAGATGATCATTTCGGACGATTGCTTTGGATGATACTTGTCTTATGTTTTGTCATGAGAGAGTGATCAGAGTGATCGAACTCGCGCTTACGCCTGCGAGTTTGCTTTCGCCCGCGAGTTTGCTTTCGTCCGTCGAGCGTCATGGCCAACCCGATCGAGGTGAATCAAACCTATATTATCGTAGGGGGCTCTCTGAGCGAGAAGAGCCCGTGGATACCATCCAGGTATGATATTATCAATGGCGTTCCCTACTTGAAGATCGAAAGGCGCGACACGGGTTTGTGCAGATTCGTCGGCGAGAGCAGCCTGCAGAAGGCGACGTTCATCGATGATCTCATTCAGGAGCGCAATCGCGCGGTTACCGAGCACGCGAAGAAGAGTTTCGCTGAGAATCAGTCGGATATGTCGGATATTAAGTGCACTATTGATGACGATGACTTGCCTGAGACAATCGACTTGCACTTTCCAGCCTTCGTTCACCAGGGTGAAACGTATGACAGCATCGTCATCTCTACGAAGTTCAGCGTGGTTAAGCAATCATGCGCATCAATTGCTCTCACTGCTGAGAATCTCCGCTACTTGCGTGGTGCGATTTTGCACCGTTGGGGCGACGGGCAAGCTACTCCTGAAGGAGTTTTGTGGTGCTACCGACGAAAGTCTCATTATGTGCGCTATGAAGATGCGGTATTTTGGAGCGAAGGCTATGCAAGGAGAGTACGGACAAAATACTTCCCTCATGCAGAATACGAAGATCAAGCACAAACAGAGCTCAGCAAGCAAGCAGCACTAGATGAAGCGACCCAGTTCGCAAAGACCGTGTCGGTTAAATAGGTGGTGTGATCAGTGGTGATCGGCATATTTGACTGTGAGCCGTTCAGAAGTGCAATGCTACAGAGCGTGCATCTAGCTGGGCCGTTGGTTGCTACATGCTTGTTGAGCATGCTACAGTGGCAATGGCATCGTCGTGACGGTTGCGTTCCTATCAACCGTAGCGCAATGATCCCGAAAAAAGACTTCGTATGCATATTGCGTCCATATGCACGTTGGGGGTGAATAGTTAACCTTTATTAACTTGGTTTAATAATGTGGCTTAATATTGTGGCCTAATATTGTGGCTTAATATTGTGGCCTAATATTGTGGCTTAATAATGTGGCTTAATATTGTGGCTTAATAATGTGGCTTAATATTGTGGCTTAATATTGTGGCTTAATAATGTGGCTTATAGCCTGCTTATAGCCTATGCCAGCACACCGTACGCAAACGTAACGCCACGTTTG
>JAKVCM010000165.1 GCA_022448605.1 Puniceicoccaceae bacterium | reverse complement strand
AGAATGGTCGATTATCCAATCCAAAGCCTGCTGCGACAAGTGCTCGACCCAATCGGGTGAGAAAGGCACTTCATAATTAGTTATGCTGCTGCTGTAGTCAGCTTGGCTTAATATGCCTTGATAGCCGTTATTTTGATCGTTATCGTCGTCGATTTCGGTTTTGTCGCGCATGGCGCGGTTAGGAAAGCGGTTGGTCGCGCTCACACCCTCTAAGTGCAGGCGCAATTGCGTTTTGGGCGTCAGTTTCATGGTGGTCGCCACTGTCAAGGCATCCAGTTCGTTACTCTTAAGTGGATGATCGTAACCATGCTCGCTGTGTACTCCCATGACGCGTATAGCGAAATTGTCGTTGATGATCTGGTTGGCGTTTAGGGTCGTGCGTTGGAAGTCTTTGATACCTACGGCAGCGTAAACGGCCTTGGTATTTTCCCTAAAATTTGCTAATAGAGGTGAGTTGCTTACAGAACCACCTGGTGAAGCTTGGCCGAAAATTAGGCTATTGGCACCTTTTATAATGTCCACCCTGGCAATGTTATAACTGTCCGTTGGAAGATTACGCTTAAAGAAGTTAAAACGTGGAAAAGAATTGCGGAAGCCGCGAATCCGGATTCGGTCTAGCGAGAATCCGCTGGGGTCCTCGTCAATGGCAGCACTCACCATCGCTAGATCTTGCGTGCTGAGAATATTTAAATCGTCCAGCAACTGTTCATTGACGATTGACATGGAGATCGGCGAATTTTTAACCAAGGTATTTGTTCGTGTGACTGAAGTACTATTAGCTGAGTAATAACCTTCATCTTGATCATTTGAGACAACAAATTCGGGCAAGACGTAGAGTTCCTCTTCTACATCCTGATCTCTTGCGCTTGGAACCGCATTCGTTAGAGGCTGATCAGCATTAGTGTTTGTTTGACCAATTAATGTTAGGGGAGCGACTAGAAATAAGGCTAGTGCGGAGCGCATCGGGTCCTTCATATGTGAATAGCTTGTGTGGGATACAAAGTTTCGTTGCTTTCAAAATACAATAAACGCAAACAAACTACACACGTTTGCAATTTTATGCACGACATACAAGGTTATATTAATTTATCGTTTTTAGCTTTATCGAAAAACGTAACGTAATTACACACACTCAGACAAATTCCCACAATACCAACTATGAAAGCACCGATTACTTTTTTTTTCACCACCCTACTAATTTTTTTGCCTAAAGCGGTTTGCGCCGATATCTATGAAGGTTTCGATATGGCCAATCGAAACTCAGCTGCGCTCGCAAGTGATGATGCTACTCGTGCTGGTAATACAAGTAGTGGATGGAACAGCACCTGGCAGGTAACTGCTGGTAAGCATTTTGTAGAGGCTGTCGATTTAGACATCAAAGGATTTGATTCCGTTGAAGGCTCATTGGAACTCAGGGGTGAGCGTAAACCAAATTCTATTGGTCAAGGCGTCGCCATGCGCCAGATCACTAAAGGCTTCATTGGTGATGTTTACGGTAGCTTTCGCTTCAATGCAAGAGCCCTCAGAATTGAATCTGCCCTAGGTTTATTACTTTCAGTGCCAGGTCAAAATCCATTGAATCTAACGACAGCTACATTTACTTTTTGCCCAAAACGTTGGGGATCAGAATATGGTATGATGGCTGCAGGTAAAGAGCGCGTCACAAAGAGTGAAGACGGTGAGGCCTGCATCCCAAACGTAAACTACTTAGTGGTTTGGCAACTCGAAAACCTGCCAAAATTAGGTAACAGGAATTCGATTATTTTAAATATGTGGGTGCTAGATGAAAACCAAGCATCTCATTTTGCTAGCAAAGAATCTTTTGAATCTGCATTGCGTTTAGCTGAACCAGGCAGTGAGCCGGAACAAGTCAGCCAATATCTTCGCAGGGAAATAAAAAATTCAAAGCGTGGTTTGTTTGGCGGCATGGTCGCGTCGTGCTTTTCTGTTGGAATGCCTAAAGTCAACTTTGATGAAATCCGAATATCGCAAAAAAACCTTGCTGATGCTGTCGGACTAAGCCGCTAATATCATTACTGATAACTTGGGTAACTAGAAAAGCTTGCAGATTAGGTGAGCTTTCGCATCTGGACTCGAACAATTCGCGAGCAGCATACTTTACTAATGGACAGTTGCTTTGGTTTTTACATTTCTACCCCAATGATTACTTGTTCTACTATGAAAAGAATTATGCTTCAAACATCCCTAGTTCTGATATGTGCCATGATCGCAAATGGATCCGCTGAGGAAATTGCCATCACACAAAAGAAAATCGATAAATGGATTGAAACGCGCCAAATTATCTCAGAAGAGCGTGCCAACTGGCTGGCGGAAAAGGCCATGCTAGAAACTTCTGAAGGCATACTCAGCAATGAACTGACCGCATTGAATCGTGCCGTTGAATTACTCTCTGAGTCTAGTACAATGGCAGATCTCGAACGTGAGAATTTGCAATCGGAGCGAGAAGAAATAGAGCGTTCCAATGAGATGTTGGCAGTCAAGGTGCGCACCCTAGAAGTAGCTGTTCAAGGGCTATCAGGCCGCTTCCCCTCTCCCTTGCTAGTCAAAGTCACGCCCTTACTTCAAAACATTCCAGAGGATGTCTCTAGAACAAAAAAAACGCTGGGCCAACGCTTACTGACAGTGCTTGGCGTGCTTTCTCAGGCGGACAAGTTCAATGGAACACTCACTCTGCAAACCAACGCACGCGATGTCTCTGGCACAGGAGTTCAAGAGCGAGTCACCACCCTCTACTGGGGATTAGCCTTTGCGGTCTATGTGGACGACGCTGGCAAGTTTGCTGGTATGGGATTACCTGGGCCAAAGGGCTGGGAATGGTCTACGCGTAACGAATCTGCATCTGATGTTCGTCGCTTTATCGCAGGCTACTCAGGCGAGACTGACCAGCTGGACTTCGTAAATATTCCCGTAGAGATCCGTTAACCTCAAAGTGATCTGAACCATGCAATCTTGTAAAAAAATTAAAACTGGCAGTATCATCTTAGTCAGTATCTTGGCAGCTCATTGCGCGCAAGCCCAAGCCTTCAACCTAGCTCAGACGCGGGCTGATACCGATTTACGGGAAGCAGTTGAAACATTGAGCCGGGTGCGCCAACAGATCGAGAAGGAAAAGCTACCTTTATCCACAAAAATTGCCACCTTAGAGGCCGAGGTCATTGAGGTGCGTAAAGAAAGAGACCGTTTATTAACGCAGCGTGACAGTCGCACGCTTAACTTAGACAATCTACGCGGTCGCGTGAGCAGCTTAAGAGACCAACAAAACTTCATCGTCAACCGCTTAAATGAATTTATTGGAGAATTTGAAGCACGCATTGATCTAAGCGAAATACCATTTTATATTGAGCAGCTTGAACAAGCTAAGCTGATACAAGACGATATAGATGTCAGTGAGCAACAAAAGCGCTTGAAGCAAATCGAGCTGGTCGAAGCGGCGATTGAACGAATCGATGCGGCCCTAGGAGGGCAAATGTATGAGGGTAAAGCAATGGCGCCCTCAGGTAAACTGGAAGCGGGAACCTTCCTATCCCTTGGGCCACAAGTTTATTTTGCTTCCCAGCTAAGCGAATCCGCCGGTATCGTGGAAAGAGAAGCCAATAATCCAGATGCAGTTGTGGCATCGGGCTTTACTCAGAAACAAGCCGAAGCGATACAAGCAGTTGCTGAAAACGGCACTGGCCACTTACCATTAGATCCCACTCTAGGGAAGGCCTTGAAAAAGGCCAAAGTCCGCAAGTCTCTTGTCGGACACATACAAGACGGTGGTGTGGTTGGTTACTGCATCATTGCACTCGGCGGACTTTCGTTGTTGCTAGCATTGTTCAAAATTCGAGAAGTCGCATCCTTCCAAACCGCCAAACCCACGGTCGTGGATGAAGTCTTAAATGCTCTAATTGTAGGTAATGAAGCGAAGGCAGTCACAACGGCCAAGTCGGTGCCTGGAGTTTGTTCGCAAATGCTTCTGGTAGGTATTGAACGGGTAAATGAGCGACGTGAGATTATCGAAGAGCTTTTATTTCAAAAAATCCTAGAGGTGCGTCCAAATTTAGAGCGCTTCCTCGCTTTCCTCGCACTAACTGCTGCCGCAGCACCATTGATGGGTCTGTTGGGAACAGTGATTGGCATGATTAAAACCTTTCAACTGATTACTATCTATGGCACTGGTGACCCCAAAGGCTTAGCTTCAGGAATTTCTGAAGCTTTGGTGACAACAGAGTTTGGCCTGATTGTGGCAATCCCTATTCTCGTGGTGCACGGACTCCTCTCACGCATGGCTCGCCAAAAAATTGGACAGCTCGAGCAAGTCGCCATCTCATTCGTCAACGGCATACACGGCATCCAGAACAAAGACTCTTAGGCAAGTAGCGTGCAATGGAAGTCTCTCTACAGAAAATATTTGAAATATGGCTGAGTGGGGGCTGGGTCATGATACCCTTGTTTCTGCTATCGTTTTTGCTCTACACGCAGGCCTTTCGATTGGCGCTTTCCATAATGCACATAAAACTACCTAGTGACGAAGAATTCGCCTGGCGCGAGTGGGTACAAAAGCCAGAAAAGGCTAAGGGGAAAATCAAGGAAATTATTTGCTACACTCAGAAAAACATTCGGTCGATTGAATATGTGCGTAAGCGATTCGATGAAATCCGTATCACTCAATTGGCAATTATTGAACAACAATTAAAATTTGTAAAATGTCTAGTTGCAGCAGCTCCTTTGCTCGGACTACTCGGAACAGTACTCGGAATGCTACAAACCTTTTTCGGCATTGCTACTAGCGGCGGCGTTGAAACGGCGGCTGTAGTCGCCTCAGGAATCTCCGAAGCGCTAGTAACTACAGAGACTGGATTGACCATCGCATTGCCTGCTTTGTTTATGGTGATGTTTATTCAACGTCAAACCCACCAAGAAGAGGCCAAACTCGCACGACTCGAAAGTCTCACACTAACTTGCCTGAATCTGGGGGCAAAGAATTCGACTTCTACTTAATACGATGCCACGACGAAGTTTGCTAGATGAATCAGAAAATGAGTTGGAGATCAATCTCTCACCCATGATCGATTGTATCTTCATACTACTCATTTTTTTCATCGTAACCACCGTCTTCGTCGAAGAAGCCGGCATTCAATTGAATAAGCCTGACAGCACGGTGCTATCCTCAGACCAAGAGAGCGATGACGTTTCCTTCACCATTACTGCAAACAATAAGCTTCTTTATGAGGGGCAAGAGATTGCCTTATCACAAGTAAAGGAAATTGTCCGCAATGGACTCAGCGGCAAGGACACCCCTGTGAGTATCAAGACGAGCGGGAAATCTCGTCACGGCTTACTGGTCGCGGTCTGGGACAGAGCAAAGCAAGCTGGGGCAGTTAAGCTTAGCTTTAACAGCGTAAATTGATATGGCATACCGTAGATCCATCTATGCTAAAGAAGACGAAACGGCACAAATCAACCTTTCCCCGATGATCGATTGTATCTTCATCCTCCTAATCTTCTTTATAGTCACGACTGTATTTGTTGAAAAGCCGGATGCAAAGATTGAGAAGCCCTTCGCCCTAACCGACTCAAACTTAGAAAAAAATAGCCTTATTCTAGCAATTACGGCAGATAACAGAATCATTTACGGCAGCCGGGAAATCAGCTTGGCCGGCGTGAGCCTCCACGTGAAGCAGAACATTTTGAAAAATGAAATGCCGGTGATCATTCAGGCGGATGTGAATGCCGACCACAATGTATTCTCGAAAGTCTGGAGCGAGTGCAAACGTGCTGGGGCTAAGAAGATTAACATATCCACTCTCAAGGACTAGGCACGGATGAAATCCCACACATATAGCACCCAGTCCTCTCAAAGGGATATGCCCATCGCTATGGTTTTAGGCTTCTCGGTCTCCATCATTATTTTCATAGTTATGGCCCTTGCCCAAATACTCGGGGATGTCCAAAAGCCAGCACTGTCTTACGACGAGCAGTTGGTCGCATATACCCCACCTGCAATCGAGGATATTGAAGAAGATATTCAAGAGGATGAGCCTGCGCCTGAGCCGATGGACAACATCGAAAAAGAGCCGCCTAAACTTAGTTTAGATCAACTAGATGTAGCTTTAAATCCCGGAACAGGGGGCAATCTTGCCAGCTCCGACCTCTCCGTTCCTGATTTTAGTGTCGAAGCTCAAGCATTATCCATGAATTTTATCAATTTTCGTGACTTAGATAACAAGCCCCGCCCAACACGACAAATTACACCGATTTACCCACCCGCTTTGAAAAGCCAGGGTATCGAAGGGCGTGTCTTAATCCGCTTCGATATTGACAAGCAAGGCAATGTGATCGATGCAACTGCAAAAAAGTCTGACCACCCAGCCTTTGCAGCCTATGCTGTCGATGCAGTTCGAAAGTGGAAATTTGAGCCTGGCATGCAGAACGGGGAGCCAGTGCCATTCACAATGATCGCCCCGATTGTCTTCTCCCTCAGTAATTAATTATTATGAAACGCAACCTGATCCATAACCTCCTACTACTACTGGTCCTCGCGTGTACAACATCTGCCCAATTAGCGACTTCACCGGACATCCTCAAACGCACTTTTAGTGAGACAGCATTCATTGAGCAATTCATTGGATCCTACGCTGCACTGGCTCAAAGAGAGCCAAGCCCGAAGCCTGAGGAGATTAAGCTACTCAAGGAGTTAGTGGAACTCATTCCGAAAAATCCGGCTAAAGCCACAGAATTGCTTGAGGCTCAGGTTAACAGCGGTAGTAGTGGCATGATCCAGATGGTCCTGGCCAATCTATACTTTCAAGCAGGACGCCTACCAGAGGCAGCCGATGCCTACCAAAAATGCGTGCGTGACTACCCTGATTTCCTTAGAGCACATAAGAACCTAGGATTACTTTATCTACAACAAGGTGAATTGGACAAAGCCCTCACAGCACTTTCCCGCTCGGTTGAACTGGGTGATAACGACGGTCGTACTTACGGACTTATCGGCTACTGCCTATTGAATAAAGGTAAATTTCTCCCCGCTGAAACTGCCTACCGCCAAGCAGTGCTAAACAGCCCTGAGAATCTCGACTGGACCGCGGGACTTGCTCAAACGCTCTACAACCTTGCCAAATACGAGGAGGCACTCGCGCTTTTCAAAGATCTCGCTGCAGAAGATCCAGACGAACAAGAATACTGGAGCCTCATGGTCAACGTATATCTTAATTTAGGCGATGATACAAAAGCAGCATCCACTCTCGAAATCATTCGTCGTATGGGTCAGGCTAGCCCTGAAAACCTTGCTTTGCTCGGCGATATATACTTGAATCAACAAGCCTTCTCTCTCGCCTTAGAAGCTTATCAAGAAGCACTCAAGATCGGAGACGGACTGCCAGCAGAAACACCGCTTAGAACCGTAGATATACTCTACTCATACGGCTCCTACCAGCTCGCTGAACGACTCATTGAGGATATGAGAGCTCTCTACGGCGACGGCTTAGATAAAAAACAATCAATGAAACTTTTGACGATTGAAGCTGGGCTATCCAGTGCGCGAGGTAATGAGGATGCCGCCCGCCAATCATTGGAGCAAATAGTCGAACAAGATGCTACCCAGGCGGGTGCTCTCATCGAACTTGCTCGTATTTATTATAAGCAAGCTCGTAAGCTGCGTATCAAAATGGCCCCAGGTGATACGGATGCAGAAATAGAAATCAGCGAACTCGTGCAACGTGCGATTCTAAAGCTTGAGCAAGCCGCAAGGCATCAAGACTTTCGACTTGAAGCACTGACTGAACATGGACAGCTCCTTGTCAACGAGACGCAATACGCAAAAGCCTTACCCCTACTCAGACGTGCCTATGACATTAAACCTGGGACAAACTTGCAAAGCTACATCAAACGTGTTGAGGGCGCCGTTGATGCACAGCTCTAGATTGCATAAATTGACGCATTGCATACATCCATAATGGTGAGCCATATATTAACTGATAGCCAGAAATCTAGCCTCGTTAGTGTAAATTCGCAACAATGCGCGAAATGCGTAAGCTAATGCATGAGATTAGTGTTCAAAAAGCTCAAAAATAGTACTTGCACAGTGAACACATGCCCCTACTTTGCTGCGCTTCTATGAGCACCAACAAAAAAGTACTAAACCGCTCCCGCAACCCGATGGACTACACATTCCACGATACGGAGCTACTTTCCCGTTTCGTCACCGAAACAGGTAAGATCCTTCCTAGAAAAGACACAGGCCTTTCCGCAAAGCATCAGCGTCGGATCACGAACCGAATTAAGCAGGCTCGTAACATGCTGACTATGCAGTAAGCTATCACCTACTGATACAGGACTTTTCAAAATCCTTCTCCCGAAACGGGGAAGGATTTTTTATAGCTAGATTTTGAATGCCATCTGTAACACAGTGATGCTTGCCATAGTAAAATGATTATACTAGCTGTCCCCAGCATTCTTAATTAAGCCACACAATGTCCCACGCCTGCAAAATCCTCCAAGCTTCTGCCGAGAATATTGATCTCTGCGTAGATTTGTTACGCGACGAGGCGGTGGTCGGTGTACCGACAGAGACCGTCTATGGCCTGGCTGGTAATGCGCTTAAGGAAGTGAGTCTACGGAAAATCTTTGAGGTCAAAGGTCGCCCCATGCTAGACCCGCTAATCGTGCACTTCAGTTCAATTGAGCAGGCAGAAATACATGCCGAATTTAACGAGCACGCTCGTGCACTGGCGGCGCAATTTTGGCCTGGCGCACTAACCCTTGTGCTACCGAAGAAGGATACAATTTCAGATCTTGTCACCGCAGCTTTGCCCAGTGTAGCTGTGCGTGTCCCCGAACACTTAATCTTTCGCAGTCTGCTAGAACAACTCGACTTCCCTCTGGCCGTACCTAGCGCAAATCCCTTCGGCTACGTTAGCCCGACACTGGCCGAGCACGTGGCATCGACACTCGGCGATCGTATACTCGCTGTAATTGATGGGGGCGCGTGCAAACATGGAGTGGAATCTACCATTGTGGATCTGCGCGATCCGGACGCGCCGAAGATCCTGCGCCCGGGTCCCCTCTCAGCAGAACAATTGGGCATACAAGACGTGGAGATGGAGCTAAAGCAAAGCTCAAATAAATTAGCGCAAGCCGCACCTGGGATGCTAACCCAGCACTACAGCCCAAATACACCAATTACTCTTTTTGGGCATAACGAGCAGCCAAGCAATGTGCAGAAATCAGAAGCTGTTCTGTATAACACAAAGCCGACGGACAAACTAGCTGAGAATACTTTTTGGCTCTCCGAAAGCGGTGACCTCACGGAGATCGCACACAATTTGTTTATGCTCATCCAGAAGCTGGACGTAAGAGACTACACTCAGCTCAAAGTCGAACGCGCAGAGCATGTTGATATTGGAATTGCAGTGAACGACCGACTAAGCCGCGCTGCGGCGAAGTGATGAGTTTATTTGATTAGTGTCTACAAACCATTACTCAAAAAAGCCCCGCTCGTTGGCGGGGCTTATGTAAATTGTTTGCGTAAACGAAGTTTATTTGGTCGCTTCGTCAAGGAGATCACCGAGGCTGGTGAGATCCTCATCAGTGGTCACGCTATCAAAGGCTTGGCGCTCCTTCGCGAGGTCAGCCTCGCTGTAGTTGGCAGCCTTAATCGAGAGGCCGATACGGCGCTCGTCTTTATCGATCTTAATGACGCGTGCTTCAACTTCAGCACCTTCGTCAAGGACGTCCTTAATTTTCTCGATGCGCTCTTCACTAACTTGCGATATATGCACGAGACCGTCGATATCGTTGTCGAGTTCGACGAATGCACCGTAACTAGTAATCTTGGATACCTTGCCCTTGACCATGTCGCCGATCTTGAAATGTGTTTCAATTTCGTCCCATGGGTCGGAGGAGAGTTGCTTCATGCCGAGCGAAATGCGCTGGCTATCTACATCCACGTCGAGAACGGTTGCATCGACTTCGTCGCCTTTTTGCACCACCTCGGATGGGTGATTGACCTTACGAGTCCAGGACATGTCGGAAACGTGCACCATACCGTCAATACCCTCTTCTAGTTCGACGAAAGCACCATATGTTGTGAGGTTGCGAACCTTACCACGGACACGGGCACCCACTGGATAATTATGGCGGGCCATTTCCCAAGGATTAGTCTCTAGTTGGCGAGTGCCTAGGGAGATTTTCTGCTCTTCCTTTTGGATGCCGAGGACGACTGCTTCGACCTCTTCCCCTATGCGAAGAACTTCGCTTGGTTTGGAAATGCGCTTGGTCCATGAAAGCTCGGTAACGTGTACGAGACCTTCAACGCCTTCTTGAATTTCGATGAATGCTCCGTAAGGCACAAGATTGACGACCTTGCCCTTGACTGTAGAGCCAATGGGGAAGCGTTCTTCGATCTTTTCCCAAGGATTGTCGGCAAGTTGCTTGAGACCAAGCGAGACGCGTTCACGCTCGCGATCGATTTCGATGATCATAACTTCAATCTCCTCGCCCTGCTTCACCATCTCGGATGGGTGGTTGATACGACCCCATGACATGTCGGTAATGTGAAGGAGGCCGTCGATGCCGTCGAGGTCAACAAAGGCACCGTAATCGGTGATGTTCTTGACCTGACCACGGCGTGTATCGCCCGGCGTGACATCCTCAAGGAGAGAACGGCGTTTCTCCATGCGTTGCTCTTCGATGAGTTCGCGACGGGAAACGACGATATTTTTGCGGTCGAGATTGATCTTAATGACTTTAAAGTCGTAAGTTTGTCCAACATACTGATCGAGATTCTTAGGTGGTTGCACGTCAATCTGCGAGGCAGGCATAAAGGAATCGACGCCAATACTGACAATCAGGCCACCCTTAACTTTAGAGCGCACACGACCTGGAATAATGGAACCTTCTTCACAGTTCTCAACGATCTTTTCCCAGTTCTTCTTTTGCTCAGCTTTATCGTAAGAGATAACAGGGTTACCCTCTTTGTCTTCGAGCTTTTCGAGAAAGACTTCGAGTTCACCACCTACTTGTAGGTCGCTCATGTCCACGAACTCAGATGCGTGGACGATACCTTCGGATTTGCCACCAATGTCGACAACGACTTCAGTGGGGCGGATTTCTACGATCGTTCCCTTTAAGATAGAACCTTCAGCGAGGTTATCAATATTGCTGCTAGCTAGCAGCTCTTCCATGAGATTACTCATATGATTTGTATTTATTATACTGCGCGCCGGAGCGGCAGTTGGTTGGTGGTTAGAATTATGGGGTGATTCCCACCCGCAAATGCGGTATCGACGGTCTCACTCATCGAAAAAGAACTCGGGAAAGTAGATAATACAAAATTCCGTGCAAGGCTAAAATCCAGTGTAAAGAAACTTGCCAAACGTCCCTGAGAAGGCTTTTTTCTGCGATTCTTTGCCGAGAAAATAATGGCTGGGTGGCGGAATTGGCAGACGCTGGGGACTTAAAATCCCTTGCCAGTAATGGCGTGCGGGTTCGAGCCCCGCCCTAGCTACTTTTTTTTAAAAACAATCAACCAGAGGCGGGGTATTCACCTTCGATACTCCAGTCCATTGCCCTTTCGGTCTTGACGTTGAACAGTCAAACGAACCCCCAAGAAATTTGATGAAAACTAAATGAAAGACGACGAATCGCTAGACTCCTTCCGCTCCTCTCTAGATGCGAACTATGACTGGCCTTGCCTTTTTCCTTTTAAGTTTATCGTGCCAAAAGACCAGAGCCAAAAGGTGCTCGATCTCTTCGCGGATGATCCCGTCAAATCTAATGAGTCCTCCAGCGGGCGTTTTATCGGCTATACGATGGAAATGAACATGCACTCCAGCGACGAAGTGATCGCTATCTACCAGCGTGTTGCTCAGGTGCCCGGTGTTATTTCGCTCTAAAGTGGCCTGTACGCTTGTCGGATCTGCTAATTTATTTAAACTTAGACAATTGAGCATCCAAAATGATAGCAAGTTGCAAGCAACTCACATAACAAACGTATTATGAACACAATCCTCTCTATCGCGACTTTCGGCGCCGGTTGCTTCTGGTGTGTCGAAGCGGTCTTTGAACAACTCGACGGTGTCCATGCAGTCGAATCTGGCTACATGGGGGGCGCGGTTCAAGATCCGACCTACCGCGAAATTTGTTCAGGCACTACCGGACATGCCGAAATCACACAAATCCATTACGACCCAAAAATAATAAGTTATGAGACTCTGCTTGATTGGCTCTGGCGCTCGCATGACCCCACGACTCTGAATCGTCAAGGCGCGGATGTCGGCACTCAATATCGTTCGGCTATCTTTTACCACAATGAGGCTCAACGAAAAGCCGCCGAAGCCTCCAAAGCCACAATACAAAAAGACTTTGCTGCTCCAATCGTCACAGAAATCACCGCTGCTAGCATCTACTACCCAGCAGAAGATTACCATCAAGATTACTATCGGCTAAATCCAAACGCACCTTATTGTCAAATAGTGATTCGACCAAAGTTGGAAAAGCTAGCCCTTGAATAATTACATAGCTTAATTTGAATTAGCTTTGATGGTTAACAAGAGCGCAAAAAGAAAAACCTCCAAGAAGCAAACATCTCGAAAAAAAGCTGCATCTAAATCACGTAATCGGGCCAATCATTCGCACTGGCTTCGCAAGCTACTTGTTCGACTCTCAATTGCCTTAGTAGTTATTAGCGGCATTTATTATTTTAGCCCATTTGAAATACGTGCCAAGATGGAGGGTGTCGCTTCATCAATTATTAATACGCCCCGCACACACGGGGCGACGCCTACTCTGATTACGCCAATTTTAGACAGTCTCTACGATACAATTCCATCGAGCGGCGGTATGGTCGTCGAAGGTGGCGAACTAGGGCGCGACCAAGACTCACCTTTTCTGGCAGGTATCCCAAACAGTCGTATGCCGATCCGCCCGCTTCTGCAGGCAAGCTACATAAACCTTTTCAATGAGCGCAGCCAGCAAGCAGCGTGTATCGCAATCCGATTCGACGACTCCAAACGTAAAAAAGCCAATACTGGCGACTCAATTCAGATCGATTTCCGCATACCAAGGCTTAACGCAAAAGCTATGACTCTAGGCGAATGGCTACCGCAGCCGATTGCTCCCCCTAAAGCGCTGATCGGTCAACACGGCGAGTGCGGCGCTATCGATGCCCAGCTTGCCACCAATTACGCCCCTATGACTGAAACTTACGCCAACGGCGTGTGGAGAAAAGTGATGCACGAGTTCACAGAGCGTTACCCAAAACGTTTCGGCGAAGTTTGGGTCTATCTAGGTCCCGCCTATCTAACCGAGAGCTCCAAGTTCGACTCTGGTATCTCCCGGGCTGACGCCTTTTACATCATAGCTTTGGATCTTACAGACGAAGGTGGTCTTCGTGCCCTCGCATTACTCATACCGACCGATGCAGAGAGTAAAAATCTAAACGATTACCTGAGCTCGATTGCACAGATCGAAAAACTTACTGGCCTTCAGTTCCTCCCGGAGCTTGATTTAAGTATCCGCGATACAATCGGTAACTACGTCAGCCCAGTTGTCTGGTAGGGCAAGGACACGTCACAGCTAAGCTTTCAACCGCATCCAACAAACCTCCTCCGCGCCAATTGTTCGGCTTGGATACGTCTGTTGCGGCACAAAAGACTTGATCAGCTCAAAGGTATCACCAAACAAAGCTTCACTCTGTTCACGGCTGATTGGATGGGGCGGTCCAATACCCTGGTAATTGCCAACTTCCCGAAAAAATACTGCCAGATAATTCCCGGCCGGCCTTAGTGCTTGAACAACTGATCTAGCGTACGCCTCGCGCTCGCCCAGATCAATCGCGCAAAGGCAGGTGTGCTCCACGACCCATTCAAATGAGCTGTGATACTGCTTTTCCAAATTCAAAAAGTCACCTAGCTCATAGCGTTCGTAACACGAAACTGGAAAAGCCTTCGCTTTATGGATCCCCCTCAACGCAATATCTAATCCGACCACCTCTGCACCCTGCGCCGCAAGCGCTCGCACGTCATGCCCCGCTCCACAGCCAGGCACCAGCACCCGACCCGAAATTGACTGAAGTTTCAAAAATTCAATCAAAGGCGGCGAAGCATAGCCTTTATCCCAAGGTGTATCCCCCTCTTCATAAGCTGCATTCCAATCTCTAGCCATCCTTCACTCCTCGCTTGTCCTTACGTTGCAAGCCATACAACAAAGTGGCCAGGTAACCTACAGCACACATCCAACTAACGACCGCTGCTCCCTTCCGGGCCTGACGGGGTTAGCTAGTCAGACATTGCATAGGCCCCAGCCACTGAAAGAAAACAATATGACGCTAACTTGCGGCAATCCTAAAATAAAGATATTTCAGTCGCCATTGACCTAACGAACACTTCAATGGAGTTCATGCAGGCAACTGCCTCCCAACATCGCAAACAGTTCTTCCCAATCAACGCCCTTTTCCGGAAGTATCTCTCTGACTTCCACAGAGCGATGGATCTTCCCGTCACCTATGAGGACATGCTCAAATACGAAGACTCTTTTCCTCTCGTCAGCAAGAGCGGCGAAGATACCCTTTGGCAGACACTTATCTACGAACAGCAATTTGGGCGTGCACTCTACGACGGCCTAAAAAAGATCTATGTTCTTCTCCGCTCCGGTGGCGACGAGTCCATCCTGCCAAATCTTTACATCGACCGCGTCGATTTTTGCACCTTCGGCAACACCAAGCCCATGCGCGTGCGCATCGTTAATCAATACAACGACAACCACGATTACTTCTACGTCAAAAAAGCCGATGCCTCCCGCGTCTACGGCCTTGAGTTAGAGGAACTGCTCTCGCCTAACCATATCAACTTTCTCGTCCACGAAGACACTTTGATCGAAGAGCACATCATTGGCGTGCCTGGCGACGACTTTATACGCGACTTCCTGCCACACCCCGACCTACACGAAGTTCGCCTAGCCAAAGAATTTATCAAATTCAATGAGCGCAGCTTTGTTCGTCTACTCGGCGACATGCGTGCATACAATTACGTTGTCGAAGTCACCCCCGACTTCGAGGGAAGCCAATACCGTGTGCGCGCGATCGACTTTGACCAACAGTGCTACGAAGGGCGCCGCTCGCTCTACCTGCCACAGTTTTTCAAAAACAACCTTCCTGTAGTCAATCTTTGCACCGAATTGATCAACGTCGAGACGAGCAAACAGTATCAACGCGAAGAGCGCACCCTGATGAAGCGTCGCCTCCGCTTCGCCCTCCCCCGCGTGCAGCACCTACGCACCTGCATGTGCGCCGACCAAATCTCCAGTACAGAAAAAATGCGCCAATTACGTAAGGAACTGGCCGAGATGCACAACGACCATCGCTTCTTGCTTTGTCATTCAATGGGCGAGATTACCTTCCTTAACATCACCATCACCCTCGGTCTCGAGGATGCAGCCGCCTACTATCCTGAGGGAGATGGTGGGTAAGTAAAGCGGCACTCTTACCAATTAACCCAATATGGACATACGCCAAAAACTACTCAAACTACTTGGAGCTAAAGACTACGTCCCTATGCGACGTATGGAGATCATTAGCGTCCTTAAGTTCGATCAAGACGCTACTAAGGAAGCTCATACGCTTCTCGACAAAATGCTCGAGCAGGGCGAGATCGCTCGGTTAAAAAAGGATCGACTCTGCATACCCGAGGATGCCGACCTCGTCAGTGGTCGCCTGATTTTTCGGCAGAGTGGCTCCGCCATTCTCATTCCAGACTCCGACCCCAGTGGTGATGGCTACCCTGTTAAATCCGAAGATACAGGCGTCTCAATGCACGGCGATACCGTGTTGGCCCGCAAAGTCGATGACCAGCGCCGTCGCTACCGAGGCAAAGGTCGTCAACAGCGCCCCGAATATAAGCCCGACGAGAAACCCAACGTCCGAGTTGTCCGTTTACTCAAGCGCGCCCATATAACCATCCCCGGCACACTTGAACAGGCTAAACATGCCAGCTATGTAATCCCTGACGATCCGCGCATCATTCATGACATCCTCGTGCCCGATCCAAAAAATTCTGGTCTCAAACCCATACCTAAAGTGGGCGATAAGGTCGTGGTCAAAATGCTTGAATGGAAACAGCGACACCTCAACCCGGAAGGTGAGATCATCGAAGTACTCGGTCGAACGCACGAGCCCGACGCCGAGTTCAAAGCCATCCTCTACAAATACGACCTTAATCCAAGATTCCCTTCAGCGGTAGAGCAACAGACCAAGGACATACCCGATGTTGTGCGCTCTGAAGATATCGGAAATCGCCAAGACTGCCGCGACCTTTTCACCTTCACCATCGATCCCGATGATGCAAAAGACTTTGATGACGCCCTCTCGCTAGAGCTTCTTGAAGATGGCAAAACTCGTGTCGGTGTCCACATCGCCGATGTGAGTGCCTACGTAAAACCTGGCTCACCGCTCGACTGCGAGGCTCAAGAGCGCGGTAACAGCACTTATCTTGTCGGTACAGTTATCCCAATGCTGCCACACGCACTATCCAACGGTCTCTGCTCGCTAGTCGAAGCCGCAGACCGCCTGACCAAGACTTGTTTCATCACCTTCAACGACAGCGCTGACATCAGCGAGGTCAAGTTTGCCAATACCATAATAAATAGTAACAAGCGCCTGACCTACAAACAAGCCTATGCTTTCATGCAACAGGACGACTTAGCTGAGATACGAAATACACCGCTCCCACCCAAACACCAGACCGGTTCTACAGGGCGCTCACTGGACAAAGTGACCGACGAGGAGATGGCTACACTGAAGAAATACATCGGCAAGCTCTGGCAGATAGCCAAACAGCTGCGTAAACGCCGCTTTCGCAAAGGCTCGCTCGACCTAGACATGACATCGGTCAAAATCTACGTCGACGAGGAAGGCTATGCAGATCGTATTGAAAAAGAGTTCAACGATGAGAGCCATCAACTGATCGAAGAGTTTATGCTCTCGGCCAACGAGCAAGTCGCACGCACCATGAAGAAGCAGGACTTCCCCTGTATCTACCGCGTGCATGATGAACCAGAGGAAAAAAAGCTCAAAGAGCTTCGCGAGACCATGCAAAGCTTCGGCGTGCAGTGCGGCAACCTGCAAAAGCCGCGCGATATGACCCTACTTCTCAAAAAGCTGAAGGAGCATCCGCAAGGTTACACCCTTAAGGTCCACGTCCTTCGTAGCCTGAAACAAGCACAGTATCGTGCTTCCGCCGACGGTCACTACGGCCTATCGAAGCCCGACTATACCCATTTCACATCTCCCATCCGCCGCTACTCCGACCTGATCGTCCATCGCATACTTGACGGCTATCTCTGTAAGACTCGTGCCGACTCTGCTCTAGGGGAGCCCGAGATTCGCTACAGCCAGGGTAAGCTCGAAAGTCTCGGCGATCACATCAGTGTAACTGAACGTAACTCAGTCGACGCTGAACGAGAATCCGTTAAAACGAAGCTCCTCGAATTCTATGACCGCGAAATGCAGAAAGAACAGAAGCAACATTTCAAGGCTATCATCACGGATGTAAAGAATCACGGTCTATTCGTGGAGCTGACTGATACCCTAGCCTTTGGTATAGTGCATATCTCTACACTCGACGACGATTTCTACCATCCAAACCCGGAGGGCACCGCACTGATCGGGCGTCGTAAAAAGCTTACCTACGCACTCGGCCAATACATAATGGTACAAGTTGAGCGCGTGGATCGCTTCAAGCGGCAGATCGACTTCCGCGTCGTCCTGACGGACTATCGCGACAAAGGCAAAAAACCTAGTAAACCCTTCAAAGGCCGCCGTATGATAAACCAGGCGCGCTCATCTAAAAGTTTAGAGTGCAGTCCTAGTAAGAAAGTCTCTAAAACCTTGGCCCGAACAAAACCTAAAAAAAAATCCGCGCGTGAAAAGAAGCATTCAGCTGAAGGCAAAGTGATCACTAAACGCCCAAATAAAAATCAGCGTAATAAGCGAACTCGCTAGCGCTCGCTACTCGTCAATCATACGACTCGTCACGCCATCATAAGTATCGATGCGACGGTCGCGGAAGAATGGCCATATGTGACGCATGTCTTCGAGGGCTTTGAAGTCGCAGTCGGCGATTAGGATATGCTCTTCACTCACAGGGGCGCGTGCGACAATTTGTCCGTAGAAATCAGAGACGAAACTTTGTCCCCAGAATTCAGTTTCCCCCTCGACGCCAGTGCGATTGACCGCTGCGACGTAACAGCCATTAGCCACAGCATGACCGCGCTGGACAGCCTCCCATGCTCTGTGCTGAGCAGCTCCGAGTTCAGCTTTTTCCTCATGGAGCCAACCGATGGCGGTAGGATAAAAAATGATCTCGGCCCCAGCGAGGGCAGCGAGTCGAGCGGCCTCGGGATACCATTGATCCCAGCAAATAAGGACGGAGATTTTACCAAACTTCGTGTTCCATACCTTATAGCCGAGGTCGCCCGGAGTGAAATAAAATTTTTCTTCAAACCCAGGCTCTTGAGGAATGTGCATCTTCCGGTATTTACCTAGATAGCGACCATCCGCATCAATCACGGCGGCGGTGTTATGATAGATACCCGAGGCACGGCGCTCAAAAAGTGAGGCGATAACGACGATGCCAAGCTCGCCTGCGACAGCTTCGAGCAGTTCTGTAGTCGCGCCAGGAACCGTTTCCGCTAGATTGAAGAACGCCGTGTCCTGCGTGCGGCAGAAGTAGGGCGTATTAAACAACTCCTGCGTGCAGACGATCTGCGCGCCAGAAGCAGCAGCCTCATGGATGCGCGCAATGGTGTAGTCTAAATCAGCGATGGGCTTACCCTGTTCTCGACCTTGAATGAGGGCGATGCGGACTTGGCGCGGGGTATTTTCGTGCGGCATTAGATTAATAATACTAAGGAAATAGTAGTCGCCCAATCTGCAGGGGCTTAGTGGCTAGCTTGAAGCAGCAAGTCAACGGACGACCGTGATTTCACTAAAAAACTACCTTGTTGAGCGGGTATTCGATGATCCCCTCAGCACCACGTTCCTTGAGCTCGGGAATTATCTCGCGGACAACTTTTTCGTCTAGAATAGTGTCGATGGCGACCCAAGATTCATCAGTGAGGCGGTTGATTGTCGGGTTGCGCAGCGCGGGCAGATCGGCGAGGATCGCTTCAAGCTTGGACTTCTCGATGTTGAGTTTGAGGCCAACTTTGCTATTGGCTTCAAGTGCGGATGTAAGAAGTAATGCGATGTTTTCGATCTTCTTGCGCTTAGCAGGGTTTTCCCAAGAAAGCTTGTTGGCAATCAACACAGTGTTGGTGTTAAGAAGCGTGTCGACGATGCGCAGATTGTTCGCACGGATCGAGTTGCCGGTCTCAGTGAGATCGACGATAGCATCGACCAGATCAGGCACTTTGACCTCGGTCGCACCCCAAGAGAACTCGACCTCAGCGTTGACACCATTCTCATTGAGATACTGACGCGTGATGTTGACTACCTCGGTGGCGATGCGCTTACCTTCGAGGTCTTTGACCGTCTGCACGGTAGAGGCTTCGGGCACAGCGATGACCCACTTAGAAGGCTTGTTGGATGCACGACTGTAGACGAGGCTGCACACTTCGACCACGTCGGAATCGTTTTCCTTGACCCAATCTTGTCCAGTAAGGCCACAGTCGAAGTAGCCGTGTTCGACGTAGCGACTGACCTCTTGGGCACGAACGAAGCGACCGTCTAACTTCTCGTCATCAATCGACGGACGGTAGGAGCGGGAGCTGACTGAAATGTTGAAGCCCGCTTTACCAAAAAGTTTGATCGTGGAGTCTTGAAGGCTGCCCTTAGGCAGACCTAGCATAAGTAATGGCTTGTTTTCCATGAGCGGAAAAGCTGTCGTAGGACGCTTTCGGCACAAGGCTAAATTTGAAAAATACAGCCTTTAAGTAGGCTTTATCTAGTAAAATAAGTATTTATAAATCGAATATTAGTGGCTAGTGTAATATTTTTAAACACTTCTTTTTAACAAACCAATGGGCAAGCCAACACCACTCAATGCAGGAAAAAAAGCACCCACATTCCAATTTACGGAAGCTGGAGAAACTTACTTGCTAGAGAGTTTAGAGCAGCCCTGTCTATTGTATTTCTACCCAAAGGATGATACACCAGGCTGCACAAAAGAGGCCTGTGCAATCCGCGATGCGTGGAGTGATTTTGCCAGTGCTGGAATTAAGGTCGTGGGTGTGAGCAAGGACGACGAACGCTCGCACAGCAAATTTCAGGAAAAGTATGGGCTTCCCTTTCCACTGATCGCCGATATAGGGCTGGAGCTAGCCATTGCCTACGGCGTCTATGGTGAAAAGAAATTTATGGGTAAAACCTACAACGGCATTCACCGCATGTCCTTTCTTATTGGGGCTGACGGATTGATCCTCAAAACATACTGTAAAGTAAAACCAGATGACCACGCTGGCGAGGTATTAGCTGACTTCACGGCACTTTCTAATTAAATTCAAAACAAGATGAATCAAACACCAAAGCCACTCATTATCGTAGCAGAGGATGATAAAGACCTCTCCACACTGATCGCGACGCAGCTCGAAGTCGCAGGCATGCAGAGCCAAGTCTGCCATGAAGCCAGCCATGTAGGACGCTTCTTGAAGAACAACTTCGCCAATCTAATCCTGCTCGATGTTCACCTTCCTGACGACACCGGTTTCAATCTGATGTCCGATCTGCGTAAAGCAGGTGACAAGACGCCCATCATATTTCTCACCGGTGAGAACAATGAAGTTAAAAAAGTGAACGCCCTAGAAATGGGCGGCGACGACTACATCACAAAGCCCTTTGGATTCCCCGAGCTAATTGCACGGATCAACGCCGTGCTTCGCCGCGCGGAAACAGTGCACGATAGCGATATCACGCAAAACGCCGCCACCACCGACGAACCCTTTGAATTTTGCGGTGCTGAGGTGAACCCACATCGACTCGAAGTGACCTTTGCCGACGGGGAAGTCGAAAGCATCGGGCGTAAGGAGTTGGGCATCTTTACCTACCTCGCCAGTCACCCAAACAAGGTGCTCACCCGCAAGAATTTGATCCACTCAGTCTGGGGAATCCACGCCGATGTGAGCAGCCGCTCGCTTGATCAATATATCGTAAAAATTCGTGAACTTTACAAAAGCCACAGCCTGACGCTTGATGCCTTCCGTACTGTGCACGGCGTCGGCTTTATCTACGACCTTAAGATACCCGAGTAAGCGCAATTACTCGCACGGAAATAAGGATCGTTGCTATGTATGGCTAGAGACCAGTTAGCTACTCCACTTGATACCACTCCTTGACGAGTGCTTTCACCGCTTTGGGTGATTCAGCTTCCTCAAAACTAAGCGATGCAGAATTAATGCAATAACGTAAACCTGTCGGCTTGGGGCCGTCGGGGAAAACGTGACCTAGGTGAGATCCGCAGACATTGCAATGCACCTCCACGCGCACCATACCGTAGCTGTTATCGCGGGTCTCACCGAGGGTGCGTTCATCAATCGGTTGGACAAAGCTTGGCCAACCCGTGCCTGAATCGAACTTATCCATGCTGGTAAACAGTGGAGTATCACAACCAATACAGCTATAGAGGCCAGTTGCTTTATTATCATTGTAGGGATTAGTATAGGGTCGCTCTGTTCCATGGTCTCGGGCGACTCGATATTGGATATCGGTTAGGCGCTCCTTCCACTCAGTTTCCGTCCGTTGGACAGGGAAATCGCCGCTGCTCAGGTCGACATGCGAGGGCAAGCCACAAGCGGAGGCGCATGCGCTAATATCGACATCAGTTGACTCAGAAGGCGTGGGTTTTTCAGGCATAGCAAAAGTAAGAAAGGCACCGGCCAATAAGAGAAAGATTACCGCAGGGCCATAACTGCGGAAGTTTGATTGCGTTTCCATAATCACTTAGAATCGAAACTATAGAGACTATTCCCATGAATGCAATTCCTGGCCGATGTCTATTCACGATTCAATGGGGGAAACCGTTTCGCACTCAGACAGTAGCCTGCTACGCAATGATAAATATTCTTGAAGAACGTGTCAGGCTCCAGCTAATGATTCGATATGTCAAAAGTAGTCATTATCGGTGCCGGCGGTGTGGGCAATGTGGTTGCGCAAAAGTGCGCACAGCGTGTGGATGTTTTTACTGAAATCGTTCTCGCATCGCGCACAGTCACAAAGTGCGAGGCGATCGCTGCGGATGTTAAGGCCAAGCAAAACATCACGATTCGCACCGCGGCGCTAGATGCCGACGATGTCGCTGCGACAACAGAGTTTCTCCAAGCTGAGCAAGCAGAACTTTTGATCAACGTCGCCCTGCCCTACCAAGACCTTGCACTAATGGATGCATGCCTAGCAGCGGGCGTTCACTACATAGACACCGCTAACTACGAACCGCACGAAGAAGCCAAGTTTGAGTATAAATGGCAATGGGCTTACCAAGACAGCTTCAAAGAAGCAGGACTGACTGCGCTACTCGGATCGGGTTTCGACCCTGGCGTCACGAATGTCTTTTGCGCCTACGCACAAAAGCATCTTTTTGATGAGATCGATACAATCGATATCCTAGACGCCAATGCGGGTGACCACGGATACCACTTTGCGACCAACTTCAACCCAGAGATCAACATCCGTGAGATTACCCAAAATGGACGCTACTGGGAAGAAGGCGAATGGAAAGAAGTCGAACCCATGAGCATACACCAGGTCTACGACTTCCCAATCGTCGGGCCGCAAGATGCCTATCTCCTCTATCACGAGGAGATGGAATCACTCTGCCAGAACATCAAAGGCCTGAAACGCATTCGTTTCTGGATGACCTTTTCTAAGAAGTATCTTACCTACCTCAAGGTGCTGGAAAACGTCGGTATGACTTCGATTGAGTCGATCGAGTTCAAAGGGCAGAAAGTTCAACCAATCGAGTTTCTCAAAGCGGTACTTCCCGACCCAGCTAGCCTAGGATCACGGACAAGAGGTAAGACCTGCATCGGTTGCGACATAGTAGGCTCGAAAGACGGCAAAAAGAAACGTATCTTCATCTACAACAGCTGTGACCACCAAGAGTGCTTTAAAGAAGTATCCAGCCAAGCGATCAGCTTCACCACAGGGGTACCTGCGATGATTGGGGGACAAATGATACTCAAGGGCCTCTGGAAAGAACCTGGCATTTGGAATATGGAACAACGCGACCCTGATCCCTTTATGGAAGAGCTCAAGCTGCATGGCCTGCCGTGGGACATTATCGAACTGCCCCTGGATTAAATCAGTCAGGCTGGCTCTGACGCCCGACTACTTACAAAAAAGGCCCCCGGATTAATCGGAGGCATTTAAGAAAATGGAGTGAGTGAAGAGGTTCGAACTCTCGACATCTACCTTGGCAAGGTAGTGCTCTACCAACTGAGCTACACTCACTTTGTGTAGGAAAACTGGGTAGAATCTATGACCGACCTCTCATGTCAACGTGTTTTTAATAAAATTTAGGAAGACGTTTCGCCTCAACATTTACTCTAGATCAAGGTCTATCAGAAACTTGCGGCGCAAAGTGTCAGGCAGGGAAATAAAGTCGTTGGCACGAAGACTAGTGGCGACTTCGTCATTAAGTAATTCGCGGATCGTGGAGCGAAGTTTGACATCATCGCGCATATTATACAGCATGTAAAATGAGAGCCGTATGGGATAGTCACCATAGTGCACGTTATAATCGGAGGGGCTGAAAGCAGGTGAGTAAGTATCGTCACCAGATGAAAGCATGAGCACTTTGATGTTACTATTCTTTGGCATACGGGAGAGAATAGCGATGGAAGCAACATCTGAGCCGATTAAATCCTCGATCTCGGTATCTTTGACCATAGACACACTAAGTTTCATGCCGCCACCCTTGAAGATGCTGTGTTTAAAAAGCTCCAAGGCGATGCTCTTATTGCTGGTAACAGTGAGCGTTTTAATATTTCGACTGCCCCAACCGGATAGCCCAAGCTCGCCCCAAGTATTGAAATTAAACTCTTCGTTGGAACCGAAAATACCCCCAAGCTGTGCAACACTGATTTCGTCAATGGGGTTACTATCATTGACCACGATTACGGCAACATCGTAGGCAAAAGGATAGATATTAAATTCATCGCGAGGCAATTCGTCTCCTTCTGGTACTGCAACAATGGCGAGATCAACCTCGTCGGAACGGAGGCGATCAAGCGCGGGTAAGCTGCCAATGCTATCAACGACAAAAGTAGTATCATTTTCTGCGCCGTAAACCTTAAGCGGCGCTAGGATATTGTCGGCGAGCAGGTCGGATACAGCAATGCGAATTTCTTCGGCTTGCGCGGTCGCAATCAGAGAAAGCGGCAGGAGTAAAAGCATTTTTCCAAAGTTCATGATCAATCTTTTTTGGGGTAAATAGAGAGTATTATAACAATCTCAAATGCAGACTAATGGGAGTCAAACTCTAAGCGGGGCTATCCGGCGCTACTTATCGATGTCAAGTTCAGGCCACTGAATAAGTTTACGGTGAAGAGTACGGCGGCTAATGCCCATAAGCTCAGCAGCTTGGGTACGGTTGCCATTAGTTTTGATCAGCGCGTTACGGAGGAGGCGTTTTTCATTTTCCTCTTTGCTCAATGTTGGGCTACTAGAAAGTGGCTGTGGCTTGTCGTCCAACGATTTCTCAGTCTGGTTGTGATATTTAGGGTCGAGATCGTATTCGGAAAGCTCCTTACCCCGTTTAAGCACGACGGTATTTTCGCAGAAATTACGCAACTCGCGAATGTTCCCTGGCCAGCGATAGTCTTGTAGCACTTTGATCGCGCCTTCGGTCAAATCGATGGGAGCTAGCTCGTTTTCCTCGGCGAAGGAATCGATATAATGGTTGAGAAGCATAGGTAGGTCCTCTCGGCGCTCGCGCAATGGCGGAAGGTAAATGGTAATTACGTTGAGTCGATACAGCAAGTCCTCGCGAAACTCGCCACGCTGGACCATCTCAGTGAGATTGCGATTCGTCGCGCAGACGAGGCGAACGTCAACTTGGATGGGTTTCGAACTGCCGAGGCGTTCGAAACTGCGGGTCTCAAGAAAACGTAGAAGTTTGACCTGCGTCGCGGAGTCGATTTCACCGATTTCATCAAGAAAGAGTGTGCCGCCATCAGCCGCCTCAAAACGACCAATCCGACGCTCAGTCGCACCCGTGTAAGCGCCTTTCTCGTGCCCGAAGAGTTCGCTTTCAAGGAGATTGGCTGCCAAAGCCGCACAGTGCACGGGGACGAAGGCTTG
>JAKVCM010000164.1 GCA_022448605.1 Puniceicoccaceae bacterium | reverse complement strand
CGAGACTGAAACGGACAAAGAAGAAGCGCTCGAAGCCAGCCAGTCCGAAGCGCTTTGTGCCTTCATAAAAGAAAAGCTTGGCGACGAGGTGAGTGAAGTTTCTGCCAGCGAGCGCCTCGTTGGTAGCCCGGCCATGATCGTTAACGCCGACAAACAGATGACCGCTCAAATGCGCAAGATGATGAAAGCTATGCAGCAAAAAGCAAGTGGCGCAGAAATGCTAGGCATGGGCGGCGAGCCTCCCGTAAAGTTGCAAGTCAATCCACGCCACCCGCTAGTCAAGAATCTAGCAGCCCTTTATGGTAATAATGGAGACTTAGCCGGCCTTATTAGCCAGCAGCTGCTCGATAACGCCCGCATCGCAGCTGGGCTACTCGAAGACCCCAGTCAGATGGTACATCGCAATTACCAGATTTTAGAGCAGCTTAGCTCAGTTAAGAAAAAGGCCGTAAAAAAAGCCGTAAAAAAGGCGGCAAAGAAAGCATTGAAGAAAAAATAATAACCTGGTGCATAGAGCGGGAGGCCCAGGCCAGTGCTTGCCTATTGTATTCGTATCAAGCGGCTGAAAAGTATCTGCTAGCCAGAGCTGCCCCATTTTAAAACGCTCCAGTAAAGCCTAAGGATCAGCAAGTACTAGAACGACGGAAAGCTGCGGGTCACCTCAACAAGGGCGACTAGATTATAAGCATTTTAGAATTCTTCTAATACGAGGAAGGCTTAAGTTCTGGGTCCTTTCTTAGGTCGCTAGCTGAAGCGTGGCAATTAACTACTCTTCCTAGGAAAAACTAGGCTGATAAATGTCGTGCAGGCGTAGCAAACCAAGGCATTTACCATCTTGCTCATCAACCACAGGGAGCACTGAAATCTGCGACGGGCGCTCTTCCATCATGCGGACAGCTTCGCCAAGACTCATGTCCAGCTGGGTCGAAATAGGAGCAGCGGTCATACAATGACCGACTTGCTTAGCTAAAATGTCACCTTCTTCTGAGAGTATCCGACGGATGTCACCATCAGTAAGAATACCCTCCAGTATACCGTTTTTTGACACGATACAGGCTGCCCCTAAGGGAGCCTTTGTCATACGAATTACAATCTCGCGTAGAGTATCGCTGACCTGTGCGCAGGCGATATCTTCGACCGGGTGCATGACCTCGCCTACCGTCATGAGCAAATTACGCCCTAATTGCCCACCAGGGTGAAAAGTAGCAAATTCCTCAGCCGTAAAGTCGCGCGCCTTGGCGAGTGCGGCCGCGAGGGCGTCGCCAATTGCGAGGCTAACCGTGGAACTAGAAGTCGGCATAATATTAAGCGGGTCCGCCTCGTTTTCGACGCTAGCATCGATCACCACATCAGCAGCCTTGGCAATCGGGGAATCTAGGTTTCCGACGATAGCGATGATTGGTGATTTAAATTTACGAAAGAGCGGTATTAGGCGGATTACTTCGGTGGTGCTACCACTTTTGGAGAGCACGAGGGTAGGATCTCCAGGCTGGTAAACGCCGAGATCGCCGTGAATGGCCTCTGCCGCATGGAGGAATACAGAGGGTGTGCCGCTACTGGAAAAGGTGGCTGCAAGCTTTGCGCCGATGCGGCCGGACTTTCCAATACCGCAAACAACAAGCTTACTTGGGGCAGCTAAAATAATATCGACGGCAGCAGTGAATACACTGTCTAGCCGAGCGGCAGCCATCTCGATGGCCGTGGCTTCCGCACGCATCGCCTCGCGTCCAGTTCGTAAAATTTCCTGATTCGATTCGGGCATTATTCAGATTTAAGCCCCTAATCTGTTATCGACCACTCTAAAATTCTAAGATGATGAGCGTGCATTAAGAATACCACCAAATTGCTGAGGCGATTTTAAAAAATCATGAAATTGAGGCGTTTTCACTGATGCCCCAGTTGCATATTGACCTAATAATCTTTGAGAGTGATTAAGCCCCAGAGAAGGGTAACTTGATTGCCACCAAAATTCTTGCGAGTATAAAGCTCATCCGTACTTACAGGAAAAGTCGCAGAGCCTGATGGCTGATAATGCGCCTTGCTGACCTTCGCTATTCCAAGTAGATTCGCTTCTTTGGATCCCATTTGGCTAGTGCCACCGTCGCAGCCAGTGAAAATGAGAGCGGAAATTGAAATTAAAAGAAGAGCGATGATATTAATGCGCATTTTTATTCGTAGGGTTTATATTTAGTTTAAAATACTGTTAATGGAGTTGGATCATTTAGCAAGTGATTTTTAGGACCCTAAAAAGGTATAATTTATTCATTCATGCCGCCAAGCAAATCTTCAGCGATGTCCATATTTGAGTGCACCGCCTTGACATCTTCCAGGTCGTCGAGTTTCTCGATTAGGTGAAGCACTTTACGGGCAGTCTCAATATCCCCAACGGGCACCATAATATTAGGAAGGTAAGCGAGTTCGGAAGAAGCAGTCTCGATCTCTTTTTCTTCGAGTGCCTGAGATAGTGTATCATACTCGGTCATCGGACAAATAACCTCATAGTGATCGCCTTGGTTCTTAATATCCTCCGCACCGGCTTCGAGTGCGAGATCCATGAGAGCTTCTTCGCCAATTTTTTCAGAATCGATGATGACTTGACCCTTGCGATCAAACTGGAAGGCGACAGATCCGACGCCCGCGAGATTACCCCCATTTTTAGTCATAGTGCTGCGAACTTCAGATGCGGAGCGGTTTTTATTATCGGTTGTGATCTCCACTATTATACCTACACCCCCTGCCCCGTAGCCTTCGTAGACAAGTTCTTCGTAGACCACTCCAGGTAATTCACCCGTGCCTTTTTTGATCGCACGATCAACATTATCAGAGGGCATGTTCGCCGCTTTAGCCTTTGCGATAACTGTTCGCAAGCGCGGGTTCATAGCGGGATCGCCGCCCCCATCACGTGCCGCAAGGGTGATATCCTTACTGATCACACTGAAGATTTTACCGCGCTTTGCATCGGCCGCGCCCTTAGCACGTTTGATTGTGGCCCATTTACTGTGTCCTGACATTAATGTGAGATGCTGGAAATTTTAGATACTGAAAAGCAGAAAATTCAAATAGATTAGCTAGCTGAATACAATTATTTACGCTTTGGTTTGGTGCGAGGCGCACCGCCCTTGCCTTTTGACTTTGTCTCAACCCCTACTGCGACTGGTTTTAGTGGCTCATCGGGACGACTGTTAATGATCTTCTGTTGGATAATTGTGAGGATGTTTTGCACCGTCCAGTAGAGTACGAGGCCTGAGGAAAAATTATAGAGGAAAATCAAGAAGATGAAGGGCAAGAACTTGAATATCTTCTGCTGCATGGGGTCTGCCGTAGGCGAAACGGGCATCATGCTCATCTGCAAGAACATAGTCACACCCATGATCATCGGAAGAATGTTGATTGGGAAACCACCGACCATGAACTGAGTATCGGGTAGCGATAAGTCAGAAACCCATAGAAATGACTCAAAGCGTAGCTCGGATGCGGTGCGTAGCATGTAAAAGAGGCCCAGGAAAATTGGCATCTGAATCAGCATGGGAAGGCACCCAGCCACAGGATTGACCTGATGCTCCTTAAAGAGCTTGAGTGTCTCCTGCTGCATCTTCTGCGGGTTGTCTTTGTGCTTTTCCTTAAGCTCCGCCATGGGGCCCTGAATGGTAGCCATGCGTTTTTGCGATCGGCTAGCCTTTGCTGTGAGTGGCCAGAAGAGAAGCTTGATGCAGATCGTCATGATCACGATGGACCAGCCCCAGCTCGGGACGACGGAGTGGATCAAATACATAAATGCGAGTAATAATTTGCTAAAGAAACCAAGAAAACCGAACTGCATGACAAGGTCTTGCTCATTTCCCATGGCCTGGAGACGCTTAAACTCCTTAGGGCCTACATAATATTGGAAATCTAAGGACTTCGACTCGCCCGCAGTTAGTGTGCCAAGTTCGTAACCAACGCTACCTGAGATACCAAGACGGCCAGGCTGATTAATGACATCGGAGGGGGCCTCGACGGGGTAGACAAAGACATTGTTGGCGACCGTCCGCGAGGAAAGTAAACTTGCAAAAAACTGATTTTTAACCGACGACCACTCAATGCGTGCCGCTTCAGCAATCACGTCCTTGGGATTGCTCGCGCCAATTCCGAGGAAGCCTTTACCCCCTGTTAACTTTTTAATTGGGATGAACTCAGCATCTTCGCCGTCGAAGTAACCGACATTAAGGAAATTAACACCGATCATTTCCTCGGTAATAGGTCGCGCCGTGCCCAGATTGAAATAAATAGTGGGAAGCGCCTTAGCTGAACCCGAGTTGTTCTTAAAGGTGGTGCTATGCTCAATTGTGTAAGGCTCATCCACGGAGCCCGTCGATGCAATGCGATACTCACGACGGATGCTAAGCCCCTCGCCATTATCGAGTAGGAAAGTGACAGAATCAGAGGACTGCTGTTCAATACGGTAATCGTGGTCAAACTCTCGTATCTCGCCGTCGCTCGAGTTAAGGCTCAGACTCAGCGCTGGGAGTAGACCGCCTTTGTTAAAAACGTAGTCATCACGCTCGCCGCTTTTAGTCTGCAGAAAAGAGACCGTCTGAATTGCGCCGCCGCGAGTGGTGAAGACCGCTTCGATATAATCGTTGTAAAGCGCAATCGTGCTCTCTGGAGAGAGTGGCTTGGTAGCGGCCTCGACCTCTACCGCTTCGACCTGTTGAAAAAGATCTGATACCGAGAGCGTGGACTTGGAGTCGGTCGCAGAGGTGGTCGCGTTGGGCGCGACCAAGGCTGCGTCAGCTGGGGTGGTCGATTGACCCGTAGGCGCTTGTAGCGTTTCAGCTTGCTTGAGCTCCTCGATGCGCTGCTTTTCGATTTCTAGGCTTTGCCAAAACATGAAGCCGATACCAGCTCCAATGAAAACTAGCCCTAAGAATGTATTCTTTTTATCCATCTATATGAGTGTTCAAAGGTGGTGAGATGTCGTGCTTTGACTCGTTTTTCAAGTCTGGAACGGGGTCATATCCGCCTGGATGCCAAGGGTGGCAGCGTAGAATCCGCCGCAAGCCGAGCCAAGTGCCATAAAAAAAGCCGTGATTCAAGAGCGCGTCACGCGTGTAGTAGGAGCAAGTGGGTTGAAAACGGCAGCCGCAGGAGGTACCAAACAAAATCTGTTTTAGCGGTGAAAGCACCCACTGGTAAACTCGCACCAGCAAGGCCGCAAAGCGTGAAAGCACTGATGGGCGCGTAGTCAAAATACGCTGGATCTTTTGGCAAAAGTTCATGAGTCAGTAACTGTATTAGACACTTGGTTTTTTTGAATTGTGCGACAAGCACGGAGCAAACGCGCTTCTAGATCGTCGAAACTATGACGGTTAAAATGACTGCGTAGCACAATTACCAGTTCACTGCCCTGAGGTAATTCCGTGGCATGCTTTCTAAATAGCTCGCGGAATACACGCTTACCATAGTTGCGCTTGACGGCATTGCCTACGCGGCCACTAGCAACAATACCTAGACGCCGAGCAGTAAGAGACTCAGACACGTGGCATTGAAAAATAAAAGGTCCGCAGTGAATATGATGACCCAGACTGCGGACTTCTTGAAATTCGCGTGGTTTGCGCAGGCGATTGGAAGCCGGGACACCCATGGCCTCTATAATAAAACAAAAAAAACAAGGCCTAGGCAGCTAGACGATGGCGGCCCTTTGCGCGACGCGCAGCTAAAACCTTGCGGCCAGAGTGTGTTGAATTGCGGGCGCGAAAGCCGAATTTGCGAGCGCGACGAAGCTTAGAAGGTCGATAGGTAGGTTTCATAAGAAAAGTATCCTCTGGTTGAGAAAGCGGGGAGGAAAACCTCTGCCCTTAGTGCTGTCAAGGCACGATCACAGAGATTTGCGCCTCTTTTCGGGTCGCTAAGAGCTAAGAAAAGGTAAATTTATGTAAAAGTAACGTCTACCAAGTTATGGATTTGCAAAAGATAAGATATTTCATACGTTACATCACACCGTTAATGCCCTTTTAATCCCCTATTTTCTAAATCATGTGGGTGTGTTTTACAGCGTAATGCCAATAACCGCTGTAAAACCCGCCATACCACATATTTACCATTAGTCCTATGAAAAGTAATCTGTTTATGTTTCGTTTATTTTTATTACTCCTAGCAAGCGTATCTACCTCACTTGGTGCTGACTATATTAATTCTGCTACAGCTCCTCAAAGTGTTACTCAATATACCACAGTGTCTGTGGAGGTTTCATATCAGGCATCAACTTATCGCGATATCGTGGTTGTATTCCAGATGAACGACGATCCGTGGACTACCTTTGGATACCAGAGAATGACGGTTAGTGCAGGTAGCTCTACGCTAAACATTCCGATAGCTATTGATGCTAATACACCAATTGCTAGTGGAATGTATAAATTTGTTGTCTACATAGTGCCTACTTCGGGCGTTTGGGATCATCGATTAGATGCGAAGACACCACAAAACTTTGTTAGCTACATTCAAGCTCCAAGTAGTGAATCAGATTATGACTCTTCACTGTAAAATCCACCAAACCAAATAATTACCTCTAACTCTATGAGAGGTAATCTGTATATGTTTCGTTTATTTTTATTACTCCTAGCAAGCGTATCCATCTCACTTGGTGCTGACTATATTAACTCTGCTACAGCTCCTCAAAGTGTTACTCAAAATGCCACTGTGTCTGTGGTAGTTTCATATCAGGCATCAACTTATCGCGATATCGTGGTTGTCTTCCAGCTGAATAGCTCTCCGTGGACTAACTTTGGATACGAGAGAATTCCGGTCAGTGCAGGTAGCTCTACACTCAATATTCCGATGGCCATTGATGCTAATACACCAATTGCTAGTGGAGTGTATAAGTTTGTTGTCTTCATAGTGCCTACTTCGGGTGGTTGGTATGATCGATTTGATACGAAGACACCACAGAATTCGGTTAGCTGTATTCCAGCTCCAGATAGTGCATCAGATTATGAATCTTTTTCCATATCGCTGAATGGGGTCGAAGCGGAACTGCTACTTAAGGATAAAATTGATCCATTAGAAATCATCGAGTTTTCTAGTGATTTGGCAACTTGGACGCCAGTAGCAAGGAACTATGGAGATCAGTGGGAGACCGTTTTTCCTCATGCACATGCCTTGAGCGCGGTGTCAGGAAGCACCGATCAAGCCATGGTCATGGAAAAAGGTGAAAAGGGTTTCTACCGAAAGAGTTCAACTAGCACAATAAACGCTAATTCCAACAGGGAATTAGCATCTCGTTTTTTAATGCAGGCTACCTTCGGCCCATCACGCGCCGAGATTGATAACTTCCCAAATATAGACTCTAACACTTTTGGGTCTGAAGGAGATGGCAGCTTTTTAAATTGGATAGACGCTCAAATTGCAATTAGCCCCTTCTACCATCGTGCCTATTGGCGAGAACGTAGCGATCCAGATTACATTGATGAATCTTCATTAACTGGTCGCCTTGTCAACGAGGTCGGTCACAACCCTGCCTATGGACAGCAGTTCTCATTCAGTCGCGGGCAAACAGTTTACAGAACCGACTGGACGAATCCCCTACCAGGATACGGAGGCTTGTTCGATATTAATGGCGATCCCATTGACGAGAACCACCCCCTCTGGATCTCAGCTACCCATTTTGCAAACTTTCAAGGTAACCAAGTACCACTGGTAGGTTTGCACTCCGATAATTGTGCAACGCACATACCTGGAACAGGCCTCAATAGGTACGAAATTAGCTATCCAGTAAGTGATACTCGACAGATGATTTGGTATAAGGCTGCTATTGATGCTCCTGATCAATTACGTCAACGTGTCGCATGGGCGCTGTCGCAATATTTTGTCGTCGCCGAATTAGGAAATAATCAGCCGCAAGCTGTAGAACGCTGGCT
>JAKVCM010000163.1 GCA_022448605.1 Puniceicoccaceae bacterium | reverse complement strand
TTGAACGCTATGCTGGTGTTGCCACAGTGCAATGAGCGAAATGAATGCCCCCAGCAAAAGTAGAAGGAACAGTACAGGCGATACGCCAAAACTAAAATCGAGTGCCTCAAATCGGAAAAAATCAGTCCAGGGCGCCCTTGTTGAATGAATGACCTCAGTTCCGAAGATAGTCTCAGACTTTCTTGGATTAAAAGCGATCAAGGGGTTTTTGTTATACGGCGGATGCCAACATCTAGGGAATAAAATAGTGCGGAGATCGACAGAGCGTTCAAGCATAGCGGTTTACCATAACCAAAATGCAAACAAGAAGCTACCGTCGCCTCCGCGAGGAGGATCGTCACATTATCTATCGAATGCGTAAAGTCGGAAACAGTCAGAGTGAGATCGCTCACGCATTAGGCTTTTCGCAGTCAGCCATTAGCAAGGAGCTGTCCCGTAACCGCGGGAAGCGAGGTTATCGCCCGAAGCAAGCGAACGAGAAGGCTCTGGAGCGACAACACTCGAAAAGAGCTCGTGATCGTGTGATTGCTGCAGAGGTGGAGACCGAGGTCTGTTTGCGTCTGAGACGCAAACACAGTCCGGAGCAGATCTGCGGTGCGCTTCGCCGCGAGCAAGGCACTGGTCCGTCTCGAACGAGTATCTATAACTATATTGAAGCGGACAAGCGCGATGGAGGAGACTTGCACTTGAACCTACGGATAAACGGTAAGCGGCGTTACCGACATCGTAACAAGGCCAATCGGCACAAGCTCTCAGGCCGCGTTGACATTGAAGAGCGCCCCATCGTGGTTGAGCGTCGGCGTCGATATGGTGATTGGGAAGTCGACTTGATTGCCGGCTGCCGAGGTGGCGGACACCTACTTAGCCTGTACGAACGCAAAAGCCGCACCGGCATTCTGACCAAGTTAATGAGCAAGGATGCTGACGATACAGCACTTGCGATGATATCCGCTCTGAGGGGACTGCGCGTGCATACGATCACCTACGACAACGGATTGGAGTTCGCGGGCCACCAGCGCGTCAGCAATGCTTTAGGTGCTGCGGGATACTTCTGCCGCCCATATCATTCATGGGAAAAAGGCGGTGTCGAAAACTTCAACGGACTCGTGCGCCAATATTTTCCCAAGGGAACAAACTTTCTCAATGTCAGCGAGGCTAGCCTCGCTGACATTGAGGCCGAACTCAACGGAAGGCCTCGCAAGTGCCTGGGCTTCCGATCGCCAAGTAACCTTAAACATAAACTAGCAGCTTGAACCTATCGGACTACCCAGAACATTATTCCTTAGCTGTTGAAAACCGCGTACAGTAAAAACCATGGGCTTGCTACGAAGCAACTTATGGGTATTGCAGATATTAGCCGAATGGCTTTTTGGATAAGCGACGCTTGATGTTTTCGCTCAGGCCACAGGCAAATGATAAACAACGCGGTAAAATGAAAAGGCACATAGAGTGCCGCCGATGTTTTGATCACGACCATGGCAGCGTAGATGACGGAGAGCAACGCGACAGCTATCCACGAACTAGCTGAGTATTTTGGGTCGATCACCGGAATAGAGACCGATAATAAGAGCAGGCTGCTAGTGGTATACATCGGTGAAATGTTTACTAACATGGGGTCAGCAATCCCAAAAAGTAGCACTATGCCCCAGCGTATCCAATGCCCTAGCCCAACTCGCTTGGTGAGCCAAATAATCTGGGCCAGACAACAAGCATAAGCTATGACACTATCGAAGAGCAGGAGTGAACGGCTCCCTAAGATTGTTGCCGTGAAGCTGTGCAAGATAGTCATGCCGCCCAGTGTTTCGCTGCCCAGGCTATCGAATGGGCCGGGTGCTAAGGTGCCTGTCTCTGCAAGAATCGTTGGGTAATTAAAATACTTTAGCAGGTCATCCTGTGGATTGAAGGCGGTGGGGTTATGGTAAAAGATTAGATTGATTATCACCATAACAGCGGAGACACAGGATAGAGCGGATAGTCGCGGAAAGCCGTTGTTCCCAGAATGACGTAAAGCCGCTCCTACACTCGCCAAAAGCCCAACAAACAGCAGAGCATAGATTGACGGAGGATATGCGATTTCAAAACAAGCCAAGAGGCCGCCCAATGGCAGCACCGTGGCCATGCCCAGTGTTGGAGCCTGAGCCCAGGGCACCACTATTTTCAATGCCCTGCCAGTGAGACGGCCCCAACCTGCCAATGATAGAATGACGGCAATGGTCAACAAGACGCTGGCAGAAAGTATAGAGAGGTCTGTCATGAATTAAAAGAGGGCAACGGGATGGCCGCTTGATTGTTAAGTAGTTTCGCTTCTGCTCGTCTTAGTCTTCACTGCTGTTGTACTCTAGATTATGCGGATAATGCGTAGTGAATACTGAGAGCATCAATCTCCGAAAAATAGTCTTTGGCGGGCTTACACTTTATTTGTTCTCGTGGCTGATCGGTTATGGGCAGACGCCGCTGGGCAG
>JAKVCM010000162.1 GCA_022448605.1 Puniceicoccaceae bacterium | reverse complement strand
CCCGCGCGGATTGCTTTGACTTCAGTCCCTTGAAGCACGATACCAGCCTCAAAACAGTCGCCCACAAAATAATTGTGGTGGGCTTTACTGTTGCGGATCTCGCGTTGACGATCCGTCGACTTTTTTTTGGCGCACACGTTGGTTCATTCCCTCTATTTGGGGAACGCAGAGGGTACGCATTAAGTTAATGGAGGCTAAGCCTCGTCGTCAACCTCAGCCAACTGGTAAGTAATTTTACCTTCCATGACCTCACGTAGAGCCATATCTTCAGCAGACAGGCGCTCCAAAGATTCAATTAGGGGCTTGTAGCCACTCTTCAATTGTTTGGCACGGCGCGATATCACGTTGATCAGGATCATTGGATCTGTGATTTTCTTCTGGGCTTCTTTTAAATAGTCGTCTCTCAAAGTGATATTCCTCTGGTAGTGTTGTAGTTGGAAAAACAGCGCAAAATGACGTCCCTTTGCACCTTTGCAATAAAAAAGCAGGATTACTGAGGTTTTCGCCAAAATTCCCATTGACAGGGGGGTGCCCAATTCTACTGTTCACCGCTTTGCCAAAATCATGAAAACGACTATAGCTACTAAATCCGACCATGCCAAAAACTGGTATATTGTCGACGCTGCCAATGAAACACTTGGTCGCGCAGCCGTAAAAATTGCCAACGTGCTTCGGGGTCGCCATAAACCGACCTATACGCCGCATGCCGATACGGGTGATTTCGTTGTAGTCGTCAACGCCGAGAAGATCAAAGTCTCTGGCAAGAAGAACACCGATAAAAGCTACATGTTTTATTCGGGCTGGATGGGTGGCGAAAGCCACGTCAGCATGGAAAAAATGCGCGCTAAGAAACCTGAATTCATAATCGAGCACGCAGTCAAGGGTATGCTTCCACGCAACAAACTTGGACGCGCCATGATTAAAAAACTTAAAATCCACTCAGGTGCCGAGCATCCTTACGAAGCTCAGCAACCCAAACCACTTGTCTAAGCGCTGGTTATACCTAAGATACTTTTTATACAATGAGCGAAGAAACATTTGTAACCGTCGGTCGTCGCAAGACAGCCATTGCTCGCGTCCGACTCAAACGAGGCACTGGTAAAATAGTCGTCAACGGCTCGGAGCCACGCGCCTACTTCAAAACCGATGAATTTGCTAACGCAGCGCTCTCGCCTTTAAAGACAGTGGAGATGGCCGACCAAGTCGACATCACAGTCAAAGCACAAGGTGGAGGTCTAAACGGTCAAGCAGGCGCAGTTCGCCTCGGCATCGCCCGTGCACTTGAAAAGCTCAACGCGGATCTCCGCGTGCCGCTCAAACAAGACGGTCATATGAAGCGCGATCCTCGCTCTCGTGAGCGTCAAAAGCCAGGTCTCGCGGGTGCTCGAAAGCGCTTCCAATTCTCGAAACGATAAACCGCCAGCGGCGGAAACGGTAGCACATTCTGCAACCCTCCAAAGCCGCGAATGCGTGGCTTGGAGGGTTTTTTGTTTCCCAAGACCAAGCATTGAGCCTATTTTAACTCTTATTACTCTTCCTACTCTTAATCGCAAGGTCCAATCCTAATTTCAAATCGATTAAGAGTCAGTTTAAGAAAATCAGTCATCAGCAATTAAATCCATGAAAGCAGCAATCATAGGCGCCTCTGGTTACTCCGGCGAAGAACTCGTCCGGCTTCTTTCGCGGCACCCAGATGTCACGCTCACCTCAGTCACCTCCCGGTCACTGGCCGGCAAGCTTGTAGCCGACCAGATGCCTGCGCTCCAACACCTCGTTGGTGAGCTTACATTCACGGCGTCTGATCCCGAAGAGCTAGCAGCCAATCCCGAAATCGATATTTTCTTCCTCGCTCTTCCCCACGGCGTGGCTTCGGACTTTGCCGATCCTCTCTTTAAAGCTGGCAAGACTGTTATCGACCTAAGCGCCGACTTCAGGCTCAGCTCGGCTCGGGTCTACGAAGATTATTACGGACAGCCCCACCCCGCGCCACACCTACTCGAGGCGGCACCTTACGTCATTCCCGAACTAGCTGACGATAAATGGAAGATCGCCTCACTCATCGCTTGTCCAGGTTGCTATCCGACGAGTGTGCAAATTCCGCTCGTCCCACTCCTCAAAGCCGGACTCATTGACAGCAAAGGTATCGTCATCAATAGCTACAGCGGCGTAAGCGGCGCGGGCAGGAAGGTCGCGGAAGACTTCATCTACTGCGAACAAAACGAAAGTATGAAAGCGTACGGCATGCCCAAGCACAGGCACCTCTCCGAAATCGAAGAGCAGCTCGAAAAAGCCGCTTTCGCCGACTGCGTTGTACAATTTAATCCACACCTCGCCCCCATGTCGCGGGGCATATCTACCACGATTGTGGCCAAATCCAAGGCTTCACTTAAAAGCCTCTACTCTACATGGGCAAATGCATATGCAGGGAAGTCCTTCATCACTATTTTAGCCAGTGGGACATATCCAGATACTAAGCACGTAACAAATACAAATCGGTGCGACATTTCTGCCGTCTATGATCCTCGGACAGAAAATTTTGTCATCACCTCCGCGATCGATAACCTGCTTAAGGGAGCCAGCGGTCAGGCTATACAACTCATGAACCTAAAATTTGGCTTCAAGGAATCTGCCGGCCTAGTTTAAACATTTCAGTATTTTAAAATTTCAGTCTTCACCATGAGCATCCAAGTAAAGCTAATCGAAAGCCCAAACGGTATCGCCGACTGTCCTGGTTATAAAACTTCTGGAGTGGCTTGTGACATTCGGGGAAAAGGTGACCTCGAATTGCTCGACCTTGCACTCGTTGCCTCTGAAGAACCGTGTCATGCCGCCGGTGTTTTCACCTTGAACGATGTCTGTGCCGCACCCGTTGTAGTTTGCAAAGAGATACTTACTTCACCCTCCGCAAAGGTCGCTGGCATCGTCGTCAATAGTGGCAACGCCAATGCCGCAACAGCTGAACAAGGTATGATTGACGCTAAAGAAATGTCGGCTATTGCTCAACTCGAAACTGGTATTGGTTCTCCCTTCCTCGTTTGCTCGACCGGTCGAATCGGCCGGAGATTACCGATGCAAAATATTAAAACAGGTATCGCCGCCGCGGCTAAAGCACTTAGTGAGAAGTCACAAAATTCGCTCGATGTAGCCGACGCCATCCTCACCTCCGACACAGGGCGTAAATGTGCGACTGCCCAGTTTACCTATGAAGGTAAGACACTCACCGTTTCTGGCATCGCGAAAGGTGCCGGCATGATCGAGCCAAACATGGCTACGATGTTAGCCTTTCTTGCGACCGACCTCGATGTCGATAACGCCGCACTCAAGAACACACTCGTTCAAGCCTGCAATAAAACCTTCAACCGGATCTCCATTGACGGTGACATGAGTACGAATGATACCGTGCTTCTGCTTGCCAATGGAAAATCTGGCTTAGTTCCCGACGATTCGCCCGAATTACTCCAAGCATTCCGGGAAGCCGTCTTTATGGTCTGCGATAATCT
>JAKVCM010000161.1 GCA_022448605.1 Puniceicoccaceae bacterium | reverse complement strand
CACGCCACGCTCGTCGCGTGTTCGAGGGACCGCAACAACACGTTCTCCTGGGAGACATCGTTCCATATCCGCATAGGTAATAAACCAATCAGCCTCTTCACCTTCAAGTGCGAGAAAGCCAAATCCCTTAGGGTGGCGAACGACAGTGCCGATACGCTGAATATCGAGATTGGCCGTGACAGCGTCACCCTCCAAACAAAGTTGCCCGTCACGTATCATAGCATCAATGCGAGCTGATGTTGCTTCGGCATTCTCTTGATTTGATAAGTGGCGGATTAGCTCGTTGTGAGTGATAGGCGACCGTGAGGTTACCGTATTGATAATGTCCATTCTTTCAGGGACGGTGTTTGATATATTCATATTTTTATTTTTTCCTTTCATGGAGCATATTTTGCACTAATTCGGATGTTGGGTCAACGCCTGAAAGCAATTATTTTCGTTTTATTGTTGGGGTGATGTGATATAATAAATAAAACAAAGTGACTGTTAGAATAGAGGGTAAAGTGAGCGAACTACGATATACCAAGCAAGATTATGCTGAGGTAAGGGTGAATGCGAAAGGTAAAATCACCACTGAAACCAATTGCCCTTCATTGTCCGCATGGCTGCATAAGTTTGTTTTTTATCGCCACGACAGAATAGATACGACCACTTTCCCGCACACACGAGCGCCCGAGGAAGAGTCGCTGTACGAAGCTATCCTTTCAAGAGCTGTTAGACCAGAGCTTGTTGTGTTTAAGATCGGCGGCGAGCATCTCTTCGCAAGAAGGCAAACTATTCGGCGCGGCGTGATGTCCATGCGGTGGAGTAAAAATGAAGACGATTTTGAAGTGGTGTATGACAAAGGTGGGCGCAGCCTCGCCGTTGTGACAATGAACTCATTGTCAATTCGTCCTATTGTTCCCGCACCAAAGCACTGGATTTCGACGCTGGCGCACGGCGAGAAGACGCTGATAAAAATGTTAGACGATGACGGTGTAGACACACGCACATTCAGCGTTTATGTAAAATTTGATACAGAGGAATAATCTGTGGCGAGATTAATAGATCAGCAAAAAGAAGAAGAGTCCATGGGGCAAGGTCGGTGGGTCAGCGTTGAAGACCGGCTTCCTGCCAAAGGTGTTTATGCATGCAAGGTGAAGGGGAATGTTTTTGCGAAGCCCGGAGAGGTAAAGGTTCTACCTAAAAAGCACGTTGGCGGCTACTGGATGGGCGGTGTTCGTCCTTTTTCAGAAAAAGACATTGTGACGCATTGGTGGGAGAGCGAATCGAAGTAAAGCGCTCTGTCCTCAGCCACACCCTACAAGAAGCTGCGCTTTCTATGTCACACCATCACCGATGGCGCTATGACCTTTTGCAATAGCACCCTTTGGCCTCAAAAGGGACGCTTACACCGTAATTATCACTGGCCGCCATACCAATAAAGGGTGTGGCAATGTCCGTGTTGCTCGCGCAATTTGCTCCCTCACCATAAGGCCCTATATAATTAACGCGCTCTGCACTGTCTGTGATGACCAGGGCAGGAGTGCTGGGTATCCACTGCTGAACATCCGCAGGGAGCGATTCGTAGTTAACGCGGAAAGTAGGGATGGATTGACGGTTGGCGAAAACCTCTATCGAGTTCACGTGTCGGTTCGACACCATCTGACATGGACACGTATTGTCGACCACATGTAATACTATCGGGCCTGGACTGCCGCTAGTCTGCGAGATGGATGAGGCGCTACCAACCCATTGGGAAAATGAATCATGCACCTTGTCATCAAAGTCAGGGGCGAAAGTCGCTTGATAAAGTACGTTGTCGGCATCAAAGCGTGTTACTGTGGCGGCACCTGTAATGAATAAGAATGCTGCTGCACCCATTATCCAAAGCGCCACCCCGACCTTGGTCAACACCGTTATCATTGATTTACGGTGAATCGCATAATTTGCTGTGAAAGTGCTTCACTCGCTGATGTCAGCTTACTTGTCGCACCAAGCGCCATCTCAGATTCATGTCTTTGCTCATCCATTGATGAATGGATCTGCTGTGTTGATGCTGAGATATCCTGAGAAGCATGTGCTTGCTCTTCTGTGGCCTGTGTTACCGCGCTAACACCATCATCCACGCGCTTTATTTGCTCAATGATATTGCGAATGTTTTCACGTAACGCTTCACTCTCAACGCAATTGGTCTCCATGCCAGACAAGCAATCGTTCATCGTAAGTACCGCATTTTGAGATTTTTCAATGAGGACGCGTGTAACGTCGTTAATTTTTTCGGCGTTCTCTCCACTGCGAATAGACAACTGTCTTACTTCATCTGCAACAACAGCGAACCCTCGACCATGCTCACCCGCACGGGCAGACTCAATAGCAGCATTGAGTGCCAGTAGGTTAGTTTGATCTGCAATACCCTTGATGATATCCATTTCTTTCTCGATGCTTAGGCACATCTCAGATAGCGCATCTATGGTGTCTTTTGCAGTTTGCATTTGTGTGGCCAATGACTTCGTCCGTTCAACGCTATCATCAACACGTTCGCTCACCAACTCAGTCTCACCGCGACAGTGCTCAGAGGCTTCGCCAACAGATGCAGCCTGCGATGAAAGCTCTTGGTTCGTTGCCGCCGTTTCTTCTGTGGCCGCTGCGATTGTAGAGAGGCGCATGCCATTTTCATTTAACCCTCGCTCAATGGTTTGCATGTTGCCCACCAGCGAAGAGGTTTGCTGTGTTACATCGCTAACAGCGCCATTAACGGAGTGAAGTAAGCCTTTAATTTGCTCCACCAGTTGGTAAAAGTCATTATCACATGACGATTTTTCTACCACCGTGAGGTCAATGTAGCCTGGCTTTGCAGTCATGTTGCGTATTGTTTTCTCAAGATAAAGCCCACGTTCACTGCTCTTAAGTCGGCTTTGTGCAGTTAGCATAAGTATGGTCGCTTCA
>JAKVCM010000160.1 GCA_022448605.1 Puniceicoccaceae bacterium | reverse complement strand
GACCGCTCTTGGAATAATTGGTGACTGTTTTCCCGACCGGGAGATTGTCGCAGTTAATTGCTGCGACATTATCAAAGAAGGTGGCGCCCTGCATTGCATGAGTCAGCACCAGCCAGCGGTTTCATAGATACTTAAAGCTTTCGAAACGCGTCCACTTGAATCCAGCCAGTGATCTCAGCCTCAGTTTCGACTTTTAGAAAATCGTTGTGCTGATCAATTATGAAAGCGCGCTCTCCAGAGCGAGCGACGCCGGCCTTGGGTGCCGCGCTCGCGGGGGCGTGGTGGAGGTCGACAGCCTCGTTGGAAATGACGATTCCTGATGGCTGTTGCGTAATTTGAATCGTCAGCGCACTAAGTGCTAAGAGGAGGCATACGGTTGCGATGCCTGAAGAAAGCTTTAAAAGTACGGGGCGCTGAAAGCCACCGATGCGTGGCAGTGCAAGCACCGCGATCACGATCCAAAAGCAAATGCATGCAATCCAGATCCAGATCTTTCTTGCAAGAATATTGGCCGCGCTATGCCACCAGGCAATAGGGGTCTCGTAGAGTCCCAGTATTTGGCGGAGTGCATCGAGTTTGAAAATGTAGGTCTTATTGAGAGGTGCTAGGCGTAAGGCGCGTTCAAGTTGCCAGACGGCGGCAGCAGTTTTGCCTTGCTTGTAAAGACTCAGTGCTAGGTTATGGTGTGTCGCTGCGTTTTCTGAAGATTCAAGGCTACGGTCAAAGGCTGCGGTGGCTTCGGCATATTTAGCTTCGTGATACGCATCAAGCCCTGATTGGAAATCGTCAGCTTGGATAGGAGAGAGTAGTGCGCTTAAGAACAATAAGCACAAGTGGATGCATCGCAGAGGTAAGGGTTGGAGTCTCAGCTCTGGTAAGCTGATGCGTGAATCCAGTTTGCTTAAAAATGGGAATTCAGCGAAGTGAATTATTTTTGTTAGGAAATTCATAGTGCTTTCAAAATTCCTTCTAGCTCTGACTTGGCTTTAGCGAGATCGCTCTTCGCTTCCTTGCCTGCGAAGCGTAGGGCGTCTGCTGTGGCGAAGAGTCTTCGGGTTTGCGAGATTACTCGCTCGGAGAGGCCTTTTTTTAACATGACTTCGCAGAGTGTGTCGATATCTGCTGTTCGGTGGTTTTCGCCCGATCGATAGGTTACGGCTAAGCGGATGGCACTTTGGGCTTGGGCGTAAAAGTGGTCTGCTACTTTGGATTGCTGCGCAGCTGTTTTGCTCGTGTTGAGTTCCTCCTTGGCCCTTTCTCGAGAGGCATAAGTAGGATCTTCTTTCCATCGACGCTTGCGCCTAAGGACTAGTCCATAGGTGACCAAGCCGACGACTATGGCCGCATTAATTGACCAGAAGCGGGGGTTGTTCCAATGGCTTGTCGTGTGAATGGAGCGAGGGCGGTAGTCGAGCGTGAGGAGAGCTTCCTCCACGGTAAGTTCTTGCTGGAGTGGAAGTAATACGGTGCTAGGAGGTGGCGCAGTCTGAGTAATTGGCACAGATGGTGTGGCTGGACGATTTGATGGACTGACCTCAATCTCAATGGCTGGTGAACTTAGCTGAGTGTAACGCTGTGCTTCAGGTTCGAAGAAAGCGAAGCGAATCTCAGGAATTTCCAGGGTGCCCGCTTGGTTTGGTATCATTACATAGTCGAAGCGTTTAGTGCCAAGCAGGGCGCTGTCTGCAATACGAGGTTGAAAGTTCGACTCGGGCTCGTAACTGCGCCAGTCGGCTGTTTCTGGAATAGTGGGGCCATTGATACGGTCAAAGTTTCCGTTCCCAGAGATTTCGACCGAGAGCATGATAGGCTCGCCTTCTTGGGTCTGATTGCGGTCGGTGTAAACTTGCATGGCGAAGTCACCAATCGCACCAGTGAAACTAGCGGGCTTTTCGGCTGTTGGGAGCGCGAGGACTTCGACCGTTGTTGGCTCGGTGCTTAGGCTAAAGCGCTCAGAGCGAGTAAAAAAGTCGTCGAAGATGCTACTTCCGAAGCCTCGCCCGCCGAGTGGGTCGCGGGTGCGACTATTATGCCCAGGTAGGCTTGCAGACACGGTAAATTGAAAATTTAAATCCTGTGGGCCTATTTGAATTGGCGTAATGGTGAGCGTCCAGTTAAGCACGCGGTAGCTACGACCATTGACGATCTCGGAAGTCTCCCTACTATCTGGTAGTTCACTAATGGTGAAGCTATCGGCATTTCGATCGAAGCTATTGAGGCCCGAGAGCCGGACATTAGGTGCTATATAGAGTTTGAGCTCAAGAGTTGTTGTCTGACCGACATAGAGCTGATCGGGCGTATCGGCTTTTAGGAAAATCAGCTCGTCGGTAGTCGGGCCTGCGTCGGCCGCGCGTTTGACGACTTGGAGTGTGGCTTCGGGAGCGCGAAGCGTTTGTCCTTTGTATTGAAAAACGTAAGTAGGAAGAGTAAAGACGCCGATGCTAGGAGCATCGGCATCTATGATGAGCTGTTGCATGACGCTGTATTCTCGCGCGCCGTTGATGATACTGGTATGTTGACTGGTTGCTGTGCGACCATTAGTTAACTCTAGGCCGCCAGATTGCGGGATGGGCAGGCTGGTGACCTGCTTTATTTCCGGCTGTTGGCTGGTGCTAGTCTCTTTGATCTCAAGGACATACTGAGCCTTGTCGCCTAGCGCTATGCGGGGTGGATTGAAGATTGCAGTCACGCTAATCTCAGCGCTCGTGCTGAGCGCTAAGAGCCAAGGGAGAAGTAATAATGTGAATTTGAATCGGTGCATAGATAAAATTTGTTTACCAGTCTCGGCTGTCGCCTGAGCGTTTACCGCGCGCTTGGTTGTTAAAGGGAAGGAGAGTTTCTTTGCCGCGAAGTGAATCAAGCAGAGCGGCGGCTTCAGCTTCGGTCATGCCCTTGATTACTTCGCTGCTCATGGTGCCAGCCTGATCATCTTGCTGACTTTCGCCCTCGGTGGCCTCGGTGGCCACAGCTTGTTGACCTTCCTCATCTCCGGATTCCCCACTCTCTTCGCCTGATTGGGACTGTGGGACGTCGTCAAGAGGGTCTTCAGTTGATTCTTGATCGTTGGCTGAAGAGCCTTCGCCTTCTTCGTCCGTTGCCTCTTGATTTTTTTGGTCGCCCGATTCCTCGGACGGACCACCTTCTGAGCCTTCTTGGTGTTGGTTGGATTGCTCGGTACTTTCCTCTCCCGAATCATTTTCTTGGTTCTGTTGATCTTTGGAAGAGTTCTCGCCTTGCTCGCTGGTTTCAGATTGCTCGCCATTTTGTGAATCTTCTGAGTCCTCACCTTCTCCGGATGAATCCTGATTTTCCTCCGATTCTCCAGACTGCTCTTCATTATCTTGTGACTGTTGTTCTTCGATTAATTTTTCGATTGCTTCACGGACTCGCGAGACTTGGTCAATGTCTGCTTGAATCGATGTGTCGCTGGTATCGATTTCTTGGGCGGATTGAAACAAGGCCTCGGCTTTTTCAACTTGAATGAGAGCTGCTTGCAGGTCGCCGCTCTCGTAGCTCGTGTGTCCTTGTTGATAAGTCGCGTGGGCTAGGTTGTAGAGAGCGTCGCGCTGCAGGTTGAGGTCATTCGTATTAGAAAGTACGTTTTCGTAGCCAGCTTGAGCGGCTTCGTAGTCCCCTTGAGTCAGTGCTCTATAAGCTGCATTGTAATTACTGTAGGCATTGGGATTGGATCCAGTCTCAGCAATTGTATCTGTTGGACTAAGAGTTAGCGTTGCGAGAATAAGCATGCCAGCATGGATCGTAGCACTTCGGCGTCGACGTATCAGTATATCAAATACAAGAAAGATTAGGGCTAAAGTAAGCGCCCATTGGAAACGCTCAATGCCTATTTCTTGCAATTCTGACTCGCGCTCTTCGCGTGGAAGCCTAGCGATGACAGAATTATAAAGCTGGTCGAGGGAATCACTACTAAGTTGGCTATAGATACCCCCAGTTGCCTGAGCGATGGTTTGGAGGGTATTCTCATCGAGTTTACTTAGTACGGGTTGCCCGCTCGAATCTCGAACGAATTCTTCAATGCCTTGTTCATTGCGGATGCGTAAGTATTCGCCCTCGGGCGTGCCGATGCCGATTGTGAAAACCTGGATTCCATCCTCGCGAGCTCTTGTGGCAGCGCTGGCGGCGTTGCCGCTTAGGTCTTCGCCGTCGGTTAGCAAGACGACGACCTTGACGTTGTTTTGCGAAGGAAATGCCTTGGTCGCTTCATCGATCGCGTTGCCGAGATCACTGCCGCCACTCGTCATAATGCTGGGGTCGATGGCGTCGAGACTCTCGCGAAAGGCGGAGTAATCGAGGGTGGGCGGTGTTTGTAGGAAGGCTTGTCCCGCAAAGGCGATGAGGCCGATACGATCACCCTCTAAGCGCTCGACAAGATCAATGATGGCAAGCTTTGCACGATCCAGGCGTGTGGGTCGCAGGTCGGTGGCAAGCATGCTCTTGGAGCTATCAAGGATGAAGACTATGTCCATGCCGCGTGCTTTGCGCTCCGACCACTCGACGCCAAGTTGTGGACGTGCATGTGCAATACCAATGGCTAGAACGGCAAGCAAAATACAGCCTGCCTTGATCCATGCGCGAGTGAGGCTGGCTTTTTCAGTCAACTGGTCGAGTAGTCGACTAGCCGCAAAACGACCAAGTAAGGCATCGCGCTGTCGAAAGCCATACGCGAGTATTCCGCCGAAGAGCAGGACTAGTATCGGCGTAATTCTCAACCAGACTGGATCTTCAAAACTCATGGTAGGCGGCGGTAGCGGGTGTTGCGAAGGACCTGCTCAAGAGCGAGTAAGAGCAGCGCTAGGCTTGCTAACCAGACGAACATCTCTGTGAATGTGGCGTAAGAACGTAGCTCGATTTTGTTGGTTTCGAGTTGGTCGATTTCATCGTAGATGCGTTCCAGGTCGCCGTCCTTGGTTGCGTTGAAAAAACGACCGCCTGTGAGTTCGGCGATTTCAGTCAATTCAGCTTCGTCGTAGTTCGACATATCGCTGCGACCTCGATAAACGGGCCTACCTTCACTGTCGCGGACGATGTGTCCCTTACGGTCAGTCGCAGGGATGGGGACACGGCCTTTTTTACCGGTGGCGATGGTGTAGACTTTGACTCCAAGAGTCTTGGCGACTTCGGCGGCGGCAATGGGAGAGAGGGCGCCTGAATTATTCTCGCCATCCGTGAGTAAAATAACGATGCGGCTGCGAGCTTCATGATCGCGTAGCCGATTGATACTCGCTCCAAGTGCTGTACCTATTGCAGTACCTCCTCCATCAATCTCGCCGAGTTCGAGGCGCTCTAGGTTGCGCTTGAGCCAGTCGTGATTGAGTGTTAGCGGGCTGACAACATAAGAATTGGCAGCGAAAGCGACGAGTCCGATACGATCGAATTTGCGCTTACCTATAAAGTCATCGACTACGCGCTTAGCCGCATCGAGGCGCGTGACGATATCGTCTTGGGTCGATAGATCGAGTGCACGCATCGATCCTGAGAGGTCAAGCGTGATGACGATATCGATACCTTCGGCCTCGATGTCCTCATTCATCCGACCGATCTGCGGACGAGCGAGAGCAGCGATAAGCGCGACTAGCGCGAGCAAACGTAGGCCGTAGAGTAGCTTGCCGGGACTGCTATGACGATTGCGGCTAATCTTCTTGACGAGAGCTACACTGGAAAAACGGACAGCCGCTTCTGGGCCCATACGACCTACCCACCACGCTAGGATTGGTATGAGTAGGAGTAAAAAGAAAAATGCGGGATCTTCGAACTGAAAAAAACTCATTGGTGGGTTCCTTCCTTTTGGCTAATGACCTGCGCTTTATTGATGAGATCTTTTAATGTATCGACAATATAGATACGTGATTCGATACTGATCGCTTGCTGTGCAAATTTAGTTTGGTCGAGGGTGGCCAGTATTTCGTGAAGTGTTGTCTGAAAAGATTCGTCGAGCTGGGTATTGCCTTTTAGGCTAAGGAGAAATTCCTCGCTCGTGCGAGATGTCGAACGTAGGCCAAACTCATTTTCGAAATAACGGCGTAGGGCTTGGGAACTTAGTATTGCAAAACGTTTGTCGTCTTCAGTGCTCAAGTCAGCGGCGGCTTGCAGCTTTGCTAGGGCAGCCTCGTAGGGCGAAGTCGTTTTCGTTGCTTTTCGGCGACTGCGTGCGGCTGACCAAATTAATAGGCCAATAAAAAGAACAATTAATCCGAGTGCTAATATTATTTGCCAAGGTTCGTAAGCGGGTATCTCAATGGGGCCACGCACACGGTCGAGCGATGGGCCTTCTGGTAGGGGCGGCATCTTTGGCGCGGCGGGCATCTGGGCAAGAAATATCATTTCTAGTTCTCGTTTAGTGCCTGCTCGCACGTAAAGCGAAGAGTTTACGCAGTGCAGGTAGATATGGTTGATCTGTGCGAGCTTCAATCCAGTCGAGGCCTTTTTTACGCATGCCAGCTCGAAAAGCTTCAAGGTTTTCCTCAGCGAGCTTTGCATAGCGCTCTCTATTGTTATGGCTGTTAGTATTAATCTCGACAACATCGCCAGTCTCGGCGTCTTCGAGTGTAATTAAGCCGACTTTTGGCAATACGTATTCTCGGGTATCGCTCAGGACAATACTCACAAGGTCGTGTCGTTGATGGGTGAGAGATAGTGTAGTGAAGAGCGGCGAATCAGGAGCGGGGAGCGGTGAGTCGTTATCGATGAAATCAGAGATCAAAAAGACGACACCCTTACGACGTTGTACGCGATTGAGGTAGTCGAGTGCGGACTTATGGTTAGTCGTTTTGCCAGAGGGTTCAAAAAAAAGTATGTCACGAATCACTCGTAAAATATGACTGCGGCCCTTTTTAGGCGGAATGTAGTGCTCAACTTCCTCAGTATAGAGGAGAAGCCCAACCTTGTCGTTATTTTGCGAAGC
>JAKVCM010000016.1 GCA_022448605.1 Puniceicoccaceae bacterium | reverse complement strand
GTCAAAACCACCTTTTGTGCCATCACAATCCATGCTGGTGAGGAGGATTTCTCCCGCTCCGAGTGAGACAACTTTTTTTGCCCATTCGACGGCGTCGAGTTCGGTTTCTTTACGGCCTCCGTGTGTGTAAACTTTCCACTTCCCATCCTGTTTGGGCACACGTTTGGCGTCGATCGCGACAACGATACACTGGTTACCAAAGCGGGAAGCAGACTCCTTGATTAAGTCGGGATTGAGGATTGCGGCAGTGTTGAGGCTGACTTTGTCAGCTCCTGCATTGAGCATGTCGCGGATGTTTTCCACGCTACGCAGGCCGCCACCGACCGTGAGTGGCATAAAGCACTCAGAGGCGGTGCGTTCGACAACACTGATCATAGTATTGCGTTCATCGCTGGATGCCGTGATATCGAGAAAAACAAGTTCATCGGCACCCTGCAACTCGTAGGCTTTGGCTTGTTCGACGGGGTCGCCTGCATCGATCAGGTTTACAAAGTTCACACCCTTGACTACACGTCCTTGATGGACGTCGAGACAGGGGATGATACGGACGGATAGCACTTTACTAAAATTAAAAAATTAAAGATTATAAAGAAGAAATATATTTTGGTTCCACACCTTAATTCTCTCTTAATTGAACCCTACTCATCCGCAAAGGTAATGTCGGGTTCGAAGGAGAGCGCTAAGCGATATTGTGTGCCGGGGCGCATGACGAGGGGTCGGTCGCGTTGAAGGGTTTGCAGATAGTGCATGTTACCGTAGTAGGTGCGGTATTTGGGATCCTTAGTGACGACGTCCAGTTCTATCCACTCTGCCTGAAAGTCATCCTTAGTTACTTCGGTGCGGTGGCCACCTTCGCCGAGTGTGAAAGAGGTGGCTACGCGATAACGACTGTGGGGCGATGCAATGCCGAGAACGTAACGCATCTTATTGAGTGTGACTTGTTGTTTTACACTAAAGCAGAACTCGCAGCTAATTTGACCCTTCAGGAATGACCAGACAACCTTGCAAGAACCGAGACCGCTCACAATTTCCTCGTCCTTAGTAATGAGTTCAGGCTGATCATATTTAAAGTTGAGCGCGTTGCGCATACCCATGCTAGTAGTGCAATTTTTGCCGTAGAAGGAGGGCACTATAATCTTATCACCAAAGGTGAGTTCAGGTTGCATAATTGGTAGATACTGATCGACTGGCCAGTCGAATACCCCGGGGGAGTGAGGAAAGGCGAGATAGTCGGAGCTACCTTTGCCTAGTTTATTCGAACCGACGAGTGGTAACTGGATGGCTAGTCCGGAATCAGGGTCTTGGTATACGAAGAGGCCTTGTTCCTTGCGGTGTGACTTATCAAAACTTACATAGCGCGCAATTTTGCGTGGAGCGACTAGAGATGAGGGCGCTGCATTGCCACCGATTGACCGAGCGAGACGCGACCATTGGCAAAGGTAGCGCGCAGCATCAAAGTTGGCCATTCTCGTTGTGTGGTAGGGGACAGTGTTACGCTCCTCGTCTCGGATCACGAGATAGCCGTGCTCCTGATCGAGGTAAGTAACGAAGAAATTCATGAAGAGGCGGCGAACTGTATCAACGTAGAGGTCACGTTGATCAGAGGGCACCCAGCCATCGCGAAGCGCTTGTAATACTAGACTGATACAATGCATTTGCCCATAGGCGCCGAGCGAGCGACCGTAAGCCCAACCGACACCATCCTGACGAGCAAGGTCGGGTATCAATTTGATATATTTCTCTGAGTAAGAGCGCAGGCTGGGAAGCTTGCGCTCGCGCAGGTGTAAATTAGCGTGTAACTGGAGCGACTGGCGAATAAAGACGAAACTATGTACACCGTAGATGTCGAATGCTCCACCCAGACGAGCTTCCTCGCCAGCGGCATCATCGATATAGCCAGTTGAAGACTTAGTGTCGATACGTTCAAGGAAGCGGTCGATGAGGCGTCCAGTTTCGTCCCTCTTGGATAGTCCAATACTGAATCGCGCGACAGCATTAGCGATGTTGAAGGCTTGGTAATGATTCTCGTAGTCGCTGCGCTCTAAGAGGAGCTTATCGAGTTGTTCGCGGGTTGGATCCATTAGACGCTCCCAGACAAGGTTGCGATCTTTGGCCGGGCTGAAGGAAAGGAGACCAAGTGCCGCGTAAGCGAGACCATTTACCATTTCTTCGGGCGCGAAGGCTTGCGCGGTTACAGTGCGCGCGGCGAGATCAATTAGATCGTATCCGCCCAGAGTCGACTCGGTAGTGGCGCGGTAGTACTCGCCGATGGCGAGGGCGGCGTGGCCGGGCTCGTCAAGGCGGCTGTCTTCGCCGGAAACAGGGGCAATAGCACCTTGTTCGGTGATAGATTCTAAGTTGTGACCCAATATAGATTGAGCCATGTCGAGGCATTGATCAGCAAAGTTTTCCATTGTCTAAATACGCACCCTTAGATGCGTAGTGAGCTGTGCATGAAGTTGCCGCCCAGTATTCTTGTCAATAGCTTTCAGAAAAGTTGGAGAATAACTAAAAATCGGCTGATCGAGTCGGGGTAATCTTAGCTTTGGCCTTCTTTCGTGGCTCTTTAATACGGACCTCAGAAATTACAAATACCCTGATTATACCTAAATCTCGACCATTACTCATTTGCTTCGTTTCTACTCCTTATAGTGAAATTAACTTATCGGATACAATTCAGAGTTTTGAAGGCTTCTTCACTTAATTCTCGCTGGCGCAAGGCCATTTCTGGCTGTGTCAGGTCTTCATCATAAGAAGGTACCATTGCTTTCATGCGTGCATGTCCTTCTGGTGTCTCGAGAGAGTCAGCGAAACAGCGTTTGATGACTTCCAGTATGATATTAGTTGATACGGATGCGCCAGGTGATGCGCCTAGCAAAGTGGAAAGGGAGAGGTCTTCAGTTGTGAGAACTTCGGTTCCGAAGTGTACGATGCCAGCGTTACCGTCCTCTTTTTTAATGGCTTGCACGCGGATACCTGCGTCGATGAGACGCCAATCGTCTTCCCTTGCATCGGGAAAGAAGGCTTTCAGTTCCTTCATACGTGCCTTCATGCTTTGAGTGCCTTGCTGAATCAAATAGCGAACAAGTGGTATGTTATGCAGGCCGACCTTGATCAGCGAGGCGATGTTGTCGGTGCGGATGGAGCAGGGAAGGTCGGTAGGCTTGCCCTCGACATGGAGAAACTTAGTTGTCCAAGCGGCGTAGGGGCCGAAGAGAATTGATTTTTTACCATCAATTATCCGAGTGTCGAGGTGCGGCACAGCCATGGTAGGCGCCGCGCCGGGAGAGAGGCCATAAACTTTTGCGAGGTGTTTGTTGACGATCTCTGGCTTATCGCAAATCAGCCATTGACCACCTATGGGGAAGCCACCTAAACCCTTGCTCTCTCTAATACCCGATTTCTGAAGTAGTGGAAGGCTGCCACCGCCTGCACCGATGAAGACGAACTTGGCCTTGGTGCATAATGTTTGTTTTGTTGTGAGATCCTTAACTTCGACCTTCCAGCTGGTGCCGTCTTTGGTCAGATTGGCGATTCGATGGCTCGTCGCGTAGCCACAGCCCTCTTGTCGGCCTAGCCACTCAATAAGTTTTGCAGAAAGTGTGCCGTAGTTGATGTCGGTGCCCCGCTCCATCTTAGTTACTGCCAGTGGTGTATGGTCACGCCCTTCAAGCAGTAGGGGTGCCCACTCGCGAATCTGCTCACGGTCCTCGGTGTAGGACATATCCTCAAAAAAGTGATGCTTCTGCATTTGCGTGAAGCGTGACTTAAGGAAGTCGACTTGTTCTTGTCCGTATACGAAGCTGAGATGAGGGACTGGGTTAATGAATTCTTCGACTTTGTCGATTATTCCAGTGCGTGCTGCGTAGCTCCAGAATTGTTTAGAGTGCTCGAACTGGTGAAAAATCTCGAATGCCTTTCTGACGTCAACTTTTCCATCAGATCCGTAGTCAGGAGTGTAGCTGAGTTCGCAAAGGCCTGCATGACCAGTGCCCGCGTTGTGCCAAGCGTTGGAGGCTTCTTTGCCAAACTCCTCGGTCATCTCGAAGAGTTGGATGCGCAGCGCAGGATCTAATACCTTGAGCATCGCGCCGAGCGTGGCTGACATGATGCCACTACCGATTAAAATAATGTCGGGGTCTAGGATCTGGTTCTCACTTTTCATTGAATCTGTATGCGTCAGCTAGTTACTTGACCTAGCTATTAGCGCAGATCTTAGCAAAGCGTTCCTTAACCTCATTCCAAGCGCTTGTTTCTAAAGGTTCATAGCTTTCAACTGGGAATGAACTGGCTACCATTGCGCGACCTTCGCTGAGCGTATTGATAAGACCGTCGGCCATCATTTGCGCCATGATGTTACCCAGGCCAGTGGCTTCGACAGGACCTGCATGGACTGTCGTTTCAAGTGCATTAGCGGTGAATTGATTGAGTAGTTTATCCTGAGAGCCGCCACCTACAACATGCAGACTGCAGGGAGGGGTATCGGTGTAAGTAATTAGCTTTTCCCAAACCGTTGCGTAGCGCAGTGCTAGGCTCTCGTAAATTGTGCGGATGATTTCGCCTTTTGTTTCAGGAATGGCCTGACCCTTTTCTCGGCAGTAAGCTTGTATTTTTTCGGGCATGTCACCTGACTTG
>JAKVCM010000159.1 GCA_022448605.1 Puniceicoccaceae bacterium | reverse complement strand
GACCTTCTCGATGACGGCATCAGAGTGAGCCGCAAGAGAGTCGAACGTCTGATGAAGGCTGCAGGCTTGCGGGGCGCTAGCAAGCGCAGATATGTCAACACGACGGTCCGGGATAAACGCCAACGTCCATCGGCTGATCTGATCGACCGGAACTTCTATGCCGATAAACCGAATGTGCTCTGGGTCGCTGACATCACCTATGTCCCGACCTGGGCAGGCTTCATTTATCTGGCCGTTGTGCTGGATGCCTTCAGTCGTCGGATCGTCGGCTGGTCAATCGGATATGAGCAGAAAGCAGATCTGGTTTTGAATGCCCTCAACATGGCCGTGCAGCAGAGAAAACCAGACAATGTGATCCATCATTCTGATCAGGGGTCACAATACACATCGGTGGCCTTCGGGCTGAGATGCAAAGAAGCCGGTGTGCGTCCTTCAATGGGCTCGGTCGGTGATGCCTACGACAATGCAATGTGCGAGAGTTTCTTCTCCACGCTCGAAGCCGAACTCCTGAACCGCCGGTCTTTCAAAACCAAGGCTGAAGCAAAAATCGCCGTCTTCGAGTTTATTGAGGGCTGGTACAATCCCGGCAGACGCCACTCGGCTCTGGGATACATGTCACCAATCAACTATGAAAGGAACCGACTGGACACGCTAGAATCTGCTAGCCTATAACCGTCCACGGAACCGGGGGAAGTCCAAGTCCACTACTTCCGGCGTCAAAGCGGTGATACTGAGCACGCACTGATTTGCTCAAGCAACGAGTTCGCGGCTACCGAAGTTGTAGTCTTGCAAAAACTCTAAGGCAGCTGCTTCGGTCAACGGTTTTGAGAAGTAATATCCCTGAATCAAGGTGCCCCCTAGTTGCTCCACCACAGCGCGCTCAACTTCAGATTCGACCCCTTCAACCACGCAAGAGAGCCCCATGTCTTTGCTTAGCGTCAGCAGCGATTTCACGATCTTAAAGCTCGCGGTCGTGCTCTCAATTTTCGTAATGAAACTTCTATCTACCTTGATCTTTGTTAGCGCGAGCGAGTGAAGCTGTGTCAGACTCGAATAACCTGTACCGAAATCATCCAGTGCAACTCCACAACCCATTTTTCTGAGCGCTCGTACGGACGTCTCGGCTCGCATCATGTCAGCCATCACAGCTGTTTCAGTGATCTCAAAATCAATACGGCGAGGATCGATTGGACTCTCTCGTACGATCGCCATTATTTGACCGAGGGCATCAGAACTGCTAATTTCATGAGCGGATAAGTTGAAACTGAGACAAATATCTTCAGGCCAATTTTCCACGGCTTCGAGTGCTTTCTTTAGTGATATGTGTGTGATTGCCCCAATCAAACCGATGCGCTCCGCTATACCGATAAAGGAGCCTGGTGCAACACACCCGAGTTCTGGACTTTCCCAACGTGACAATGCTTCAAAAGCGATTAGTCTTCCGGAGCTGACATCCACGATAGGTTGGAAGTATGGAAAGATCTCCATCGCATGATCTGCACTGCGCAAGACTGTTTCTATTCGTTTGCTGCTTTTGATCTCAGAAATTTGTTCTTTCGAAAACAACGCAGCCGTTCCTCTACGATGTCGTTTACAATCATAGTGGGCATAGTCTGCGCGTTCATAGAGGGTCCGCGGACACTGTGCGACATCAGGATGGACGGCGAACCCAATAGATGCCGACAAGGTCACCGTGGTGTCACCCAGATCGAAAGGCGCACTTAACTTCGCGCACATTTCTTTGCCGAGCCTCAGCAACGCCGCATCGCTTGACTCATCTTCGACTAGGATTGCGAACTCGTCTCCACCGAGACGCGAAACCAGTACCTTGTCTTTGGCAACGCGCCGCAAGCGCTGGCCGACTTCAATCAAAACTTCATCTCCAGCGGCATGACCATAGAGATCATTCACTGACTTAAATCCATCCATGTCGATGACCGCGGCAGCCACTCTCTTATTCGCCTCCGGAGCTGTTCGCATGGCACGGCCCAACTCCGCGAAGAACATTCGCCGATTTGGCAGACCTGTCAGATTGTCAGTATTTGCAAGTCGCAAATTCTCGTGACTGACGGCCTCCATTCGAGAACGCGCCGCGACCGAATTTGAAAAATGATTGGCTTGCACGTGCACCATTAGCAAAACGGCCATGGTGACAAAGGGCATATTGATCGCCATCGCGACGAAGGATGCCTCCTCTGCTGATAAATAGTGAACAAAGAATCCGCTGCAAATGACTAACCAGACGATGAACGCTGCCGAACGCAAATGCATCAAACAAATAACAACACAAACACCGGTCACTGCCATGAAGAAGGCAATATGAGATTGCTGGGCTACGTTTCCATAATGATAAAGAGAGATCGACCATGCCACGAGAAACAGCGCCATTGCGAGGGCCACTCGATTTGTGCCTATCAAGTTTTTTCGGGCGACTTCGACGGATGGCTGACTCCCTCGTCCGCGCCACCAACCAACAAGCCGTTTGAAGCTAATCAAAGTAAACACAACTGGGCATAGTACGGTAAGCCACCAAGGCGCATCACCGAAGAAAGTAGAAACCAAAATCCAAGCATTAATCAGCAGGACTGAATACATCAGGGGAATCTGACGCGAGAAGACCTCATATTGTGCTGCAATAATGTCGGGTTCTTCATGTGCCGACGGAACGGAGAAATAGGCCCGCGCTCGGCGATAGACTTGTGCCAACATCACACAACCTCCGAGTTCCAAGAGGCATTCGGCTGGCGATTTGCTTTTCGTCCTTGAGTGCCTCCGTCAGTTACGCTGCTCACCACAGCGTGCTGCAAAATGGCAGCGTGCCGCGCGTCACCTCGAAAATTGATTGGATTCCTGATCATCATGCTACTTATAGTAGAATATTGTTTTTATTGAATTAACGGAAGATTTAGAATTTTTGGCTTTCGATAGGTCATCGACAAGTATTGACCCACAACAGACGTTCCGAGTGTCTTACTTAGGGCGTTTTAAGTCTCCGAGGTAATGTCTCCTTTTACTCGCTTTTCGGAAACCGTGAGCGTCTTAGGTGGGGCGAGAATAAGCCGCTAGGCTAATGTCTCGTTTCGGCGTCAAAGCGGACGTAAATCGCTTCCTGCGCAACCGCGATTAATTATTGCATTAGTTTTCAGCGTGTTGGATTGATCTAGGATGATCGATCTCTCCAGTCCAACCCCGCTAACGTCTGCGCTTTCATCTCTCGCACTCATTGGCGTGCTAGCACTAATCTATGGGCTGTTTTCAGCGCTAACACGAGATAAAGACGCTGAGTCTGGCGGCGGTGTCTTTGAGCACATCATTTCAGGTGCACGCCGGCTGGATAGGACGCTCATTCGCGGGTTTTCTTGGATCACAGGAACCCGGTTTCGTAAAAAGTATGTCCGGATTCCAGTCTTGCTGCTTTACTTCCTAGGGCTTGTGGCGGCGAGTGTTTTCTTGCCTTGGCCATACGGAATGGCGTTTGTCGGGTTCGGCGTGTTC
>JAKVCM010000158.1 GCA_022448605.1 Puniceicoccaceae bacterium | reverse complement strand
GAGTGTGCCGCCATCAGCCGCCTCAAAACGACCAATCCGACGCTCAGTCGCACCCGTGTAAGCGCCTTTCTCGTGCCCGAAGAGTTCGCTTTCAAGGAGATTGGCTGCCAAAGCCGCACAGTGCACGGGGACGAAGGCTTGACGAGCGCGGTTGCTGTTTTGATGGATGGCTTGAGCAATGAGCTCTTTACCCGTGCCAGTCTCTCCTTCGAGTAGTGCAGTGGCCTTGGAAGGCGCAACGAGTTTGACCTTGTCCAGCACGTCGTTGAGGCCAGGTGAGTTACCAACGATACCATCGAAACTATACTTCTTGTCGAGCCGCTCGTGCAGAACAACGTTTTCCGCCTCGATTCGGCGACTTTGAAGCGCCCGTTTGATCAGGATTTCCAATTTTTCTAGACTAACAGGCTTGGTCAGGAAGTCGAAGGCACCGCGTCTCATGGCTTCGACCGCTGTTTCCACATTGCCGTAGGCAGTCATCATAATGCAGATCGGCCGGTTTGCTTGGGTGATGGCGCGGTCTATAACCTTAAGCCCTGATTTGCCCGCCATGCGCAAATCTGTCAGCACGATGTCAAAGGTCTCAGCCTCCATCAGGTTAAAGGCCTCGTCTGCCCCTGAAGCCATATACACTTCATACTCCTCTTCAAGGGCTATGCTGATCCCCTCGCGGGTGTTCTTTTCATCATCGACGATTAAAATTGTTTCTGGCATGTGCGACATTAAGACACATTCTAGAACTAAATGCAATATTCTCATTGCAATGAAACCTATCGCTTTCTCCTTTGTCAGTTAATCTGCCGCAAATAAATTTGCGAACCTACCATATTACTATGAGCCAAGATTCAATCGTACCTGAAATCGAAGAAAAATTAAAATCGGCTATCCAATGGATCCCCACTCTACGCGAAGAGATCGCTCGCGTCATCGTCGGGCAGCATTATCTAGTCGATCGCCTTCTAGTTGGTCTGCTGACCAATGGCCACGTCCTACTCGAAGGTGTACCTGGTCTAGCCAAGACACTCAGCATCCGCACCCTCGCTTCCGCCACAGCGGCGGACTTCAAGCGAATTCAGTTCACACCCGATCTGCTACCAGCTGACATTCTTGGTACGTTAATTTACAGCCCAAAAGAAAACACTTTCCACACTCGCAAGGGACCGATATTTGCCAACCTCATTCTGGCGGACGAAATCAATCGCGCACCCGCCAAAGTACAAAGTGCACTACTAGAAGCTATGCAGGAGCACCAAGTGACCATCGGTGATACGACTTATCCATTGCCCGAACCCTTCCTAGTGCTGGCTACAGAAAATCCAATCGACCAAGAGGGCACTTACCCCCTTCCCGAGGCACAGGTGGACCGCTTTATGCTTAAACTCAAGGTTGGCTATCCAAGCAAAGACGATGAACGAGCGATCCTTGACCGTATGTCCTCGACCGCACCAAATCTGAATGTCGACGCCGTCACCACGCTCGATGCGGTCAGCAAAGCTCGGAAGCTGATCAACGACGTATTCGTCGACCCTAAGATACGGGACTATATTGTCGATCTCATTCTCGCGACTCGTAATCCTGAGCAATACAAACTCAAACTCAGTCAATACATTCAGTTCGGTGCCAGTCCGCGTGCGACTATTAGCCTAACGCTAGCCGCAAAAGCTTGGGCACTGATGCAAGGACGCGCCTATGTCGTGCCTCAGGATCTTAAAGAAATCGGCACGGACGTGCTTCGCCACCGCGTGATACCGTCCTATGAAGCCGAAGCCGAAGAGATTGATAGCGAGGACCTCGTCACCTCGATTTTCGACGCTGTGCCGGTGCCATAAGGGAATAATCAGTCATCACTAGTTATTTATAAGTCATTTCTGATGACCCCAACTGACATCATTAAAAAAGTCCGTCGCCTTGAAATTCGTACACGAAGGCTCGTTACCGATTCGGTGACAGGGGCTTATCACAGTTCTTTCAAAGGGCGCGGTATGGACTTTGAAGAAGTCCGCGAATACGCCATCGGTGACGACGTGCGTACGATCGATTGGAATGTATCGGCTAAGATGGATCGACCCTTCGTAAAAGTCTTCCGGGAAGAACGAGAGCTGACACTCATGTTACTGATTGACCTCAGTGCCTCAGGCATTTTCGGTTCCGTCGAGCAAAGTAAGCGCGAGCGAGCCGCAGAGATCGCTAGCGTAATCGCCTTTTCAGCTTCGCAAAATAACGACAAGGTTGGGCTTCTCCTCTATACTGAGGAAGTTGAGCACTACATTCCGCCTAAAAAGGGCCGCAGTCATATTTTACGAGTGATTCGTGACATACTTTTTTTTGAACCCTCTGGCAAAACGACT
>JAKVCM010000157.1 GCA_022448605.1 Puniceicoccaceae bacterium | reverse complement strand
ATCGGTGGGCGCCGTGTCATTGCGAGACGTCAAATCAACCCAGAGCAAGCGAAAGAATTAGGCACTGTCCACCTAGCAATCTATGTAAAATTCCTAGAAGCTGGAATCTACACTCTTGATGACCTATCGCTGGAGTGCTCTATCGTCGATCAAGCTTCGGGTGACTTTGCTCGTTATGCAGCACACTTTAATAACGGACTATTCGAAGAAGTCGATACTTTCGAAAAGTATGAACGTCACTACACCACGAGCGAGCCAATTGAAATATCCGTATTAGAACTACCTAAGGAAGAGCAAAGCGCGCTCTTTAGCGGACTCTTCGAACCCGTCCACTTCGAACTCAGCCTATCCAACGAGGCCATTGAACTCGGGCAAATCCTAGAAGTGGGGATCGAAGTTATCAGCGGTTCTCCTCACGGAATGTTGGATTTGCCGCCTCTCAATCTACAGCCAAGCCTTCGTGCACATTTCTTAGTCGATTCCGAAATTGGGCGACTCTGGCACGAGCGCGGCACTCATTTTAAAACTCGGCTTAGAACACTCTCATCACGTTTAAACGCATTTCCTGCGCTACGCTTTCAGGTATTTGACCCTGACACAGGTCGCTATGTTTGGAAAGAAACTGATCCCCAAGCATTAAAGATTTCTTCCAGAGATGGCATCAACTATATTGCATTGGATAACTTTGAAGGGGCACAAGTTCACCTAGTTGATTTTACTGAAGGCATTTGGTATAATCGAAATAGAAGCATGATATACTCACTCCTTCATACGATTCATTCACTCTTAAATGACTACTTTTGGATATTCCTCGCAGCTGGCCCAATTGCTTTTTTCACGCTCCGACCCCTCGCTAAAGAGTGGCGTCAGCAAGCCCTAGATCCTATCTACAAAAGACGTGCTCGAGCCTATGCTCAGTTCAAGAAACTGCCAGAAGGTACTGAGCCAAAGTGGCAGGCTTTTCTTAATTTCCTCGCCGCCTATTTTGATGCCAAAGGCGGTGCGTGGACGGCCAGCGATACTCGCGCTGCTCTTGAAGAAGCGAACGTTGACTCAAAAATCATCGCTAAAATTGAAGCCATCCATATTTCTAAGGATAAAAGATTGTTTTCGCGTAGTGAAGAAGCCACCGAAATAGGCGAGCTCAACGCGACCGCTCGTCGAGTGCGGGTGACCTTTGCTAAAAATTCGCTCATCTTAGTGGCGCTTTTAAGTCTCTTGCCCAATGAAAGTGTTGCATCCTCATGGAGCGAAGCAGAAAGCGCCTTCGCCAGCGCGCTCGCGATGCCCGTCGGCAGTCGGCAAGCCACCGCCTTCTACACAAAATCAGCTCTATTATTTGAAGCGACCGCACAGACGAACGATGATGCAGCCAGCGCATTCTACAATGCGGGTAATGCGTGGTTCCAAGCGAATAAGCTGGGGCGCGCAATTACTGCCTATCGCAATGCAGCTCGCATACGTCCATTTGATGAAGCCCTCCTTGACAATTTGGCTGCCGCCCGAGCGCTGACGCTCAATAAGGTCTCAGATGGCAGATCCATTTTAGAACGTGCACCAAGCTCTTGGCTGCGCGTCGTCACAATCGTAATGAGCTTTTGTTTTTGCGGCTTGATGCTCTTATGCACTCGTTACGAATCGCGGTCCTGGCGCTTACTTAGCTATGCATCCGCAATGGTCTTGGCCCTCAGTGCTGTCATCTTAGTTGTGCGGTTGAATGGTAGCCTCATTGAAGGTGTCATAATCACCGATTCCGTTGAAGCACGCAAAGGTCCCGCCTACGCCTATGCACCTGCATTCGTGCAAGCTCTACACGACGGGCTTGAATTCAAATTAATCGAGGAGCGCGGCGCATGGATTCAGATTGAGTTAACCGATGGACGCCGATGCTGGATACCCAAAAACCAAGCAAGCCGACTGCCAGCACTTTAAGCGACGACAGAGTTGAACCTTAGCGACCTATCTAGGTTGAAGAAGACTTAGTCATTCAGTAACTAAAATCTGCGATTCTGGCTACTGGCATGCCTCGCATTCTTCACCATTCATCATGGCTTCGATCGAACAGGCTTTTTTCTCAGCTGCACTAAACTCTTTTTTAGTCTGATCTGCGCCTTCGACTTGGCCAGCGCGTCCCCTCACTTCTTTTTTCACACTGGTGGTGGCTTTCTCAATATTAGAGGCGCCGAGGGTGCGTAGATAATAGGTTGTCTTAAGACCCTTTCGCCAAGCATCACGATACATGTGGGACAAGGTCTTAATGTCGGCCTCAGGAAGGAAGAGGTTGACTGATTGTGATTGGTCAATCCACTTCTGGCGACGGGCTGCGGCGTCTATGAAGTATTTATAATCGATACCAAACGCGGTGGTATATTTGTCGCGGAGATCCTGAGGGACGCCTTCGATGGAATCTAACTCACCGTCGAAATATTTGACTTGATCGAGCATCTCTTCAGTCCAAAGGCCACGTTTCTTGAGATCACGAACGAGCTCGCCGTTAAGCACAATAAAGTCGCCGGATAAGTTGCTCTTAACGAAAAGATTTTTGTAGGTCGGCTCAATGCAAGGCGTGGTGCCCATGATGTTTGAAATGGTGGCGGTCGGGGCGATGGCGAGCACGTTGGAATTGCGCATGCCGTTTTTGGCAATCTTTTCGCGCAGTGGCTTCCAGTCCATCTTTCCGGCGCGAGGCACTACAACTTCTTCGCCACGTTCCTCGGCCAATATGTCCAGGGTATCTTGGGGCATGAGGCCACGCTCCCACTTGGAGCCTTTGTAGCTGCTGTAGGTGCCCTGCTCCGCTGCCAGATCAGCGGATGCTTCGTAGGCGTAGTAGGCAATAGCTTCCATGAATTCGTCATTGAACTCAACGGCGGCTGGGGAGGCGAAGGCTATGTCCTTTTTGTAGAGAGCATTTTGCAAACCCATAATACCTAGCCCGATAGGTCGGTGACGACTGTTGGCCGTCTTGGCCGCTTCGGTTGGATAGAAATTGATGTCGATCACATTGTCGAGTGCGCGGACGGCAATCTGAATGGTATCACGTAACTTTTCGTGGTCGAGGTTACCATCTTTATCGAGGTGGGAATCGAGTACGACGGAACCGAGATTACAAACGGCGGTTTCTTCGTCACTCGTATTAAGTGTAATCTCAGTGCAGAGATTTGAGCTGTGAATGACACCGCAATGGTCTTGCGGGCTACGCACATTGCAGGGGTCTTTAAAGGTGATCCATGGGTGACCCGTCTCAAAGATCATGCGGAGCATGGACTTCCAAAGGTCGATTGCGGGGCGCTTTAGCCCAAAAATTTCGCCGCGCTCGGCCATGGCTTCGTATTCGCAGTAGCGATCTTCGAAGGCTTTACCGTATAGGTCGTGGAGATCCGGGCACTCGTTGGAGCGGAAGAGTGTCCACTCCTGACGAGATTCCATCCGTTTCATGAAGAGATCGGGGACCCAGTTGGCCGTGTTCATATCATGAGTCCGGCGGCGGTCGTCTCCGGTGTTTTTGCGAAGCTCGAGGAAATCGTCGATGTCGTTGTGCCATGTCTCGAGGTAAGCGCAACCGGAGCCACGGCGCTTGCCTCCTTGGTTAACCGCGACGAGTTGGTCATTGTGCAACTTGAGGAATGGGATGACACCCTGCGACTCGCCATTAGTTCCTTTAATGAACCCACCGGTGCCGCGAACAGCTGTCCATGAGCCACCTAGACCACCTGCCCATTTGGAGAGAAATGCGTTATCAGCAATGCCGCGGTGCATGATGGATTCGATGCTATCATCGACTTTGTAAAGATAACAGGAGGAGAGTTGTGAGTGAAGAGTGCCTGAGTTGAATAGCGTGGGGGTGGAAGAGCAAAAACGACGGCTCTTGTATAAATTATAGAGTCGTAGGGCGTGAGCTTCGCGATCTTCTTTCTCATGGTGGAAGAGACCCATGGAAACGCGGATCCAGAAATACTGAGGCACCTCGAGGCGGACATGCTTTTTAGTGGTCTTGTCGACTATAAGGTAGCGATCATACATTGTTTGCACGCCGAGATAGTCAAAGTCGAGATCGGCGGAAGGATCAAGGGATGATGCGATATGATCGATATCGTAGTCGAACAGCTTGGGATTGACGCGGTCGATCTCAATGGCGCGCTTCATGTAGGGCTTGAAGCCGCGGCGGTGAGCTTCCTTCAGACTGTCGACGCCATCGCGGACTATGTCCCAGTCAAGTGCTTCTTCATAAATGTAAGTCAAAAGAATGCGGCCTGCGAAACGGGCAAAGTCGGCATCCTTCTCGATCATACTCTTGGCATTGAGAATGATAGTCTTTTGGAGGTCTGAACGCTTCATCTCTGGGTAGAGGGAGCGTCGGAGTTCTTTGTCGATGGTGTCTGCGTCGATATTGAGATCGAGGCCGATGGTGGCAAAATCGATACGGCGCTTAAGGTCTACGCCATCCCAGAAATTGGTGTCACCGTTGGCTTCGGTCACGACAATCATGGACTCTTGCTCCGCTTCGTCGACAGGAGCGACTCCCTTTTCTTCACGTACGCGAGAGCGATGAGCACGATACAGGATGTAGGCCTCGGCTACCTTAAATTGGCTTTGGCGCATCATCTCTTCCTGGACGGCGTCTTGCACGTCTTCAATGTTGATGAAAGCTTGTCCGCCAACGTTGAGACGGTCGGTGACGGCACGGGCAATCTCAACAGCTGGCTCGGAATTAAGATGGAGCGAGAGAAATGATTTGCGCACAGCGATCTCGATCTTGGACTCATTCCATGGTACGACTTGACCATTACGACGGATGAGTCGGATGGCGACTGGCTCGCGCTCGGCAGGTGGTGTAGCTTTTTTGCGGCCAAACATAAGGCTACGGGCGACATCGTGCGCGTCGTTTTCGATGAGTGCCTTTTCTATCAAAAGATGAATGTCGTGCGTAGTGAGTTTGAGGGCGCGACCTTGCTCGATTTGCTGAGCGAGTACGGCTCCAACGCTTTCTGCGACACTGGCAACAAACTTGCGATTTACTTCAGTGAAAATTTCTTCCTCCTGACGGGAGAGAAGTAGGTCGGTCAAAGCATTACCAATAGTATCAGCAATCTCAGCGAGGTCGAAGTCGCGCTCAGTGCCTTCGGATTCGATAGTAATTTCCGGGCGATTGAGGCGGTCTTGCTCTAGGGCGGATCCCCATTCGAAGCGTGGCTTTTTTTCTTTAGGTGTGCTGGCGAAGCGTTTGAGTTCAAGATCTTCTTCGAATGAGATTTTTTGTATCATTAATGTGCTGTTTTTGGGTGTTTGTCAGGTCGGAACAGAATTCAAGAACCGGAGCGCGCGGTCAGGGGTTGTAGGCGCGCTCCGTGAAAGTTGGCTTTGGTCAAATTTACAACTCGTCGTCGTCCACCGAAGCAAGGGCGGATGCCTTTTGGTATTCGGTGACGCGTCCTTCGAAGAAATTTTGTTCCTTCTTGATATCCATCATCTCCGCGAGCCATGGGAATGGATTTTCTATGCCAGGGCTGAGTACTTTGAGGCCCACACCTTCGAGGCGGCGGTCTGCAATATAGTCGATGTATTGGCAGAACTCGTCAGCGCTGAGGCCAACCGAGTTAACGGGTAGGCAGTCGCGGATGAACTCTTTTTCCAAATCAACTGCCTCACGCATAAGATCTCGTAACTCTTCCTTGAACTCAGGTGTCCAGACATCTGCGTTCTCTTCGATTAGATCCATGGTGAGATTGCGGAAGACTTCAATGTGGTTTGACTCGTCGCGCAATGTATAACGAAACATTTGGCCGATACCAGGGAACTTGTTCTGGCGGTAGAGCGAAAGCACCATACCGAATAGGCCGTAGAATTGAGTCCCTTCCATGCACTGGCCAAATAAGAAGAGGTTTTTAGTAAACGCCTGCTTGTCCTTAGTAGTCGTCAGATCCATATCGCGGCGAAGGCCGCGGGAATTCGTGACCACGAAATTTGTCTTCCTCTCAATGGTGGGGATGTCTTCAAACATAGCTTCACACTCGTGAGGGTTAATGCCAAGGGAGCTAATCATGTAGACAAGGGAGTCCGCGTGGATGTTCTCCTCGTGGGCATGGCGTCCGAGTACGAGCTTGAGTTCGGGTGCTGTTACAAGCTCACGAGTGACGTGTTGTATGTTATCGCCAACGATGCCCTCGGCAGCCGAGAAATAGCCAATCGCCATTTTGATGATCCAACGCTCTGCATCGGAAAGATCGGTGCTTCGCCAGAGTTCTACGTCTTTCTGCATAGGAATGTCCTCTGGTTCCCAGTGGTTGTTCTTCATCGTCTTGTAAAGATCGTATGCCCACTGGTATTTGAGCGGCAGGATGTTGAAGAACATGGTGTCCTTGCCGTTGATGATCTTTTTAGAATTAAAAGCTTCCTCAGCTTTGGTTTGGTCAAGGACGAAGGTTTTATCACCAATTGTGTAATTTTTTTCCATAGTTTGTGTACTTAGGTTTTTGGGTTGGATTTATGAGTGTTGGCAGCTAACAGAAAGTGAGAAAAAGGAGAACACTAGCGTCGCTACTGAAGATGTTGAGGAGTAAGAAGATAATGAATTATGACTAGAAAAGTTACTAAAATATTCGCTGAAGATGTGTGCTTAAATTTCATGTGTCAATATAAGGCACACAATATATCGTATTTTTTTTTCAAGTGACCACTATATATAGTTATTATACACATGTTATTAACAAATAGTTGTTAGCAAGTCTCAAGCCACGAGCAAGCTGTAGGTGTAAATTTTCCAAAGAAAATTTTGGGCTGGTCGTCGCGATTAAGCGCATCCTGCTGATTTATACATATATAGCGATTTTTGGGTTAAAATTTACTATGGAATCAACTGCAACTTTCTCAAATCAGCGACGATTTATTCTCTACACATGGTCGCCGCTCTTACAAATTGCATTCCCTCTGAATGGGCTAAGCAGCTTGATTTCAGTCGGCGAAATATGCACAGCCACCAGACAGCACCCGATGACAAGATTGAAGACATTGACAGCGCCTGCCTGCGCGCGCTGACCGATGGCGATCGCGCTGCCTTCGCACAGATCGTGGACCGCTGGCAGACACGCCTAATTAACTTCTTCTACCGATCAACAGGTAACCGTGCCGATGCCGAAGACCTTGCACAAGAGACTTTCATTGAGCTAAATCGAGTAGCTGCGCGATATCAAGCGCAAGGCACCTTCAGCGCATTCATCTTCACCCTCGCTCGCCGCCGGCTGATTGACGGCTACCGTAAAAAAAACCGCCGTCCACTCGAGTATGTCGATCCCGGCGAGTATTTTATGCAGAACCAAACAGAAACCACCGATCAGGTCCGGGAAATCGAAGAAGCCTTTCATTGCGCTTTAACCACCCTACCCGAGAATCAACGCAACGCCATTCTTTTGCTTCAGCAGCAAGGCCTCAGCTACGACGAGATCGCCCAAGCGCTCGATGCTAACGTAAGCGCAATCAAGACATGGATCCACCGTGCTCGCGCGCACCTACGCAACGAGCTGAAGGACTTTGTATTTGAAGCTGGAACTGAGAAATACTAAAAACTCATCACATCAAGGATTTAAACACCATGAGAACCAATCACAACTGCGACCCGCTCGATCAACAGATCGACACCCTACTTGCGAGCCGCCCGCTAAAACCTAGCGACGACTTCGCTGCCCGCGTGCTCGCCGCCGCCGAAACCGCGGCATCTGAGGACTCATCAGGCAAGAGGAAACGTCCTCTCGCCCTACTGATTAAGTTTACCCTGCCTCTCGCCGCAGCCGTTGCAGTGACGATCAGCCTCTTGCCAGTCAACACTGACTCCGTCGCTCCGACTAGATCCACTGAGAGCGCCACACTCAGCACTGCCGAAGTGCAAGAGATTTTCCTTCTCGAAGAGAGCCTCTCCAACCTAGCTCATTTTAGCGCCACCGAAGTCGGAAGTTTCGATCTGCTCAGTATCCTAGACGCCATTTACCTTGAGATCTAATTATATGAAAACACTCATTGCAATCGTCCTTAGTGTATTAAACGGGCTAACACTCTGGGCTAATCCGCCTAAAGATTCACAGGGCCCACCCGAAAGCGTGCAGCGCGAGACTCGCATGCTTCAGCACTTTTTAAAAATGGAGCCAACCGGCCTCGTCAACCTGCGCCGGACAATCGAAAGGATCGAACGCATGACACCTGAGGAGAAAGAAAAACTGCGCGAGCGGATCGGCGAGCTCGAGCAAATGAGACCCGAGCGTGTCAAAGCCATGCGCGAGCGCTTTGAATCCATTCCTCGGGAAAAGCGCGAAGCCATGCGCCAGCGCTGGCTGGAACTACCTCCCGAAGAGCGCCAAGAGTGGCATCAGAAACTCCGCGCTATGAGCACAGAGGAGCGCCATGAAGTATTCATCGAACGAGGCTTTTTACCCACTCCTGGAAAGGCTCACAAGAGTAAGAAGCCCTCTCGCCCGCCAGAGGAGTAAAGAGCGTCGAAGTCATTCTTCAGGCGAAGGCTTAGGGTAGATGAATCGGCGGGAAGATATCTGTGAACATTACGTGCAGGTTAATGATTGAAGCTGCAAAAAGGACTAGATTTCTAAATCTTCATAAGTTTTTTGCTTATTGCTCAGTTAGCACCCTGTAAAACAATTTTGACTCCCCTGTAATCGGTTCGGTCCATTCGAAATCGTTTCCATTACTTAGAGAGACGTCAACTGCATCCCACTGAGAAAGATCATTTGAACGCTGTATCACGCGTAGAGTTTCCGAAGAAGAATCATCTACTTGAATACGACACATGCCGTCCGATATCGAAATCCTTTTTATACTCACAGGTTTCGGGGCAGGAGGAGCCTGCACTATGTAGGGAAGCTGGTCGTCATCCATAGGATCATCAAAGAAGGTATTGTCCAGAAAATGATTTCCCGCGATATCAAGGCCGATACCAACTCTGCCTAGAGGATGACGGCCACCATTTAGATAATTGTTTACTGCAAAACGTAAGCTCGGTTTTTGCCCAATTGGATCAACGACAGCGAGGGCAACAATGTATTCATTTGCTGGTAGGCGAGAAACCCCCGGCAGGATAACATTGACTTCGACCTCATTGACTAGGGGTGGATCTAGATAGACATTGTTATCTTTATCCCAATCATCTCCGGGGAGCCACTGCCGAATGTCGACTCCGTCTAATAATGTTTTCCAGACAAGATCGCCTGTATTTGGGTCAAGCAGGCTAAATTCGAGTGGCCAATCCTCATAAAATGGGGCTGATCCTGTATTAATCACAGAAAACGCAATACCCAAAGATTCATCCGGATCAGCTCTTCGATCACAAGTAAAGGAGTTAATGACAAATCGATATCCAAAAGCCTTCTGAACCTTCTCTGCGCCGGCTCTAACTAAGGAATTGTTAGGGTTATAATTAGCAATCCACCCAAGACCACTACAGTGCAGCTCGCGAATAGTATCAATTAGATACTCACGATGTTCAGGGTCTGATAAAGTGTCATCTGGGCTGTCGCCCGGTTGGATGTCTGATTGCCCCCAGTTGTACGCAGCCTCCCCTTCAATTGGATGCGTCTTCCAACGATCAGATGAGTTATTCAAAGCTTTAATTCCTGCACCGTGTGCAGATTTATCTATTTGCTGGATGTGAGCCCACGAATCCCAATAAACCCCAACATCGTAATCCGTGAATTCATTTGCGTGCCGGACGAGAAATTTCTTATTCTGGAAAGCCTGCGTAAATGCATCGCCCATCAGCTCCTGGATTTCAGGAGTAGGATGCGGGTTATGGTGTTCTCCCCAGCGACCAATAAAACCCATCTGCACCCATGCCACACGCGGATCATCATCCCAACATTCACCTAAGCGGGAAATAAGCCGAACGAGCCGTTGCTTGAACTGCTCACTGCTGTAGTCACCAGTAGTCATATCCGCTGGCCAATACTCGTTATCAGGTTCCTCGTCCCAGTCCAAATAAACACGCGGAATAACTTTGATACCGTATTGCTCTACATCTGCCCACTTTTGATCACATAAATCTTTAATTTTCTGAATAGAATCATTTACATTATTTTCTAATTCATTCCATTTTAAATAGCTACGCGTGATTGTCGCGTATTCATCATTATAATTATTACGATAGGTAGCGGGTCGAAACCCTTTCATAGGATTGCGCAATGCTCCTGAATACTCAGTCGGATAAGTAGTAAACTTTTGTGGATTTACTTCACCCTCTTCCGAATCATCTGGGCCCTCCTCCGGAGCTTGAATACAGCTCACCACATCCTGTATCTTTTCATCCAATCGATTATTCCAATCTCCAAATGTCTCAGGTAGTAGGCTGACACTAAATTTATATGCCTCACTGGCAATTGGAGTATTTGCGTCAATAGCTACGGGAATCAGAAGCGTGGAACTACCTGCACTGACTGAAATTCTCTCTTCTCCAAACTTAGTCCACGGAGAGTTGTTTCTCTGGAAAATAATCAAAATATCGCGATCGGTTGATGCCACATAAGAAACCTCTACAGATACTGTGGTGCCTTGAGCAACAGTCGCAGGAGCTGTAACAGAATCTATAATGTCAGCACCATTAGTAATCGTCCAATTACCAAGGAGTAATAAAAACAGGCAGTATTTAAAAAAACTTACTCTCATTAAGTGAGTTAATTTAGATTAATATATTATTAATATCCTCTAATGCTTCAATTATTAAAATCTCAAAAATTTGTAATAATTTGTATTTGAAGGTTCCTTTGAGAATGTGAAAAAATGACTTGAATTAAACAGTATACATGAATTAGGTTCATCAATTCACCATCACGTATTCATTTATATAAATGCAAAAATTACGTGTCCCATCCCTTAATACTATCAACAAACAAAATGTCCTGTAAAAAATTATTAGTTACATTCATTAGTTCTCTGTTTTTAGCAGTGTTTGCCTTCGGCGGTCATTGCGCAGACACCGTCAGCCACAGTGGCTCTCTTAATCCAACCGATTACGTCGGTATCAGCTTCTGGTTAGCAACTGCAATCATGCTAGCGGCAACTGTGTTTTTCTTCGTTGAGCGTGACCGTGCACAAGGCAAGTGGAAAACTTCCCTTACGATAGCTGGTCTCGTGACAGGTATTGCTTTCTGGCACTACCTCTACATGCGCGACGTCTGGGTCGATACAGGAACTAGTCCAACAGTATTCCGCTATATTGACTGGCTAATTACTGTTCCTCTCCAAATTGTAGAATTCTACTTAATCCTTGCTGCAGTCACCGTTGTCAGTGTGCGAGTATTTTGGAAGCTTTTAGTCGCATCACTAGTCATGCTATTGGGTGGTTACTTGGGCGAGACTCAAGTTCTTGGTGTTTCTGAAATGGTTGGATTCATCATAGGTATGGCTGGATGGCTATACATCATCTATGAAATCTTTGCAGGTGAATCCTCTAAGCTTAACGCAAACAGTGGTAACCTTGCCTCTCAGAATGCTTTCAAGACGATTCGTCTGATTGTCACTGTAGGTTGGGCAATTTACCCAATCGGATACCTCCTTGGCATGGGAGAGGCTAACACTTCAGGAGCACTGGATATAGTCTACAATCTTGCTGACCTAATAAACAAGGCGGCCTTTGGACTCGCGATTTGGGTAGCTGCTACCAGTGACAGTGAAAGTGTGTCGTAAAAATTACTAATTTTTACACACAATGGATTTAAAGACCTCAGCCTTGGGCCGCCTTGAGGGGCGGCTCAGGGCTTGTTTTTTTAGTGACCCAACACTGGCCGATTTTTCGGATGATGCATATTTCTGGTCTGGTCAGAATATACGCGGCAAAATTTGTTTAGACTTAGGCAAGGCTTACGGACTATCTGAGGACACGCTTTTAGATATAGCTGCCTCGACACAGTTGCTACATGATGCAAGCCTCATACACGATGACCTCATAGACGAGGACACTGAACGCAGAGGCTGTCTGACAATCTGGAAGAAGTATGGAAAGGCGAAGGCACTTCTGATCGGAGATTTACTAATATCGAAAGCTTACGAAATCGTTATCCAATCAAAGGTATCTACTGCCACCAAGGTGGTTTGGACCAGTGAGATATCAGCAGCCGTCAGCTCAGCGGTATCAGGTGCAGTGGCAGAGCTAGAATTTGATACCCACAATCAGCAGCTGATATTAGAAAATTATTATCGCATGGCATCCCGCAAAACCGGTGCCCTATTCGCATTACCAGCACGCTGCATCGCATTAACTGCTGATCAGCTAGACGACGTGGATCGCTTGAACACAATATTTCTAAACCTAGCGGTCGCTTATCAGATAAAAGACGATCAGAGTGATTTTCTCGGCACTAAATCAGGGCGGGAACATTCATCGGATCTAAAAAATGCGCGCCCCAACCTATACCACATTTTGACCAGCAATGGTAGGTCTATTGAGATATGCTTTGATTTTATCAATGACTATCAACAATCCTTGGTTGCGGATTCAGTTCAGCTTACTGATTCTTTACCTAAGCAAGTTTGTGTCATGCTTAGAGAATTACTCACTCCTTTGATCGAACTCGAACCATTGCCATCTTCTATTGGTCTACTACAGGTCGGTACTTAAGCAGTAGCTCTTGTAGGTTTGATTGGCTCAATTTTGGCATGCCGCATCGCTCAGGAAATCGTCGAAGTGCGATTATTGTCGGTGCAGGATTCGGCGGTATTGCGACCGCTTTGCGGCTACGCCGACTAGGTTATACGGTAACCGTAATTGATAATAATCCAAAGGCTGGTGGGCGGGCTCAAGTCTACGAGATTAATGGCTTTAAGTTTGATGCAGGCCCTACTGTGATAACCGCACCTTTTTTGTTCGACGAACTCTTTGCGCTATTTGGAAAAAAGCGTGAGGACTACATCGAATTCTTACCCGTTGAACCCTGGTACAGATTTGAGTTTTCCGATGGGTCTAAACTCGATTATGGCGGTAGTATTGAAGATACTGTTTCAGAGATTAATCACCTCTCGCCGGGTGAGGGAAAGGGGTATGTCGACCTAGTTAACTTTTCTAAAAGAATATTTAAGGTAGGTTTTGAGAAACTATCTGACCAACCCTTCCACAAATTCTGGACCATGACCCGTCAAGTGCCTGCCCTACTGGCGCTTAAAAGCTATCTTTCAGTTTATAAACTGGTCTCGAGCTTTCTAAAAGATGAGCGCTTGAGGCGGGCATTTAGTATTCACCCATTGCTCGTTGGTGGTAATCCTATGAATACTACATCAATTTATTGCCTCATACACTATCTTGAGCGCAAGTGGGGGGTGTGGTTCCCTCATGGGGGTACTGGCTCACTAGTCGATGCACTGGTCTTACTGATGCAGGAGGAGGACATACAGCTGGAACTTAACTGTAGCGCGAATCAGCTTATAGTAGAGGATGGTAAAGCGGTTGGTATCAAGATAGCAGAGGGACATGAGAAGCGTGCTGATCTGCTTGTTTTTGATGCGGACCCAGCAAAAGTATACCGAGATTTAATCGACGAACAGCATCGAAAAAAGTGGACGAATCGAAAGATCAATCGGCTCACTTATTCAATGGGGCTATTTGTTTGGTATTTTGGAACAAGCCGATCTTATCCGGAAGTTAAGCACCATACGATAATTATGGGCGAAACATTTAAGGACTTACTGGAAGAGATCTATGATCAAAAAGTTCTTTCTGATGACCTCAGCCTTTACCTGCATCGACCGGCAGCAACTGATAGCACTATGGCGCCTACCGGCGGAGATGCCTTCTACGTGCTAGCCCCAGTGCCTAACAAGAAAGCAAATATTGATTGGCAAGAGGCAGGTGAAAGAATAAGAATACAGGTGGAGCAGCAACTGGAGAGCACTTTGCTACCAGACCTGAGCACTTGTATCGAAGTTTCGCACTACGTCACCCCGGATGACTTTGAAGGCAAATTTAACACCTTGTGGGGATGTGGCTTTTCCATCGCTCCTTTGTTTACACAATCCGCATGGTTTCGCTTTCACAACAAGTCAGAGGAACTTGAAAATCTGTATTTCTGCGGTGCAGGCACTCACCCTGGGGCCGGAGTTCCAGGAGTTGTAGCCTCGGCTCGTGTCATAGAAAAGCTTGTGCCACCGGCTAGATATGACTGCATGAGCGATCTTAAGAAATTATTCTGCTCAAAGAGTAAGACTTTTTCGCTGGCTTCATTACTTCTGCCGAAAGCTCAGGCAGATGCTGTTTTCCGCCTATATTTCATTTGCAGAACGCTCGATGATTGGGCAGATGAGGGCAATGCAGATTTACTGCGAGATGCGATGGGTGCATGGCAAAATAACCTACCTCATGAGCTCTTGGACCACTATCGCTTCCTTCAAGCGCGTTGGGGTCTAGAGAGCAAACCTCTCACCGAGCTCATGCAAGCTATGCTCATGGAGCAGCAATCAGTAAGGATGGACTCAGAAGCGCAACTGCTTGAATATTGCCATGGCGTGGCGGGCACAATCGGACTGATGCTCTGCCCAATTTTTGGGGTCAAGGATGAAAAAGCGCTTGAACAGGCTAATAATTTGGGAATCGCTATGCAATTAACCAACATTTGTCGCGATGTTTTCGAAGATGCTGAGAATGATAGAATCTACCTGCCTGCTGACTTGTTTCCTTCAGCGCCCACGACTGCAGATTTAACATCGGAGGATTGCTATTCACGTGAAGCATGCACTGCTGCTAAAGAGCACCTTCTGCAAATGGCGGATGAATTTTATACCTGTTCAGATGCGGGTATCGACTACCTGCCATTGAGGATTCGTATTGTAGTGCGATGGGCGTCCAGAATGTATCGCGAGATAGGTTATGTAATTCGCACTGAGCAAGAACGTTTCTACGAAAATCGCGCTGTTGTAGGGCAGCCAAAGAAAATGTTTTTTTTGATCAAATGCATCGCCCGCTCATTGTATAAAAAGTAATCAATGACATATTTAGAATTTCTGATTATTTTCGTTTGTTTGCCTTTACTCGTCTCGCTCTGCGCAAAAAAACTGCTGGCTAAAGCAAACAAAACTGAGCGCCTACCGATTGCTTTGATGGCTTTCGTAGCCTTAGTCTACACGACCCCCTGGGATAATTACTTAATCATGCGTGGTGTTTGGACCTATCCAACAGGGGGAGTCGTTGGAGTTTTGGGATATGTGCCTATCGAAGAATATTTTTTTATGGTTCTTCAGGCTACCTTAGCGGGAGTGCTTTGGACTTCATGGGTGCCTCGCAGTCAATGTAATAAACTCAGGTTTTCTTACACTGGACTATTCATGGCGCTCTTGGTCGGGATCGTCGGCGCGCTCAGCTTAATGCATACAGCAGGTACTTACATTGGGCTTATTCTGGTTTGGGCCTGCCCACCACTAGCGCTCCAGTGGGCCCTAGGCTATCATGCTCTGATTAAATCTTTCAAGACTTGGGCACCGCTATGGATTTGCTTGAGTGTTTATCTGTCTATAGCTGATTATTATGCGATATCTGAAGGGATTTGGTCGATTACGCCAGAGACGCGCACAGGATGGGGCATCGGGCATTTACCAGTAGAAGAAATATTGTTTTTCACGCTGACTAATTTATTTGTATTACAAGGTATGTGCCTTTGGCGTGCTTGG
>JAKVCM010000156.1 GCA_022448605.1 Puniceicoccaceae bacterium | reverse complement strand
AACCAATGGCAGCCTATATTACGCAGCGAATTTCTCACTTAATGGTAGCAACACTAGCACTTGGGCGGCGGTCAGCGATATCCTGGCTGAAGAGGTGAATCTGCAACAGGATTTGGATGGCGATGGCCATGTAGGCACGCCGCCGCCAACCCCGGTAGATTCAGATGGCGATGGATTAGACGACAGTGTTGAAACAAACACTGGGGTCTATTTGTCTCCGACTGATACAGGAACCGATCCTAACAACGCAGACACTGATAGTGACGGTTTCAGTGACGGTGACGAAGTCAGCAATGGTACGGATCCTAATGTTTCGAATGTTTCTCCGCCGCCGGCACCCCCAGCGTCACCAGAGAGTCTCGTGGGCTACAAGCTCGTCGGACAATTTACTGAGGGATCATATATTTATCGCCACGACTTTTTCTTTATTGGAGCTGGAACCTTGCAGGGTCACTACTTCGTTGAATCCAATGATCCTTCATTTACCGATGACTGGTCTGAAGAGACCTACACCTATCAAAAGACAGGTGCGACAACTGGTATTCTCATGATCACGAATAGCACCGGCGAGACGACAGATGTAGCGTTGACCTTTGATAGTGCGACGACTGGAACGGCGGTAGCAAACGGTCGTAATGGCAACCGCCCTAATTCTGCGAGCGGTTCGTTTAGTTTCGTCGAATATGAGGATTCAGAGTTGCCCGAGCCGCCACTCCCCGTAGTCGAATCCTATGGCAACACGGAGCTACTGGAAGACTCGTCTGGTTACTATGCAGGCAGTGCATCCACGCCTCTATTATACAATGGCAGACAAGTTAGTCCTACATATCCAAGTTCTGCTTTCACAGCGGTGGGAGTTGACGAGGTTAATGGTAATTACCGCCTAGTCTTAAGCAACGGCAGCCAATATTACGCAGCAAATTTCTCACTGAGTGGTAGCAACACTAGCACTTGGGCTGCGGTCAGCGATATCCTGGCTGAAGAGGTGAATCTGCAGCAGGATTTAGATGGTGATGGTCATGTAGGCACGCCACCCCCAGCGTCTTTAGCTGGTAAATCTTATGTTTTTACTCCATTAACTGGGAGAGTGTCTTCATCTCCGAAGCAAGGAACATTTACGGCAGATACTGTGAATTATGGTTTCTCTGGGAATTTATTAGGAAGTTACACTTACTCCTACTCGAATGGAACAGTTACCTCAGGCTATGACGATTGGCGTATGGATTTTGTTTACACGAGTTTGACCAGTGGCACTTACGAAGAGGGTGAAGTCGGTCCAGACGGCACATTCTATGTTGAGAGCACAGGAACCTTCGAAGAAGCCAATATCAGTTTGAGCTTACAGACTAACTGGCAGCGTAGCGAGACAATGGACAGCGAACTCTCGACCCAGTACTGGCATATCGAAAGTACAAGCGGCGACTCGGCAGTATATAATGACGGAGAGCTAAATTTCATCTTTGATCCTAGCAGTAGTCCTGATCCACTAGCTGCTTACTCTGAGGAGCAAGAGATCGAGATACATTATGCAGGTGCTTTACCCTTGGACGAAGATTGGCAAATAGTAATAGACGATACCTACGTTTCGGATTCGGTTAATCAATTTGCAATGGGCTACCAAATTATGTTCCAGAGATCTCTTTACTGTGAGTTTGGCTTCTTAGACCAAAGTAGTGGCCGTGGAGTATACTTTTACGCTGATAGTTATAATAGTGATACTAATTTAACTGACTATTACGGAGATTATTATCTTCCGGTTGTTTCTAGTGCAGCAGATCCACGAATACATAATGGGCTAAATTTCCGTATTCAGCATCTATCAAGCACTCGAGAGTTGGTCTACTCATATCAGCCAGATGGAGTGAGTGACTGGACGGAACTAGCTCGAATTAATCTGAGCACTGGTGCAGCAACTGGCCTATCAGGAAGTGGAAGCTTAACAGGTCAATTGCCAAGTAGTAGCGAAAACCTCTTTTTCGCAGTAGATGTTGATAAATATTCTGCCGGAGCCATCCCAATAGAGAATATAGAAATTGGCGGCATTGAGATTGGCAGTTACTCGCCACCGACTCTTGTCGACACCGACGGCGATGGTCTCTACGACAATGTAGAAACCAGCACTGGGGTCTATTTGTCTCCAAGTGATACTGGAACCGATCCAAATAATCCAGACACTGATGGTGATGGTCTCAGCGATAGTGTTGAAAACAATACTGGTATTTATGTAAGTGCAACGGAGACAGGAACCGATCCAAATAGTGATGATACTACAGGAGATGGTTTCAAAGATGCTGATTCTATCAATGCGGGCTTAGATCCAAATTTGGACTACAGCGGGTTACTTAATGTAGTAATTCAAAAACCCGTAAGATTCGGTTTAGTCGATCCCAGCTCAATTGTTGACGCACAGTTAGGCCAACTAGGTCTCGAGCAAGTAACTGACGGCAATTTCAACATGAACTTCGATCTAGAAATGTCGACCGACTTACAGACCTGGGCTCCGCATTCAAACCATACTATTGAGATATCCGTTCCAGATCAGTCAAAGACCTTTATGCGACTTAATGTGAAATAATAGGTCGTTTATTCGGCTCTATTAGCATCAAGCTAATACCCTGCTGATAGCCATAGGCTGCTTCACCTAAATCTAATAAAAAGCCCTTATTCATTACGAATAAGGGCTTTCTTAAAAGGTGGAGGCGCGGGTCGGAATCGAACCGACGATAGAGGATTTGCAGTCCTCGGCCTTACCACTTGGCGACCGCGCCGTTGCTGATGCAGTTAGGAGCAGTAGATGCAGGTCGCCAATGAGTTCAAGTGAATTTTCTAGCTAATTTTATTTTGTTAAGCGTCGCCCTATCGGCCTTGTTCATTTCTACACTAAATTTTAGGAGGATTGTCAGAGACTGAATGATAGTCGAGGCTTGCCAAAGCCCTCAGACACGACTTTCTTGCCCAACCCTGTAGGAGAAGTGGCAGAGTGGCCGAATGTGACTGACTCGAAATCAGTTGTACCTGAAAGGGTACCGGGGGTTCGAATCCCTCCTTCTCCGCCAATTTAATATGGCTAGCGAGTCATGAATCTGTCTCAGTTGATTCGTGATGGTGACACTGACTGTGACATTCTGGCCCAAAAAAGTAATTTTGAATGGGTGCCGCATTTTACACATGATTTTATATACTCATGAAGTATAATGACTTATATATTAATAATGCTAATGGCATTGGTAGTGCTAACACATTGGCATGGGTAAAATAATTGGAATTGATTTAGGCACAACGAACTCCTGCATGTCCGTCATGGAAGGTGGGGAATCTGTCGTGATACCAAATTCGGAGGGTGCACGCACCACTCCTTCTGTTGTGGCATTTGCCAAGGGTGGCGAGCGACTCGTCGGTCAAGCGGCGAAGCGCCAAGCAGTTACCAATCCGAGCAATACGATTTTCTCGGCGAAGCGCTTTATTGGACGCAAGTTCGACGAGGTTCAAGAGGAGGCCGCATCGCTTCCTTACAACATTGTCTCTGGTAAAAATGGCGATGCTTACATTGAGTGTGAGGTGAGTGGTAAGAAGGAGCAATTTGCTCCCGAACAAATCTCCGCTATGATTCTTGGAAAGTTGAAGTCCGATGCTGAAGCTTATCTCGGTGAAACAGTGACCGAAGCGGTCATCACCGTACCTGCATACTTCAACGATGCACAGCGCCAAGCGACTAAGGATGCTGGTCAGATTGCAGGCCTTGAAGTGAAGCGTATTATCAACGAGCCGACAGCCGCTGCACTTGCCTATGGCCTTGACAAGGGACAAGATGAAGTGATCGCAGTTTACGACCTGGGTGGTGGCACCTTTGACGTCTCGATTCTCGAAATCGGCGATGGTGTTTTTGAAGTTAAAGCGACGAACGGTGACACGCACCTCGGTGGTGATAACTGGGACAGCGCTTTGATCGACTACTTGATCGCTGAGTTTAAAAAGAGCGACGGTATCGACCTACGTAATGATAAGATGGCGCTCCAGCGTCTCAAAGAGGAAGGTGAGAAGGCCAAGATTGCACTCTCCTCAACTCAGAGCACTGATATCAACCTGCCGTTTATTACTGCAGACGCTTCGGGACCAAAGCACCTCAACATCACGTTATCACGCGCTAAGCTTGAACAAATTTGTGATGCGCTCTATGAACGCACCGTCGCTCCTTACGAGGCTTGCTTGAAAGATTCTGGCCACTCGTCTGACGAAATCGGCGAGCTCGTGCTTGTTGGTGGCATGACTCGTGCGCCCAAGGTCGTAGAGATCGCAAAAGAACTGACAGGTAAAGCACCGCACCAAGGGGTCAACCCTGACGAAGTGGTTGCTATTGGTGCCGCCATCCAGGGTGGCGTTCTTCAAGGTGATGTCCGCGACGTACTTTTACTCGATGTGACTCCACTCACACTCGCGATCGAAACTGCTGGCGAAGTGGCGACTCCTATGATCGAGCGTAACACCACAATTCCTACCAAGAAGAGCCAAACATTTTCAACCTATGCGGATAATCAAACTGCGGTGGACATTAAGGTCCTCCAAGGGGAGCGTCCGATGGCTAAGGATAATAAGATTCTCGGTAACTTTCGTCTCGATGGCATACCTGCTGCCTCTCGCGGCACGCCACAAATCGAAGTGACTTTCGATATCGATGCCAATGGTATCCTCAATGTCAGCGCCAAAGACCAAGGCACGGGCAAAGAACAAAAGATCACTATCACCGGTTCTTCTGGTCTTGATAAAGATGAAGTCGAAAAGCTAAAGCGTGAAGCGGAAGCCCACGCAGCCGAAGACGAAGCTCTCAAGGCAGGCGTCGAAGCTCGCAACGAACTCGACAACATCGTTTACCAGGCTGAGAAGCAAATCGCCGACATGGGTGACAAGATTCCAGAGGATAAGAAGTCCGAACTCGAAGGCGTCATCGCTGAAGCTAAGGCTGTTCTTGAAAATCAAGAAGCCGATGTTGAAGCGCTCAAGGCACCTAAAGATAAAATGGTGGAAATCATGCAATCTTTCGCAGAAGATCTCTACAAAGCACAAGCTGCCGAACAATCTGCTGCCGCTCCAGAAGGAGAAGGCGCCAGTTCTGAGCCCAAACAAGCAGAGGATGCAGAAACCGTCGACGCCGACTTCGAAGTTGTCGATGAAGATAAGAAATAAATCTTAACAAGTCGCGCCCGAGTACATATCTCGAGCGTGGCTTTTTATTAAAATCGCAAATCTCCATAACCATACATAAATACAAAATATGAAAATCAAACCACTCGGTGAACGCGTTCTATTGAAGCGCATTGAAGAAGACGAACAAATCCGCGGCGGAATCATTATTCCTGATTCGGCTAAAGAAAAATCCCAAGAGGCGGAAGTCGTCGCTCTAGGTACTGGCAAGAAAGATGATAATGGCAAAGCTGTTCCCTTTAATGTCAAGAAGGGCGACAAAGTCCTGCTCCCTCAATACGGTGGCACAGCTGTCAAAGTCGACGGTGTTGAATACATCCTGGTCGATGAAGACGCTATCCTCGGCGTGATTGCATAAATTGCATTCCGCATTCAAATATTAATCAACAAATAGGAAATTAAATTATTATGGCTAAGCAAATTCTCTTTGATGAAGCAGCTCGCAAAAAGATCCTTAAGGGTGTCGAAACACTTTCACGTGCAGTGAAGGTCACTCTCGGACCTAAGGGACGTAACGTATTGATCGACAAGAAATTCGGTGCTCCAACTGTCACTAAAGACGGTGTTACAGTTGCAAAGGAAATCGATCTCTCCGATCCTTATGAAAACATGGGTGCACAAATGGTGCGCGAAGTGGCTTCCAAGACTGCAGACTCTGCTGGTGATGGAACAACCACTGCCACAGTTCTCGCTGAAGCGGTCTACCGTGAAGGTATCAAGAACGTCGCAGCAGGTGCCAATCCTATCTACCTCAAACGTGGTATCGACAAAGCTGTTGCTGCAGCAACGGCTGCATTTGCCAAGCAAAGCAAGAAGGTGAAAGACCGCGAAGAAATTCGTCAGGTCGCCACTGTTTCAGCTAACTGGGATGCAACCATCGGTGACATCATCGCTGATGCAATGGACCGAGTTGGTAAAGATGGCACAATTACGGTTGAAGAAGCCAAAGGTATCGAAACATCTCTCGACGTGGTCGAAGGTATGCAGTTCGACAAGGGCTACCTTTCTCCTTACTTCTGCACAGACGCTGAAGCTCAAGAGGTTAACTTCGAAGACGCTCATATTCTCATCCACGAGAAGAAGATCAGCAACCTCAACGAAATCTTACCACTGCTTCAAGTCGTTGCGAAGACCAACAAGCCATTCCTAATCATCGCTGAAGATATTGAGGGTGAAGCTCTCGCTGCATTGGTTGTTAACAAACTTCGTGGCACGCTTAATGTCGCAGCCGTTAAGGCACCAGGCTTCGGTGATCGCCGTAAGGCAATGCTTGAAGACATCGCAGTCCTCACAGGTGGTCGTTGCATCACTGAAGATCTTGGTATCAAGCTCGAGAACGTGCAGCTTAGTGACCTTGGTAAAGCAAAGCGCGTCTCCATCGACAAGGAAAACACAATCATTGTCGAAGGTGGAGGCAAGAGCTCCGACATTCAAGGCCGCGTGAAACTTATCCGTAAGCAGATTGAAGCCACAACCTCTGACTATGATCGCGAGAAGCTCCAAGAGCGTCTTGCTAAGATCGCTGGTGGTGTGGCTGTCATTAACGTAGGTGCACAAACTGAACCAGAGATGAAGGAGAAGAAAGACCGTGTTGACGATGCCCTCCACGCTACGCGTGCGGCTGTCGAAGAAGGCATCCTTCCGGGTGGCGGTGTTGCATTGCTTCGCGCCGCTAAGGCGATCGAAACAGCGGCCGCTGGTCTGGAAGATGACGAAGCCCTCGGTGCATGGATCGTGCGTCGCGCGATTGAGTCGCCACTCCGCCAACTCTGCACAAATGCGGGAGTCGAAGGCTCACTCGTTGTGTCCGAAGTTCTCAAGGCTAAGGGCTCGAAGGGTTACAACGTGGCCACTGGTGAATATGTCGACCTCCTTGCTTCTGGTATCGTTGACCCAGCCATGGTGACACGCACAGCGCTTCAAAATGCTGGTTCTGTAGCTGGCTTGCTCCTCACCACCGAGTGCATGATCACTGACGAGCCCGAAGAGGGTGGTGCCGCTGCTGGCGGTATGCCTGACATGGGCGGCATGGGAGGCATGGGCGGCATGGGCGGCATGATGTAATCCAGTTGGCTTACAATCGCTCATAGCAACATAACATTCTAAATGCACAGCCCCGGCCAGAAATGGTCGGGGCTTTTTTGCGCATCCATTTTCTGAATCACTCCCTTTTTACCACTATTAGCCCCTCTGATAAGTAGAGCTTAAGTAATCGCTTTGTTTATGCCAAAGGGTCTCACGAACTATTTTCATAGCCCTGGACTAGAGGGTTGATTTAGCATGCGTATCCATTTTTATTTTACACCGTAAGTGTTAAATTTGTTGCCAGCATGAGCCAATCCAGAGTTATCGCCGCCATAGAAATCGGGACTTCCAAAATTGTAGTCCTCTTGGGAGAGATTATCGGCGACTCTGGTCTTAACATCATTGGGCACAGTGTCGGTTCCTCTAAAGGCGTGAAAAAGGGAGTCATTACCGATCTGGATAAGGCAAGCGACTGTGTCCACGCCGCGATTCTCAGGGCAGAGGAAAATACACAAACGCGGATCGACGAGGTTTATCTCGCGCAAACTGGTCAGCATTTGATCGGTAATTTTAACCTTGGTAGCTCGAATATTAGCGCGTCCGACGGGTTAGTACGTCGTGCCGACATTGATGCGGCTACGGAAGATGCCAAGCGTCGCTCTCTCCCGGCTGACCGTATTTACATCCACCACATCCAAAACCCTTTTTCGCTGGATGGTAGCCCCGTCGAGAATCCGCTCTCAAAAGAGGGGCGTCAGCTTCAAATTGGCTATTGGTCAGTACACGGCGATAGCGAGGCCGTTAGCGATAGTCTCCGTGTGATTCGCGGAATCGACCTCGATGTCAGTGATATGATTATCTCCAGCATTGCATCGGGCACGGTGCTACTGGAAGAGTCAGAAAAGGAAAATGGCGCACTCGTCATTGATATAGGCGGCGGCACGACTGATTACATGCTCTACCGCAAAGGTTACATCGTTAAAACCGGAGTTGTGCCTGTAGGCGGCGACCACATTACCAACGATTTAAGCATCGGCCTGCGTATCTCCCGTAAAAATGCCGAGGGTTTTAAACTGAAGGATGGACGCGCCTATTATCAGAGCGAAGATCGCGAGGAAAAAGTCTGGCTTATTGGTGATTTCACAATCGGCGATCGCCAGTATCCGCTCGCTGCCATTACCAAAATTATTGAAGCTCGGGTCTTTGAGATCTTTGATATCATAAAAGAGCAATTGGTTGATGCTGATCTCTTCGAACCCAGCGACATAGCCTCAGGCGTCATTCTGACCGGCGGTACTTCCCGCCTGATGGGCATAGAAGAAGCAGCGCATCGACGCTTTGGCTTGGAAGCCCGTGCCTCTGAAGGTTCGCAATATGTAAGCGAAGAACTGCGTGCACCCGAGTATAGTACAGCAATTGGCTTGCTTCACTATGCATTAACTGGGCAAGAAGACAACCAAGAGCAAGTTAAGTCCTATGGGCTTATGCGAAGGCTGGTAGACTTATTTAATTAGATTTAAAGATGGAAACAAAGACCGATAAATTTTCTGCTCAAGACACTGTACGAGCGGATCTAAAGATTAAGATCATCGGGGTGGGTGGTGCAGGCACGAATGCGGTCGACGGCCTCAAATTAGACGACCTTGGCAATGTCCGCTTGGCCGCGATTAATACGGATGTGCAGGCGCTCAACCAATCGCCCATTGCGGAAAAGCTCGTTATCGGGCGCTCCGTCACCCGTGGCCTCGGAGCGGGCGGGGAAGTTGAGATCGGTAAAGCCGCCGCCGAAGCCGATCGCAACTCCATCGCGCGCATGATCGGTGATATGGATTTAATCATTCTCGTCGTTGGGCTTGGTGGGGGCACGGGTAGCGCGACGGCTGCCATCGTGGCAGAGCTTGCAGCTAAGACCGAGGCGCTCGTACTCTCCTTTGCCACACTACCTTTCAGTTTTGAGGGTGCGCGCCGTAAGCGGATCGCCGAAGACAGCATAGCCGAGCTGCGGCAACTTGTGCACGGCCTCATCCCTTTGCCCAACGATGTGCTCCTGCAAGAGGGCGAAGAAGACACGAGCGTGCTCAACGCTTTTGCGGTTGCTGACCACTGGATTGGGCGAGGCGTCAATTCGCTCTGCGCTACGCTGTTGAAGACAGGTTTGATCAATCAAGATTTCAGCTCATTACGTTCTGTCTTTCAAAGCCGTGGCGGTAAAACAATTTTCGGCACTGGCACCGCCACTGGTGGCGACTACGTCAAAGATGCGCTCGAGGACCTTTTCATTTGCCCACTATTGCACCTTGGTGATCGCCCTGCGCAACTTGATTGTATTTTAGTCAATGTGATCTGTGGTGCAGATATGGGCATGGCAAAAATCAACGAAGTGATGACGCAGGTAAGCAAACGCTTTGGCTCGCGCGAAGATATCGTCTTCGGTGCAGTCATTGACGAGAGCCGCAGCCAGAGCCTAGAGCTATGCATACTCGGCAAAGCGGAGATGGACATTCTCGTTGCGCCTGAGTCCATTAAGATTCCTAAGGAACCTGAGGCCATCACGACAGGCCTCGGGCTCGAAACCGAAATCTCCGTTGATAAGAAGGCTCCGCGTCCCGTGCACCGCTCAAAGTTGAGCAAAAAAGAGCAAGCCGCAATCGATCAAGACGAGTTCAATTTCATCGACGCCGATGCGCAACGTGGCTACTTCGAAAAGACCGATCGCAACGAGTACAAGGATGAAGACCTCGACGTACCCACTTTCATGCGTCGAGGGATTAAGATTAAGATCAAGTAGTTTCTGAGAATGACGGCGGAGTAGTCGACCATTAAGTTGCAAAGCACTCTTACCGATTCGCCTGAGTGGAGGTAAGCTATCATCTCATAGGCGGGACCAGAGATCGATTTTGACTTGCGTCGCTATGACTGCCTTATGGTCAAAATGGGAATCCAGATTCATTACAATATATAGATCGTATTTTACACTTCCACTTCCCTCTTATACTGGCAAATACTATAATGATGCCTTGGTATCTTTACCACGCTCTGAAGCAGTTGTTTCCTACGGGACGCTTTTTTTCCTTTTTCTCGCTCATGTCGATTATGGGTGTGATGCTGGGTGTCTGTGTGCTTGTCATTGTGCAGAGTGTGATGAATGGCTTTGGCGAGGGAATCCGGCAGCGTCTTACAGAGACGCAGGGTGATGTTCGTATTCGCTCGAATGAGGTGATTTATGATTGGGAAGCTGTGCTCGACACTGTTCTGGAACAGGATGCCGTGATCGGCGCTTCTCCCTTTACAGAAGGCGTGATCATGCTTCAGCATCAGAATCGCCCACTATTCCCTTTCGTGCGTGGCATTGAGCCATGGTCGCAGGAGGAGGTCGTTCCCTTAGAGAAGTTTTTGACTATTGGTTCTATGGAGGATTTTGACGATGCGGCTGTCTTTCTTGGTGAAGGTTTGGCTTATTCGCTCAAGGCTGGGCCAGGTTCGACTGTCGAAGTTTTTACCCCGCTTATGTTGGAAGCACTTAAGAAGGATGAGGTGCTGCTGCCGCGAGAGTTTAAAGTAGCTGGGCTCTTTCGCACGGGTTCGCCGCAGGTCGATGGAAATACCATGATCACGACACTGCGGGTAATGCAGGAACTTTATGGCTTAGAGGATGGGGTTCACGGGATAGTGCTCAAATTGCGCCCCGGACAAGATGCCTACGACTATAGCGTCGATCTTGAGCGCGAGGTTCTGCGGCCGGGCTTGCAAGCAGTCAGTTGGATCGAATCTAACGAGGATTTTCTCTTCGTGATCGAGCAAGAGAAGCGAGTGATCTCGTTTATCATTATCTTCATAATTCTCGTCGCTTCGTTCTCGATCGCGATTGCATTGATGATGGCGGTAATTCGTAAGACGCGTGAGATTGGCCTGCTCGTTGCCATGGGTGCCCGCCCGTGCCAGGTCGCTTACAGCTTTTGTTTTCAAGGTTTCGCCATCGGCCTAGTCGGTACGATCGCTGGGATACTCATGGCGATGATTTGTTTATTCTATCGTCGCACAATCCTTTCGGCCTATGCGGATATAACGAATACACAGACCAATTTTCTCGGCCAATACGATGTCTACGAGATCCCCGTGCATTATTTAGCGTCGGATTTTATCACAGTGTCCTGCTTCGCAGTCGTCATCTCGACGCTGGCAGGGCTCTTACCTGCGCTGCGTGCCGCCCGACTGAAACCTGCCGATGCCCTCCGAAGTGAATAAGTCAGAATATCTCCTCAAAGCCAAAGAACTGGGTAAACAATTCCCTGGTGTGGATAGCGTGATCTCCGTTTTGAACGGGGTGGATTTTGCGCTACGACCTGGCGAGAGCGTGAGTATTCGCGGCGAGTCTGGGAGTGGTAAATCGACTCTACTCAACGTGCTTTCCGGCTTGGAACGTGCCGATACAGGACAACTTATCTGGGAGGGTGAGGATGTGACTAAATATTCGCTCTCAAAGCTTGCTGCGGCTCGAGCCCGGTTTATAGGATTTGTCTTTCAGGCCTATTATTTAGCTCCCGAGCTGAATGCCTTGGAAAATGTTCTGCTAGGTGCACGGATCGCAGGACATGTCGATACTTCTGAGCGCGATCGGGCGGAGGCGCTACTTCTGCGTGTAGGACTCAAGGAGCGCATCCGACATAGCTCGACTAAACTCTCTGGAGGTGAGCGGCAACGAGTTGCGGTGGCGCGTGCTATGATCAATGATCCATCATTGGTATTAGCTGACGAACCGACGGGCAATCTTGATGAATCGACTGGATACGCAGTCATGGATTTACTGATGGAGATCGCAGAGGAATCGCAAAAGAGCCTCGTGCTTGTCACACATAACCCAGATTTTGCGGCACGCACGCAAAGGCAGTTGACCTTATGCTTAGGCAAAATGGCTAATCAGGACAAGTGACTAGTTAATCTACCCTCATAGAAAACCTCTCTTTATCGTAATGCGTGCTTGCATGTTGGGCCTCTAGTCTCAATGCTGTCTCATTAAGAAGGATGGACGCCGAAAATAAATCGACATCAGATGTAAAAGAGACCTTTAAGGATTTTCTAAGCAGTAAGGGTTTGCGTGTGACGAATCAGCGGCTCGCGATCTTCGACGCGGCTTACAATCACCCCGATCATTTTACAGCTGAGGACCTCCTCGAGCGCTCGCGTGAGATCGATGATTCTGTTTCCCGTGCCACGGTTTACCGTGCCTTGCCAATCCTCACCGAGAGTGGGCTAATTCGAGAAGTCGATGTAGGGCGAGACTACAAGTTCTACATGGCGAATCGTAACGCCACGACCTTCCAAGCGCAGGTTATCTGCTTAGATTGCGACAAGATTTTTGAGATCGATGCCCCCTTTATGGAGTGGTATGGTAAGACAGTTGCCGATAAACTGGCGCTCAATGTGGAGAGTCAGCGCCTGCAGGTAACTGCGCACTGCGAGGAGCTACAGGCCTCGGGCTTGTGTAAGCGTAAAGGCGAAAGGGCTTCCGTAGCCATTTGATGAGGGGCTGCAAGACGCGCTCCTATGGACTCAGTTCAAAACGCACACCAATCAAGTTATAATCGGCTATGCTGCCGTCGTCCAGTTTAGCGTCTTTAGGGGGATTGATCATGCGTCCTTCAACTATGATTGGCAACTCCCTAGATACGTAACCAGGAGCACTCAATCGAGCCATGTAGTGGCCGTTTGGAATGTCTTTCAGGGGCATCAAATTACGGCCGATTTGCAGGTTCTCGTGCGTATAGGCGACTTTGCCGTCTGCTGCGACTATCTCAATCGTCGCCCCTGGGCCAGATTTGCCGTATTGATTGAACTCTAGACTTCTTTCATTGGCGTAGCGCACACCAATGTGAATGACACCAGGTGACTTTTCTGTCGCTTGTGGACCCAATACAATAAATAGTGTGCCGACTATCCCGGTAAGTAGTAGAAGGAGTGCGACGACGAGGCCGCCCTTGATTTCGAGTGTCTTTGTCATTTTTTGGAATACTGACTCAGTATAATGAAGTCATTTTATCAAGTTATAGCTTAGGCTTTATGATTGTGCTGTTCAGTGGGTTCAATGTCCAATCGGATAGTTGCTTTATGCATTTTTCTGTGTCCTGACTTATGAAATTCTAATTTCTACTATTGTGCGCATATTTTCGTGCTTGTTTCGAGGGGGCAAGGTGTTTTCATCCCCGCACTTATGAAACGCACTCATCACTGCTCTGAACTCCGTAAATCTGACGCTGGCTCGGTCGCCACTCTCGTTGGCTGGGTTGATTCCGTTCGCGACCACGGCGGTATTCTTTTTGTCGACCTGCGTGATCGCGAAGGCCTCACCCAAATCGTCCTCGACCCTTCTAATGCAGCGCTTGAAGCACAATTCGGCTCAATCAAGCCGGAGTCTGTGATCGAAGTTACGGGAACTGTGCAAGAGCGTATTGCCGCAGCGGTGAATTCGAACCTCGCGACTGGTGAGATCGAAGTGCATGCCTCGGAGCTCATGATTCACAATGTCTCGAAGACGCCGCCTTTTCCGATGGATGATACCGCGGATAAGACCAGTGAAGACTTGCGCATGACTTATCGCTACTTGGATCTGCGTCGCACTTCTAACCTTAATCTCCTTTGCCTGCGCCACAAGACCAGCCAAGCCATCCGTAACTACATGGATGAGGAGACCTTCATTGAGGTGGAAACGCCGATGCTTTTTAAGAGTACCCCCGAAGGTGCCCGTGAGTTTCTCGTACCAAGCCGCATGAACCCTGGTGCATTTTATGCCCTCCCGCAATCGCCACAGCAATATAAGCAAATGCTAATGGTCGCGGGTGTGGAGCGCTACTACCAGCTAGCCCGTTGCTTTCGAGACGAAGACTTGCGTGCCGATCGCCAACCAGAGTTTACGCAGCTAGACATCGAACTCTCGTTTATCGACCGCGAAGATATGTATTCGTTGATCGAGGGTCTCATGAAACGTATTTGGAAGGACACGCTGGGCAAGGACATCGAAACTCCCTTCCTTCGTATGAGCTACTACGACGCGATGAACCGTTTTGGTGTGGATAAGCCTGACATGCGTATCGATATGGAACTGGAAGATTGCGCAGACATATTCGCTAAGACGGAGTTTAAGGTCTTTAAAGGCACACTCGATTCTGGGGGCTCGATTAAAGCGTTTAATGCTAAAGGACTCGCCGATCTAACCCAAGGTGAGCTCCGTGGCCTCGAGGATTCCGCTAAATCACTCGGTGCAAAGGGGCTCGCATTCATTAAATCTGTTGGTGGTGAATGGAAGTCCCCAATCCTTAAGTTTTTCTCTGACCTAGAAAAGGCGGCCATTAAAGAGCAACTTCAAGTCGAAGACGGTGACATCGTCTTTTTTGCCGCGACCGAGTGGGAGCGTGCTTGCACAATCCTCGGACGCGTGCGCCTTGAAGCAGCGCAACTCCTAGTCAAGCGTGAGAAGTTAACGATCAGTCCGACCGACTATAAATTCCTCTGGGTGATCGAGTTCCCGCTTATGCTTTTCGATGAGGAGCAAGGTCGCTACGTTTCCTCACATCATCCTTTCACGGCTCCAGTCGTTGAAGATATCCCTCTCCTCGATAGCGATCCGAAGAAGGTGCGCGGTCAGCATTACGACCTCGTACTCAATGGTGTCGAACTCGGCGGCGGCTCCATCCGTATCCATCAGCCCGAACTGCAGAAGAAGGTTTTTGAAGACGTGCTTAAGATTCCCGCAGAAGTCGTAGAAAGCCGTTTCGGCTATATGCTCAAGGCCTTTGAATACGGGGCACCGCCTCACGGCGGTATCGCCTTTGGGCTCGACCGTATTTGCACAATTCTTGGGCAGCGTTCGAGTATTCGCGATGTCATTGCCTTCCCGAAGAACCAAAAGGGGCAGGAAATGATGACGCAGAGCCCAGGCATCGCGACCGAAAAGCAACTGCGTGACCTACACGTGAAAGCCGTGCTTCCTAAAAAAGAGTCCTAGTAGGCTATTGCAGTCTCACAATTCCGTCTTGGGGATTTGGCGACTCGACCATAATATAGACAATTAAGGCTGGAACCCGGAGCCCTCTGTGGGTTTGGTTGCGTTTATGCGTTACTCGCGATTTCTTACAGTTTCCCTTCTCTGTTTCGTCACTGCTTCGCTCTACTCGCAGATGACACCCAACGCTCCGATTAAAAACTTTCGCCTCCCGCGCTTCGGCGATAACGGTTATACCATGTGGATGCTGCAAGGGGACCAGGGTATTTACGACAGGGACGAACAAATAAGCGTCAAACAAATGGCAATGCGTATTTATTCTGGCGACGAACGCATGGCCTTAGAGCTTTCGATGGATAGCCCCCAAGGCACGCTGCTTTTGCAGGAAAACCGAGGCTATTCCGAAAGTCCTATCGCGATTGTCGGGGCGAATTTCAAAATTTCTGGCATTGGTTGGAAGTGGTCGGGCGACAATAAGGAAATCATAGTTAAACAGGATGCAGTAGTGAAATTCACCCATGGAATCGCGGGTGCCTTCGTCGACATGGGCGAGATAAAGACCGATGGTGACCTAAGCGGAACTGAAATCCATAGCGATCATCTCCTCCTACGAACGACCAAGAAAGAATATTACTTCGAATTTAATGGGAATGTGTACGCCGCTTCCGATCAAATGGACTTGAAGACTGAGACGCTTATTGCGCTGGCAGATGTGCCCCAAGGTCGGGGTGGCAGTGGCGCTAAGCTAGCGCCTGGTGAGCTGGATTCCATTCGCCAGATCATCGCTCACGACGATGTGACGATCATTCAAAGTGGCAAAACGATCAATGCTGACGAGTCTGAGTTCTTCCCTCGCGAACAGCTTGTTAATCTTTTGGGGTCAGCCAGCATCGACATGAAGGGAGCTTATTTGAGCGGAGAAACCATTCGCAGCCAATCTGGCGAGATTGAGATCGCCGGCACTAAAGCGGCAGGCCGAGCGCAGATGATTCTCATCGAAACAGGCGGCCTTGGTATTCTAGGAGCTTCTGCTCTGACTTCTGATACCATCATTCTAGCCGATATGATCACTATGCGTGAAAAGCCGACAGAAAACCACTTTCTCTTTAAGGGCTCTGTCGAAGTCATGTCCGGGGCCATACAGATGCAATCGGCGCGTATGACTGTTATTTCTAATAAGGTCGATCAGACTAAGACCACAGAAGCCGAGGATTTAGATCTCAAAGTCGGCGAGGTTAAAAACATCGTCGCTAGCGGTGGTGTCCGTATTGAGCAAAACGGGCAGGTCGCAACCGGAGAGCAAGTCACTTTTTATCCTACCGATGAGCGTGCAGTCCTTACAGGCGATCCCAAAGTCATTAACGGGGAGGCTATTGCAACCGGAAACACCATGGAGCTGAAGCCTAAGCTGGCCATCATAAGCGGTGAAGCTGACGACCCAGTCATCGTCCGCCTCCCTGAAATGCCTGATCTTGGATACGTAGCATTTACGCCGGCCAGCACATCCGCATCCAAGCCTACGTTTCAAAACGAGACGG